>NZ_JAUTWQ010000016.1:0-13444 GCF_046719735.1 Halobacillus rhizosphaerae
TTAAGAAACAACAATACGAAAATGTTCCAGCAAATAGGCAGGGACAGCGGGTATGATTCACCTGGAGATTCCTTACTCGCAAAGCCATTGTCCCGCTTCCTGGATTCAGTCAATTCTACAGGGAAGCTACCTAAAACGGTGCTATACTGTCTGAATCCGCGCGATAATTATATACTTGCCAGTATGGCTGGTAACTTTCAAGACGGTACGGTTCCTGGGAAGGTTCAGTTTGGTACGGCTTGGTGGTTTAATGATCATATAGATGGTATGGAAGATCAGATGAGCATTCTTGCCAATGTAGGTTTAATTAAACATTTTATTGGAATGCTTACGGACTCGCGGTCATTTCTTTCGTTCTCCCGTCATGAATATTTTCGGAGAATCCTTTGTAATTTATTGGGGAGATGGGCCATGAATGGGAAAGTTCCCGCAGACATGGAATGGCTGGGAAGCTATGTAAAAGATATATCTTATTACAATGCGAAAAGGTATTTTAACTTATAGAAAGGAGCGGACCCTATGGAAATGAGTTTTCGCTGGTACGGAGAAGATGATCCTGTGAAGCTTGAGCAAATTAAACAAATCCCTCAAATGAAGGGGATCGTGTCCGCCATATACAGTATCCCCCCTGGGGAAGTGTGGCCGTTTGAAAAGATTAAGAATTTGAAGGAAACCATTGAAGCTCTTGGTTTAAAACTGAGTGTTATTGAAAGCGTCCCTGTTCATGAAGATATTAAACTGGGACGCCCGACGAGAGATCAATATATTCAGAATTACAAGCAAACCCTTCGTAATCTATCTAAAGCAGGCATAACAACAATTTGTTATAACTTTATGCCCGTTTTTGACTGGACGCGTACAAATCTTGCTGAATCGCTACCCGATGGATCAAATTCACTTGCTTATGAAGAAGAGTCCATATCTAGAATAGACCCACTTGAAGGTAAACTTGAACTGCCGGGCTGGGACCTCTCTTACCAGACAGAGAAGCTAAAGCTTCTAATGGAAGATTACCAAGCGATGTCAGAAGAATCGCTGATGGATAACCTCATTTACTTTCTGAAAGAAATTGTGCCTGTCGCAGAGGAGGAACAATTGCTGTTGGCTATCCATCCCGATGATCCGCCTTGGAAAATTTTCGGATTGCCGAGAATTATTACTGGGAAAGAAAATGTGGAATATATGCTGAAGGAAGTAGATAGTCCGGCTAATGGTCTTACTTTTTGTACAGGTTCATTCGGAAGTAATCCTGCAAACGATCTCCTTGAGATTATCGAGGCAGCTAAAGGCAGAATCCATTTTGTCCATGCAAGGAACGTGAAATGGATTGGAGATAAATCCTTTCAGGAAACCTCTCATTCGATTAAAGATGGTTCTCTTCCAATGGTAGAGGTCATGAAGAAGTTAGTAGAAACAGGGTTTAAAGGACCCATTCGACCCGATCATGGGAGAATGATCTGGGGAGAGGAAGGAAGGCCCGGGTACGGACTGTTTGATCGTGCACTTGGGGCAGCTTATCTTAATGGAATTCTTGATACAGTCATAGAGAATTAGAAAGGAGGATACAATGAATTTACCATTTCAAATCGATCTAGAAGGAAAGATAGCCGTAGTAACAGGAGGGAGCGGAGTGCTTGGCTCCGTTCTAAGTGAGGCGTTAGCCAAATGCGGAGCGAAGGTTGCTATTCTCGCAAGAACACAAGAGAAAATTGATAAAGTAGTCGAAAGAATTACTTCCACTGGAGGAGAATGCCGGGGGTACAGTGTGGACGTTTTGGATAAAGAAGCTCTTATGGAGGTCCGTGAAGACATCCACGAGCAGTGGGGGACGGTCGATTTATTACTTAATGGAGCAGGTGGTAATCATCCCAAGGCAACGACTGGGCAGGAATATTTCTCGCCTGATAATGAGGAGCAGAGCTTCTTTGATATCGATCCTCATGCTGTTGATGAACTGTTCAAATTAAATTTCTCAGGAACTCTGATCCCAACTCAGGTGTTTGCTGAAGATATGGTTGATAAACATGGAGCTTCCATTATTAATATCTCCTCTATGAATGCATTGAGACCATTAACGAAGATCCCTGCTTACAGTGGAGCGAAAGCAGCTGTCAGCAATTTTACCCAATGGTTATCTGTATATTTCTCAAAGGTAGGAATTCGTGTGAATGCGATTGCTCCTGGATTCTTTTTAACGGAACAGAATCGGGGTCTGCTTCTTGATCAAGAGGGAGAATATAAAGAGCGAGCGAATAAAATTATTGGGCAGACCCCTATGAGCAGGCTGGGGAAAGCTGAAGAACTGGTGGGGACCCTGTTATGGCTGGCTGATGAGAAATCGTCTGGTTTTGTGAATGGGATTCTAGTCCCAGTGGACGGCGGTTTTTCCGCTTATTCAGGAGTGTAGGAGGATTAATGATGAAATTATACAACTGTTTAACAAAAATGATCGACCATACATTAACCGTTGTAATTCGCGGGAATTCCCCGGAAGAGGCAATAAAAACTGCGGAAGCCTGTGTGGAAGGAGGCGTAAGGAGCCTGGAGATTACTTTCACCGTTCCTCAAGCCGATAAAGTGATCCAATACTTTCAGGGAAGAGAGGATTTGGTGGTAGGGGCAGGTTCAGTGCTGGACGCTGAAACAGCGAGAATAGCTATTATGAGTGGTGCTCAATTTATCGTGGGGCCGAACTATAATCGTGAAGCTGCTTTCTTATGTAATCGGTATCAGGTTCCTTACATCCCGGGTTGTATGACGATTAATGAAGCCATGCAAGCGTTGGAGAGTGGGTCATCAATTATTAAGCTTTTTCCAGGCCAGAGCTTTGATCCTTCCCATATTAAAGCGGTTAAAGGTCCGCTTCCTTACATAGAAATTATGCCTACAGGCGGTGTAGATTTGGGAAATGTAAGGCACTGGCTTGATGCAGGGGCACTTCTGGTAGGAGTGGGAGGAGAGATTACCAAGCCGGCAAAACAGGGGAATTATGAAGAGGTTACGGCTAATGCAAAGGACTTTGTTGAGATTGTTCAAGGTGGTCGAGTGTAAGACGGCTGCGTCCTTCATTAGTTGAATTTGACGGTATCCGTTAGACATACTTCTTTTTCCAACTATAAAATCCGAACTTAGATGTAATGTTAATCACCTTTTTTCATCTGCGTTCGGATTTTTCTAGTGCAGAATTTCGAGTCATTTCTATAAGATCCTACTAATCCCGTCCCTTTCTTGACGATTCTTCTATTAGGTTGGGGGGATTTACTTGTGCCTGTGTTTATGAAAAATTACATTAACTATCCTAAAGCATTTTATATGTGTTTTTCTTCCATTAATTGAGCCTCTTAGTCCGTATGGATTTAGATAATTTTATGATATAATTTAAAAGATATTTTACAAAAAATATACATGAGGTTAACATTCTCTACAGCAAGAGCTGTTCAATAAATCACCAAGTACATTCCATTCCCATTAATAATAGGAGAGATTTACATGAGCTCAACATCCAATATGAAACTTTTTACATTAAACTCTAATGAACCATTAGCGCAGGAAATCTCTGAGATCCTCGACGTTCCTTTAGGAAAGAACTCTGTCGTGCGATTTAGTGACGGTGAAATTCAAATTAATATTGAAGAAAGTGTCCGAGGGGCGGATATCTATTTGATTCAATCGACCTCCCAGCCTGTAAATGAACATTTAATGGAGTTATTAATTATGATTGATGCGATGAAGAGAGCTTCGGCCAAAAGCATTAATGTCGTCATTCCTTATTATGGATATGCGCGTCAGGATCGTAAGGCACGCTCCCGTGAACCGATCACAGCGAAATTAATCGCGAATTTATTGGAAACCGCAGGAGCTTCCCGCGTCATTAGTTTAGATTTACATGCCCCGCAAATTCAAGGCTTTTTTGACATCCCTGTGGATCAACTGGTCGGTGTGCCGATTCTTGCGGAGTACTACAATGAAAAGAATCTGGACGATATTGTCATTGTGGCCCCTGATACGAGTGGACTGAGACGTGTAAGGAGAATGGCGAACATTCTAGATGCTCCGATTGCCTTCATTGATAAACGACGGCCTGAACCAGGGGAAGAGGAAGAAACGAATGTAGTAGGCTCTGTTCAAGGGAAAAATGTCATCCTTGTAGACGATATGATCGATACAGCTGAAACAGTAGTACAGGCGGCGAATTGTCTTATGGAAGCTGATGTTAAAGAAATTTATGCCTGTGGAACTCATGCTCTATTATCAGAACCAGCTGGCGCCAAGATTGAAAATTCTCCGATTAAAGAACTGGTTGTAACCAATTCGATTTTCTTACCAGAGGAGAAGAAGATTGATAAAATAAAATCCCTTTCAGTTGCTCCGTTATTTGCCGATGCATTGTTACGCGTGCAAAATGAGAAGTCTGTGAGCGTTTTGTTCGATTAAAGGGTAAAAGTTCAAAATTTATGAATGAAACAGCGGGTACTCCAATCCGCTGTTTTTTTATGTTTATGGCCTGTAACGAAATAAAAAAAGTTTTTCACATGATTTATTGATCTTCTATTCATACTAACCCCAGGAGGACTCAAGTATGAAATTTGTAATTTTGTCTCTATGTTTATTACTATCTCAACCTTCGATACAACAAGATGACTTAACGCTGATGGAGAATGGCAAGCTAGTTCTTACGGTGAACAGAAAGAACTTTGCTGACCAGTTCCTTGGACATCCATTTGTCGATCAAATGAAAACCCAGCAGCTTATGGATCAACTGGATCAGAAAATAAACCAAGGGCCTGTAAATGCGAAGATAGGGGGATCAGGTGAAATCATTCCTGGAAAGAACGGCTACAAAGTTTATCGAAAGAAATTCACAGAAAGATTTTATCAATATTTGTATGAGGCAGGATCGGATTCATTCAACGTCCCTAAACTTCCCGTTTATCCTAAGGTTGATAGTGAATTGCTTGCCAATGTGCGTACCCAGCAGATTGGACATTATGTGACTTATTTTAATTCGAATAATGAAGAACGGTCGCATAATATTCGACTCGCATCAGATGCCATTGACAGCCACGTGGTCTTTCCAGGCGAACTTTTTTCCTTTAATCAAGTGGTTGGAAAAAGAACGAAGGAAAAGGGCTATAAGACAGCCCCGGTTATTGTTAAAGGAGAAGTAACAGAAGGAATTGGCGGAGGGATTTGTCAGGTATCTTCTACACTGTTTAACTCCGTGGACAATGCAGGAGTGAAAGTGATGGAACGCTATTCCCACAGTAAACGGGTTCCTTATGTACCCTCAGGACGAGATGCTACAGTGAGCTGGTATGGGCCGGATTTTTCATTTAAGAACCAATATAACCAGCCGTTACTCATTCGCTCAAGAGTTTATGGAGGCATGATGAGTGTGACGATTTATTCTTCTGATGTGATTAATGTAAAACCCCATGCTATTCCACATGCCAGCAAGAAGCTTCCCAAAGAAAGAAAACTTCACTCTGCTGAACATAGGTGACTTTGCTGCATGCTCAAAAGGCCATGAATTTCAATGTGTTTTTCACTTTTAAAGGTCATTCATTTAGGGTATCTAAATAAATGGAAACCCGTTAGATAAAAAAACTTATTTTGATTACTTAGAAAGGGTGAAGAACATGAAAGTTCTAGTTGTAGGAGCAAACGGACAAATCGGTAAACATCTCGTGACAAGTATACAGAATCGGGAAGGATTCGAAGCAAAGGCAATGATCCGCAAGCAGGAGCAAGCTTCCTTCTTTGAAGATCTTGGTGCGGAAACGGCAGTAGTCAATTTAGAAGACGATGTCGAAGCAATTGCTAAAGCAGCTGAAGGTGTGGATGCGGTCGTATTTACAGCAGGGTCCGGCCCGAATACAGGACCAGATAAAACCATTTTAATTGATTTAGACGGTGCTGTGAAAACAATGAAAGCCACTGAAAAGGCTGGGGTGAAGCGCTTTGTGATGATCAGTTCGTTTGATACAAGCCGCAAAGCCATCCAGGACGCTCCGGAGTCCTTTGCACCGTATGTAGCCGCTAAGCATTATGCCGATGAGTGGCTGAAATCAACGAAATTAGATTATACCATCATCCATCCTGGTATTCTAAGCAATGATAAAGGAACCGGTCAAATAGAAGCAGCATCTGAAGTGGAAAGAGGAGAAGTTCCTCGAGAAGATGTGGCAAGTGTTATCGTTGCCAGTTTAGAAAATGAGTCCACGATCGGCAAAGAGTTTCAAGTAGTATCGGGTACTCATTCTATTCAGGAAACAATCAGCTCCATCTAAGTGTGGACAACTTTAATGGATAGGTTTCAATATACAGAAGAGACAATTTACCTGCATGGTGAATTGTCTTTTTTTTGTATTAAGAAATTATATCCTTAGAGGGGAACCCGCTTTCAACTTACTAGTGGGGATTTAAATTTCAACTAGTCTTATCTTTCAGTGGAAAACCGTCTATAGTAGTGAATTTGACCTCTATTCATTCTACATATTATAAAACTTAACTGTTTGAGAATAGTGGGAATTCTAATCAATCCTTAAAAGAAAATGAAAATAATAGCCGCTTCTAAAAATATAATGAAACATGACCACTAAAGCTGAGAATGATTAAAAGGAGAATTGAGCGTGAAGGGATCTAAGTTAATTAAGCCGCACGTCGATGAAAGTTATCCTACGGCCGTTTATGGTGAAGGGGTTTTTATTTGGGATGACCAAGGAAAAAAATACTTGGATGGTTCTTCAGGGGCAGTTACAGCGGGTATCGGCCATGCTGTGCCAGAAATCGTGGCTGCGATGAATGTCCAAGCACAAAAGTTATCGTTTGTGTATCGTTCCCAATTTACGTCCGTACCAGCCGAACAACTTGCTGATCAATTAAGCTCTATCGCGTTTGATGAGGACACTCCTTATTATTCTTTTTTTGTAAATAGTGGTTCTGAGGCAACAGAAACGGCACTAAAGATCGCTGTTCAACATTGGCAGGAGAAAGGGAATTACCGAAAGAATAAAGTAATCTCCCGCTGGTCCAGCTACCACGGCATAACTATGGGGGCGTTATCCATGTCTGGGCATATCGGTCGAAGGGAGCGGTTTGTCCCCATGCTTGAAAGCTTCCCTAGTATCTCATCACCTTACTGCTACCGTTGTCCGTTCAACCAGGAGTACCCGAGCTGTCAATTGATGTGTGCCAATGAACTGGACACATCGATTCGCCGGGTTGGGGCTGAGCATGTAGCTGCCTTTATTGCAGAGCCGATTATTGGAGCAGCAGGAGGAGTCGTTGTCCCGCCAGCTGATTATTATCAACGAATTAAAGAAATTTGTGATGTTCATGACATTCTCTTTATTGCCGATGAAGTGATGACAGGCATCGGTCGTACGGGGAAGATGTTTGGGATGGAGCATTACGGAGTGAAACCCGATATTCTCACACTTGGGAAGGGGCTGAGCGCCGGCTATTCACCAATCGCCGCGACACTTGTTCATGAAAGAGTCATGGAGCCTATTTGGGAAGGGTCGAAATCAATAATGAGTGGTCACACGTATAGTGCAAATCCACAATCGACTGCTGTAGCCCTTGCTGTTCTTAACTACATTCAAAACATAACTTAGTTGAACGAGCGGCGGAAAACGGTGATTATTTGTTAAATGAAATAAAGAAGCTCGCCATACAGTCACCGATCATTGGGGACGTTCGTGGGAAAGGGTTAATGATGGGGGTGGAATTCGTTTCTAATTCATTCACCAAAATTCCTTTCAGAAAACCGTTAGAGCTGACGAGCAGGGTCATTACTAAAGCTCGTGATAAGGGGCTTCTCATTTATCCTGCATCAGCTGGTGTGGAAGGGGGAGACGGTGACGCGATTATTATATCTCCACCCTTAACCATTAATAAACAGGAGATGGATCTGTTACTTAGAATTCTCGAAGAAACCGTATATGAAGTCCAAAATGAATTAATTATTCAAGGATATATCGACTCGATTGGATAGGAGGGAAAAGATATGCAGCGAGCTAAGCAAAAGCCTATAAATAAAACGGGAACGCTTGAAGAAGCTCTCTCTTACATCCGTGATGGCTGTACACTCATGTTCGGTGGTTTTGGAGGGATTGGGAACCCACCGACTGTTATGGATGGCATGTTGAAAAAAAGGGTGAAAGATTTGACCTTAATCGGGAATGATGCTGGATTTCCCGATATCGGAGTCGGTCGTATCGTAAGTGAGGGGTTCGTTAAGAAACTCATTGCTTCTCACATCGGTTCAAACCCTATTGCGGGTCAATTGATGATGGAGGGGAAATTAGAAGTAGAATTCTCCCCGCAAGGTACTCTGGCGGAACGAATTCGTGCGGGTGGTGTAGGGCTTTCTGGAATCCTAGTTGACGTCGGGATCGGAAGTATGGTGGAAGAAGGAAAGCAAAAGGTCGTTGTGGATGGTAAAGAATGTTTGTTAGAGAAACCTCTAAGAGCGGAAGTTTCGATCGTGTATGCGAAAAAAGCAGACACCTTTGGCAATCTAATTTATGATACGAGTGCTAGAAATACCAGTCCTCTTGTAGCGATGGCAGGGGATTTTACCATAGCGGAGGTTGAGGAGATTGTGCCGGCCGGTGAATTGGATCCTGAATGCATCATAACACCTGGGGTCTTCGTGGACATGGTCATTCAAAGTAAAGGGGTAAATTGGAAATGGGCTTGGGAATAGATGTCAGAAATCGAATGGCAAAGCGTGCGGCTCGGGAAATTGGGACTGGTATGATCGTCAATTTAGGTATTGGGATTCCTTCTCTTGTTTCTAATTACCTTGAAAAAGACACGAAGGTCATGTTTCATGCTGAAAATGGAGTCTTAGGCATGGGAGAATCGCCAAAGGAAGGCGAAGAGAATCCCATGCTTTGTAACGCAGGGGGATTCCCAGTCGGTACCGTACAGGGAGCTGCTTATTTTGACAGTGCCACAGCTTTTGGCATAATTCGATCCGGACATTTAGATATGACAATTTTAGGGGGGCTTGAAGTAAGTGAACAGGGAGATTTGGCAAACTGGATTGTTCCTGGTCAACGTGTCCCCGGGATCGGAGGAGCGATGGAACTTGCCCAAAAAGCTAAAAAAGTCATCGTTTTGATGAGTCATTTAAATAAAAAGGGAGAGCCAAAGATTTTACCTGTATGCAGTTTGCCATTAACGGCGAGAGCGTGTGTAAGTATGATTATTACAGACATGGCTGTAATTGCGGTCACACCACAGGGCCTTGTCTTAAAAGAAGTTATGACGCCTTATACAGTCAATGATATTAGAGAAAAAACAGCGGCGACCCTCCATGTAGGAGATGGGGTGGCGGCCTTTTAGTTGGATGGCAAAAAGTGCAGTAATCAAAAAGTTAATGGAGAGAGAGGTGGCAATTTTTTGGAAACTGTAAATGAGACACTGAAGAATCAGGTTCATCAATGGTTAAAGGAGAATAAGGAAGAAGGGACCAAGCTGCTTCAAAGCCTTGTGCAAGCAGACAGCACGCAGGGAAATGAAGCGAATGCCCAGGGAATTGTGATAGACACATTGAATGAACTGGGACTTAAAGTTGATGTCTGGGATCCTGATGGAAAATCGTTGAGTAAGCATCCGAATTTTGCTTCATCAAGGGATGATTTTACAGGAAGTCCGAATGTAGTGGGTGTTCAAAAAGGGACAGGCGGCGGACGATCCCTCATTTTTAATGGCCATATTGATGTGGTACCTGCAGGGGACCGTAATCAATGGGATGACGATCCGTTTAGTGGGAAAGTGGTCGATGGAAAAATGTATGGACGAGGTGTGACCGATATGAAAGGTGGCAATGTGTCTATGCTTCTGGCCATCAAGGTTCTTCATTCCCTTGGTGTCAAGCTGAAGGGCGACGTCATTTTTCAAAGTGTGATCGAAGAAGAAAGCGGTGGAACAGGAACGTTAGCTGCCGTGCTTAAAGGCTACAAAGCAGATGCTGCTATAATCCCTGAGCCGACGAATTTAAAAATTTTTCCTAAACAGCAAGGCTCCATGTGGTTTCGTGTCCATATTAAAGGCCGCTCCGCCCATGGAGGCACACGTTATGAAGGAGTCAGTGCAATTGAAAAAAGTCTGAGCGTCGTAGAACATATCCAACAGTTAGAACAACAGCGGAATGAGCGCATCACAGACCCTTTATATGATAAGATCCCCATCCCCATTCCGATTAATATTGGGAAAATTGAGGGGGGAGACTGGCCTTCCTCCGTTGCCGATTTAGTAAAATTGGAAGGGCGGATGGGAGTTTCTCCAGAAGAAACGATCGAAAATGCCAAAGCTGAAATGGAAGACTGGCTAGAGAAGCTTAAGCATATCGATCCATGGTTTGAAGAACACCCTCCCCAGCTTGAATGGTTTGGTGCCCGCTGGCTTCCTGGTTCTATTGATCAGGAACATGAATTGATGCAGACCCTTGTATCGTCGTACCGTGGGGTCTTAAACGAAGATCCGATTGTAGAGGCTTCTCCATGGGGTACGGATGGGGGGCTCTTAACAGAAGTAGGAAACATACCTTCCTTGGTGTTTGGCCCGGGAGTGACAGAGATGGCCCACTTTCCTAACGAATATATCCACATCGATAGAGTTTTTGAAGTGGCAGAAATTATGGCTTGTACCCTGGTTGAGTGGTGTGGGGTTCAAGTAGAATGAGGAATTAAAGGAGCCGTGTCTAACAAGTTTATAAAAGAATTTTTCACGATTTATTATAATGAAAGACTCCTTCAGACAGATGAAGGAGTCTTTTTTTATTCTCTCTATTTCTAAATGAACCGATCTCTGTTTTTAATGAAGTTTTCTGAAGGTATCGTTACCATCATCTTTATTTCATACTCCTCATCTAAATTCATGATATTGTTATAATAATTAGTTGACTGAAAAATATCTGAGAAATTATAGTTAACAAATGAATAAGAAAAACCTTGATTATTTATGGATTTTTGATTACAATCTTTTCTTTAAAAGTCTTCTTGGGGGGAAAAGCATGAAGTATAACAATGAGGATGATCCTCGTTACCGTATTGCGAACCGGGAAGCCTTCATTGGTGTCGGTCTGGTTCTGATCAATTTTATTCTCTGGTACAGCCTTGCTTATGGCCTGGGTTCTAAACCCGTGGAGGAGTACAACTACATCTGGGGTTTGCCGGCATGGTTTTTCTATAGCTGTATTTTAGCCACCCTATTCATTCTGACTCTTGTGGTAATTGCGGTCATTTTTCTGTTCAAAGAAGTGTCGTTGGACGAGGGGGATGAGCAATGAATAGGGAAGTCATTATTCCGCTGCTGATCTTTCTTGTTGTGATTTTTATAACGGGTTTCTATGCTTCTAAGCATTTGAAGACGACCTCTAACTTTCTGCAGGAATACTTTCTTGGAAGCAGACAGCTTGGCGGTTTTATTCTTGCGATGACAATGATTTCTACATATGGTAGTGCGAGCAGCTTTGTTGGAGGCCCGGGGGTGGCCTATACCATGGGGCTTGGCTGGGTTCTGCTCTCTATGACTCAGCTCCCAGCCGGATATTTTGTTCTTTCCGTTCTTGGGAAAAAGTTTGCCATAATGGCGAGAAAAATACACGCCGTTACATTGATTGACTTCTTAAAAGAGAGATACCAGAGCAAATGGGTGGTAATCCTGTCTGCACTGAGTATTATTATATTCTTATTTTCCGCTATGGCCGCCCAGTGGGTCGGCGGCGCACGATTAATTGAATCACTCACAGGTCTTTCTTATACTGCAGCTTTGTTTATTTTTGCAGTTTCTGTACTTGTTTACGTGATTATTGGGGGCTTCCGTGCTGTTGCTATTACAGACACGGTTCAAGGTGTGGTAATGTTTGTCGGGACGTTAATTATTCTCATTGGTACCATCGTGGCCGGCGGAGGAATGGGAAAAATTATATCAGATCTGGCAGCAGAGAATCCAGGTCTAATCACCCCATTTGGAGCGGACCATTCGTTAACGCCGTTGTACGTATCTTCCTTCTGGATACTTGTAGGGGTAGGAGTCGTGGGGCTTCCACAAGTCGCGGTACGTGCGATGTCTTACAAAACCTCTAAAGGGATGCATCGGGCTTTAATTATCGGTACCGTGGTAGTTGGATTTATTATGCTTGGTATGCATTTAACTGGAGTATTTGCCCGTGCAGTTATGCCAGGTATTGAAGTAGGTGATACCGTAATGCCAAGGATTGCGATGGAGGTTTTACCTTCCTGGCTGAGTGGAATCGTGCTGGCGGCTCCTATGGCGGCGATCATGTCTACCGTTGATTCTTTACTACTGCTTGTTAGTTCAGCTGTAGTTAAAGATGTGTACTTAAATTACGTGAAACCAGGGGCAGACGATCAGACGATTAAGCGTTTTAGCTTAGGTGTAACCACTGTTATAGGAGTTCTTGTGTTTGCCATGGCTATTCACCCGCCTGAGCTTTTAATATGGCTGAATCTCTTTTCCTTTGGAGGACTGGAAGCCGCATTTATTTGGCCGGTGATTATGGGACTTTACTGGAAAAAAGGGAATGCCAGTGGAGCTCTTGCTTCTATTCTAATGGGGGTGGGCAGCTACATTCTATTTAATACGTTTATGCCTAATGCGTTTGGCATGCATACGGTTGTTATGCCTGTACTCCTATCACTGATTGCTTATGTAGGAGTGAGTCTGCTTACAGTAAAGCACCATGCAGCTGTTCAAGAGGAAATCATTACGAAATTGTGGAGTGCTTAAAGGAGTCCACTTATAAGTTTGGACGAGATATATTTTTATAAATAACTATGTAATTTTGACTTAATAGTAGCTGTATACGCTTGTATCTAGATAGATACAAGCGTTTTTTGTTTGGAAATGTAGTTATCCTTTCTCCTTATAGGCAAAAAAATTTTTAGATGAGCTGCTGCTTCCTCGAAAATAGGGTTTTAGTTCATTCCAAAATATTGATAGAATAGAGCATACGTAAATTAATAAGTGGGTGTATAAAATGAATGAAACTAAAGTAGAATTGCTAAAATTAATAGAGAAAAACGCGAACCATTTAGAAGTCGAAAAAATTGCAAAGTTAATGGGTAGAAGTATAACTGAAATCCAGAAGCTGATTGATGAGCTTGAGAAGAAAAAAGTCATTCTTGGGTACTCGACGCTGATTGATTGGGCAAAGGTATTGGATGGGGAGGAAGTCACGGCTATGGTCGATGTAAAAGTGACCCCGGCCCGTGGTGTAGGCTTTGATAAAGTGGCGGAGCGCATTTATCGTTTTCCTGAGGTGAAGGCCGTATATCTAATGTCTGGAGCCTATGATTTGTCGGTTTCGGTGAAAGGGAAAACGATGATGGAAATTGGCCATTTTATATCAGAAAAGCTGTCGACTCTCGATTCTGTCTTATCAACAACAACTCATTTTGTCTTA
>NZ_JAUTWQ010000017.1:0-45554 GCF_046719735.1 Halobacillus rhizosphaerae
GCCCATGGAAAGCGAGTCATTTCCCCGACCTCGACTCGCTGTTAAACGTAACGGAAATCTTCAAAATGTCTCGAAACTGAATCTTCATGAATCCAGAGCTTTCTTTTAATAACAGAATATAAAAACAAAGACGCTTGAAGTTACCCAAGCGTCTTTGTTTACTAATAATAAGGTTTATCACTGCTCATATTCCTACCGTCTGCAAAAACATTTATTCCACATTACTGTGCTTACTGAAAGCCTTCGCATGATCCACGTCATTCAATTCTCCATAGAATAAGCAGATCGTATCGAAGACAATATGCGCACACTGATCGAATAAGGAGCCAAGCGGCTGAATGGTCTTCACCTCATTTTCACGACGATACTTTGTGGCCGCAGGGATCTGCAGCACAGTAGTCGCGGCTTCAGCAAGATTTGATTCCGGATTTGTCGTTACCGCCGTAACATCACAGCCAAGTTCAGCCGCTTTTTCTGCGGTCCAGACGACACTTTTCGTAGTACCGGACCCAGAGATTGCGACAAGCAGATCGTCTCCTCCAATCGCCGGAGTGATCGTTTCCCCAATGACATAGACCTCTGCTCCTAAATGCATCAGGCGCATTGCAAAAGACTTAGCCATCAATCCTGAGCGACCCTCTCCAGTTACAAAGATCCTTTTTCCTGCAACTAATCGTTGCGCTGCTTGTTTAACCTCTGCTTCGTCAATCAATTGGCTGACAGATTTGATTTCTTCTAAAATGGTTTCCATATAACTCATTAGTTTGCCTCCTCATACTTGCTCAATTGTTTTAATCGTTCTGCCGCCTGGTTGCGGTTATCTGCTTTCGTAATCGCTGAACCAATAATGACTACTTCTGGCTTCAACTCCCGCAAACGGACAAGGGATGCTTCCGTAATCCCGCCTGCCATGGCCAGTCTTTTGTCTTGGAAAAGAGAAGAAGTCGTTTCATTCTTGCTTCCGCTTGTTTCCTGATCATCTTTACTTACATGCTCACAGAAAATCACATCGTTATAGCTCTTGAGCTGCTCTTTTTGCGTATCCGTTAAGTTCAGCAGATCAATCATTACCTCTTTGCCGTATTGACGTGCGGTTTGAATACAGGTTGTAATCGTTGCCTCAGATGCTGCGCCCATGACGGTCATAACATCGGCCCCTGCTTCAAAGCATAGAGCCGCCTCATATTTCGCGTTATCCATTGTTTTCATATCTGCAAGGATGGTTTTATCAGGGAAGGTCATTTTCAATTCTTTCACGCTTAACATCCCGAATTCTTTAATTAGAGATGTTCCAACTTCTATCCAATCCACATGATCTTCTACTTCCTTGGCAATAGCTTTCGCATCTTCAATAGAGAATCGATCTAAGGCTAATTGAATATTCATTCAAAAATCTCCTCCTTTTTTTAATTAGACAGCAGAAACTAAATCGGTTTAGTTCAGAAGTAAAATAAACGGCGCATCCGCACCTTCAGTCAGTTTGTCTGGCTGAAGTTTCGCGGATCACCAAGTCACAAGGGTACTGATATTCTTTTAACTCCACATCTTCTTTCTTAATTTGCTTTAATAGCAATTCTGCTGCTTTTTGTCCCATTTCAAAAGCAGGCTGTGAAATCGTTGATACAGCGGGAGTTGCCACATCGGCAAATGGAATGTTATCAAACACCACCAGTGAAAAATGCTCTGGAACGCTAATGGATTTCCTCTTCATAAATCTTAAGATTTCAAGAAAAACAAGATCATTCCCTGCCAGCAAAGCCGTAGGAGGCTGACTTAAGGAAAACATCCGGTCCAGTTCTAACTGAAGTTCTTCAATGGGCTGATTAATTACGTATTCGTCCTTGTATTCAATTTCATGATCCTGCAGGCAATTCTTATATCCTGTGACCCTTTCTGCCCGGGGACTGGTGGATAATTCCTGAGTAATAATTGAGATCTTACGGTGGCCGTATTTAATAAAATGATCCACGGCATCGTAGGCACTTTCCACGTTATTGGCCACAATTCTAGGAAGGTTCAGATCGCCTGCTTTCCGGTCCATAAATACAACGGGGTAGCCCGATTTAATCATCTGATCATATAAGTCAATATTCTTTGCTGTAGGAAAAATAATCAAGCCGTCCACTTGTTTAGCCATCAGCATTTCAATATATTTCTTTTCTTTAGCTGGATCATCATCAGCATTACACACGATCGCCTGAATATCTGAATCATAGCAGTATTCTTCAATGGCGTGACTGACCTCGGTAGAAAATCGGTGCATAATGTTCGCTACAATTATCCCGATCATAGATGTTCGTTTCTGTTTCAGGCTGCGGGCAATATAATTGGGCTGATAATCCAGCCGTTCAATCGCTTCTTTGATTCTGGTTCTCGTCTTTTCGCCCATGTATTCGTACCGCTTATTTAAATACTGGGAGACGGTGCTCTTCGAGACACCTGCTTCTTTGGCTACGTCTGCCATTGTCACTCGTTCCATGTTATCAACCTTTACAAAACCGTTATTCCTTCCATTGTAATATGCCTGCTTTAATTTATCTACCCGGAAGGCAGGAGAAAAGGACTAGCGAATCGCCAGTCCTTCTTCCATTTCAGATTGTAATGACGAGGATATTGATCGATCCTATACAGTTTTTCTTTGTAAGTTCACAGTTTCCGAAGGGGCTTTTGTACGTTTCTTTGCTGTTTGTGTCGCCCAAACGGTAAGAATAGCTGCAGCAAGCAGCGAACCTGACATAAAGATGTATGAAGCACCAAAACCGCCGGTAGCGCCATTCAAGTAACCAACAAAGTAGGCGCCGACGAATGAACCAAGGGCTCCACAGCTATTAATCAGTGCCATCGCTCCGCCAGAGACGTTACGCGGAAGAATTTCTGGAATAATCGCAAAGAACGGACCATAAGGCGCATACATGGCCCCTCCAGCTATGATTAACAAGGCAAAGGATAGCCAGAAATTACTCGTCCCAACTAAGTAGGAACAATAGAAGGCAACGGCTCCAACAAGAAGGAATGGCCAGACAAACCTGCTTCTATTCAAGGTTTTATCAGAGAAATAAGAACCGGTCAGCATTAAGATCACAGCTAAAATGTAAGGAACTGCAGATAACCATCCCGTTGACACCATGTCCATGTTGGGAGCTGCACTGATGATCGACGGCAGCCACATGACAAATCCGTACACTCCAATACTCCACAACGCATACTGCAAACTAAGCAGAATAACAGTTTTATTCTTAAAGGCTTCCCGATAGTTTTTAACGGGCTTAATCCCCTGCTGTTCTTTATCCAGTTCCTTTTGCAGAGCAGATTTCTCACCATCAGACAGCCACTTAGCGTCTTTAGGCTTATCATTAACAAGCTTCCACCAAATGAATGCCCATACTACAGCTGGAAGACCTTCGAGGATAAACATCCACCTCCAGCCAAAGGAATGCAGCAAATACCCTGATATAATCGACATCCACAACACAGTGGCAGGATTCCCCAAAATCAAGAAGGTATTGGCACGGGAACGTTCTTCTTTAGTGAACCAGTGACTTAGGAATACAAGCATTGCCGGCATAACAGCGCTTTCAACAACACCTAATAAAAACCGGATAACAAATAGAAAATTAACGTTGGAAATCATTCCGGTTAAACTAGCCAGAATCCCCCATAGAATTAACGACCAGAAAATAAGTTTCTTCGCACTCTTATTTTCCGCATAATGGGCCCCGGGAATCTGGAAGAAGAAATATCCCAGGAAGAATAACGCACCTAGTAATGAAGAAATACCTGGTGTGATATGCAGATCATTTGCTAGTCCAGAGGCAGCGCCAAAACCATAGTTGGCGCGGTCCAGATAAGCCAGGCTGTACGTAATAAAGGCAATAGGAATGAGTCTCATCCATCTTTGTTTAGCAAGCGTTTGTTTCATTTTACTTCGCTCCTTTAAGGTATGGTTTTATATAAGTTTCCAAAGCATCTCTCGTCGGGTATCCATCATTGTCACCTGGCGATTGTACGGCAAGAGCACCGATTGCATTCCCGCGGAAGACAGCATCTTTTAAAGTGATTCCATCTAGCAGACCACTTACCAGCCCAACAGCAAATCCATCTCCGGCTCCAACGGTATCTACCACTTGCGATACCTCTAAACCATTCACATATCCTTCTTCCGAACTCGTTTTGAAATAGGCTCCCTCGTCTCCGAGCTTGACGACGACTCCTTTTACTCCTTGTTCTAAATAGAAGTCGGCAATAGCTTCAGGAGTAGTGCGTCCTGTCAAAATTTCTCCTTCTTCCATTCCAGGCAATACATAATCGGTTTGAACTGCCGCTTCATTCGTTACTCTGATCATTTCTTCCTCAGAATTCCATAACGACGGCCGCAGATTAGGATCAAAGGAGACCGATTTTCCTGAACTCTTGATTAGCTTCAGGACATGCATCGCGAACTCTCTGGTTGAAGAGGCAAGCGCCAGCGGAATTCCTGTCATGTGTAAGTGCTCCGCCGAATCTACGTACTCCTGATCGGCATCTTCTACACTAAGCTGACTGGCTGCGGAACCTTTTCGAAAGTATTGAACCTCAGGATCTCCGGCAAACACTTTCGATTTGATTTGGAATCCGGTCGGATAGTCAGGTGTAGTGAGGACGTGGTCAATATTCACGTTCTTCTGCTTAAGCCGTTCCTTAATAAACTTTCCAAACGCATCTTCTCCCACCTTACTGATCCATCCGGACTGAAATCCAAGTTTCGCCATTCCAATAGCAAAGTTGGTTTCAGCTCCTGCCAGCTCACGGGTGTAATGAATGACTTGATGAAGTTCGCCCGGCTCTTCTGCCATAAACATAGCCATCGCTTCACCAAAGGTAATCACATCCAGGTTCTTCATACATTCTCCTCGCTTTCTGCCCCAGCCTCACTAACTAGTGAGATATACTTTCTAATTTCATTTGTATCTTTCAAAGGAAATTCCAACGCTTTGTGCATCGATTCTGGAAACACTTGCGCCGGTTTCCGCCAGCTGCTCGCTGGTTCTTCCGAAAGAGGCAGTGTCACCAGCTCGCCTTGTCTTTCCTTTACTTCTTTAAAATGAACATAGTCTACATAGTCGGAAAGCTTGGCTAATGCCTGCTCCATAACCTCTCCTGTAAAGCTCCAATTTCCGGTATCAAACGTCATTCCGACGGGTAACCCGATTTTTTGAGCAGCTGTGAAAAATCGATTCAGATTCTCTATATTACCGCCGTAAAGAGTTTGATCGTTTTCAATTAATACGTTCACTTCACTCGCTTGTTTATCCAGCCAATCCTTCAGCTGCGCTAGGTCCGAATGGTCAGCATCAAAATGGCCTAGTGAAAGCTTCAGCCGCTGTGCACCAAGCTCCTCTGCTTCGCGAAATACGGTTTCGAGCTGAGGATTCAGCGCTCCATCCTTTTCCCAAAGTTCAACCGGTGCGGAGTAAACCACAAACAAGTTGAGCTTTTTCAGTTTAGGTTTAAGCGTTTTCAATTCTTCCCTGAAATTCATCCATAATTCTCTTCTTAATTCCACTCCATAGGCATCTGCATCTGCGATGATTGAAAGGAATGCTTCCTGACCTTTTCTACTTAAGTCCTGATGATGAAAGGCGTTCATCGGAACAATAACTCTATTCATAAAGCAGCTCCTAACATTTAATAAATCGTTTTACTAAATCGGTTTAGTTGAATTATAAATTAAATGTAAGCGTTTTTCAAGATCAATATTTATTTTTTTCTCGCAGCCTTTGTTCTAATCAAATTGACCCACGAGCGGATATAAGTATAATTCTCTGACCTGAGAATAAACGCAGCTATTTTTTTAGTTCATAAAAAAAACTGCCTCTCTAAAGGCAGTCTTGAGATGGATTACTTCGTCAGGAAAGTATCTGGCATGACAGCAGCCATTACTTCTCCTTTTGCGCATAGCTTATCATCCGCAAAAACTTCTGACGTCACTTTCCACTTTTTCGGATGAATTTCTTCGACTTTCCCTATTGCCTTCAACGGAACTCCCTGGGGTGTGGGCTTAACATAATCGACGTGCAAGGAAGCCGTTACAAAACGTGGCGGCTCGGAACCATCGCCGATCTCCTGTCCGTTCTTTCTATGCAGAGCAATCGCAGCAGATCCCGTTCCGTGGCAATCAATTAACGAAGCAACAATCCCCCCGTAAACATATCCTGGCAGCGCCATATGTTCTTGCTTCGGGGTATAAATCGTAACCGTCTGCCCGTTCTGAATCCCCGTCCGGAAGTGGTGTCCTGCTTCATTCATTCGCCCGCATCCGTAGCACCACGAGAAATCCTCCGGGTAATCATCCTGAATGGCTTTGTCTAATTTCTCCTCCACTTGAAAACCTCCTAAAAACAAGCACAAACCTTGTTTGAAAAATGCTACTCTCTTCTTAATTTCTCTATAGAAACGTGATTTCCCTCTTACTTCTTCTCTACTTCTTTCAACATCGACATTTATTAGGGAAGGAGGACCCGCGTCATCCCTCCCCTTCGATTCCCCTGGCATGAAATTTTATGTTTTCGCTAATCCATTACTTTTTCCATATACACTTGCTCTGTCAGCGATTGAAAACCTTCTTCTTCCAGTAAACGAACCACCAGATGATTGGATTTAGGAAAGTTAAAGGTCATTCTCGTACAAGAAACAGACGGTTCAAAGATTTCCCTCAAGGCGAAGCGTATAGCGGCTTCAGTGTCGTTACTTTCCTCGTTGATTCCAGCGTGAAATAACATGATTCTGCTTGTCTCTCCCGCTTCATTAAAGGCACGTTTATACAAGACATGTGCCAGTGTTTCCTGGTCATTGCTAATGGAGGCAAGTTCGCCGTCTTTCCTGAGTGATGCCCATTGCGTCTGCCAGGGCACTTGTTGATCAAGAATTTTTAAATGGCGGGCATGAGCTGCCGGTGATTTTTCTATGTGAAATTCTTTGTCAGCTTGAAAGGCATGATCAGAAAGCTGTCCATCCTTCTGAAGGAATAAAAGCTGATCCTTCACTGTGTAACCTGCACGCTCGTAAAGTTTGATGGCATGATTGTTATTACTCAGAGCTTCCAGGGAAGCAAGATTTACGCCATGCTTCAGGTAGAGACGGATGGTATGATTCATCAGCTGCTTACCGATTCCCTGGCCGCGGAACTTGACGGCGATTCCAGTTCCTCCATTCCAGGCTGTCGTTTTTCCGTTCACTGTTCTTATTCCATTTAACACAATTCCGGCTGGTTCCCCTTCCATCCATGCCGCTAAGGACAGCTCAGGAGATAATTCTTCCGCGGCCATACGATCGATAAACTGGCGAATGGTTGTGGTGGCATCAGTGAAGTAGCCTTCAAAGCTAAGGTTCCAAAGGTCGACGGCATCTTTCAGTGATACTTCACTCAGCTTTTTAACGGTTAGCAATTGAATTCCTCCTTAAATTCCTTGTAGCAAAGAAGACTTTGTATTCATTCTTTTTCTTCGGCTCCATTTCCTGCTTGATTAACTATTTTCCTGTTCTCATTCACACAAAAGCACCCTTTTTAAAACCGAGAATGGTTTCGTTATTGAATATGGAAAAAGGTTCCGGGAAACGAATCACTTTCCTGAACACCTCTTCACAGGAATGGAAGCGGAACCTTGCCATTCCTATTTAGCTTGCAGAGCATCCAGTGGAAAATCAGGGAACTTCAAACTTCACGGAAGGTAAGCAGAATTTTTTTCTTTTTTCATGAGCAGGATATTAAAAGCTTACCTGTAATTATGCTAAAATTGCTTGTTGGTACTATATCAATAGAAAGAAGGAATTCATATATGTCAGAAGGACAGCCTCAACAGCAGGAAGCTATAAATCGTGTTCCGTTAATGATCGTGTTAATTTCCGGAGCGTTTATCGCGATTTTAAACCAAACCTTGCTCGCTACCGCTATCCCTAAAATTATGGCTGACTTGCAGCTTGATGCCAATACAGCCCAGTGGCTGCAGTCTATTTTCATGCTCGTGAACGGGATCATGATTCCGATCACTGCCTTTTTAATCGAACGCTTTACAACAAGACGATTATTTTTAACGGCGGTTGGATTATTTGCCGTTGGGACGTTAGTGTGTGCCCTTTCCCCTAACTTCACGTTCCTTTTATTAGGAAGGATCCTGCAGGCAGCTGGTGCGGGTATCATTATCCCGCTTATGCAAACCATCCTTTTCCTTGTCTTTCCCATTGAAAAACGTGGACAGGCAATGGGAATGTTTGGCCTTGTTATTGCCTTTGCTCCAGCAATCGGACCGACGTTGTCCGGATATCTAGTGGATCAATTCCCGTGGAGAAGTTTATTTTACATTATCCTGCCGATTGCCATTCTTGATATGATTTTTGCCTATTTTGTTTTGAAAAATGTAACCGAGCAAACCTATCCGAAAGTTGACCCGATTTCAATTATCCTGTCCACTTTTGGTTTTGGAGGCATCCTCTACGGCTTTAGTGTCGCCGGTAATGGTGGCTGGGGACACCCGGAAGTTATCATTTCTTTAGTTGTCGGAGCTATTACGCTCACGCTGTTTATTTTCCGACAGCTGCGTCTTGCTAAGCCAATACTTGAATTCAGGATATTCAAGTACAAAATATTCACGTTAACGACCGCTCTTGGAATGGTCACATTTATGGCGATGATCGGAGGATCCGTCATTCTACCGATCTTTATGCAGAACATGCTTGGATTTACCGCCTTTGAATCCGGCTTAATGCTGCTCCCCGGAGCACTGCTTATGGGAATAATGAACCCGATTACTGGACGGTTATTTGATAAATTCGGAGCGAGGTGGCTGGCTGTAACCGGTCTTGGTCTGCTTGGACTGGCCACATTCTTATTAACGGACCTGACCCCATCGACCTCGTTCTTGTACCTGGCTTCCATTAATGGGATTCGAATGTTTGGAATTGCGATGGTGATGATGCCTGTCACCACAGCGGGACTTAATCAGCTTCCGCCTCACTTAATGCCGCACGGTACAGCTATGAATAATACGATGCGACAAGTATCAGGAGCGGTAGGAACCGCCCTGCTCGTCTCCATTATGACCAACCAGGCAGATCCTTCTAAAGGGATTACCGGTGCTATTCATGGAGTGAACGTTTCCTTCGTAGCTGCTGGTATCATTGCATTCGCAGGCTTTGTTATGGCGTTTTTCATTAAGAACTCCCGGCCTGAAAAAGAACAAACGATTTAGAGAAGCTTGCATTTAATCTGATTAGACAGCGTATCATATACACGAGAAAACCCGGCCCCCCTCATAGGGGTTCGGGTTTTCTTAAATTTTTTATGAAGATTCCGCTTAGATGGCTAGGTCACCAGTTTTTTCATTAATGGATAGATCCCTAGACTTTGGAAAATTAAAGAGAGGATGACCACGGCAAAACTGATCGACAATAGTTGATTGCCGCTTCCGCCGGCTTCCACATGCAGGCTTAATAAAAGAAAGACGGACATCGTACCGCGAATACCTGCCCATGATATTAAGGCAGAATGTTTCCAGTTGAGTAGACGGCGAAACCCGCTGAATGCCTGCATCGTTCCGGCAACGACCACAAAGCGGACAATCACAGATCCGATAAAGATGAGGATAGCGAGCAGCCAGGAAACAGAAGATAAATACTGGGTGGCTTCAATTCCAATTAACAAAAATACGAGCGACAAGAGCGATGGTTCTACTACCTCCCAGAAACCAGCGAGTGCTTCGCGGTAATGATCTTCTCTGTTAAGATGATCAAATTCCCAGGAAAGCATAATCCCCGCCGTTACGGTGGCAAGGACGCCTGAAAACCCCAGGAACTCTGCCAGGTGAAAGGTTCCGTAGGCAGTAATGATACTAAGCATCACCTGATATTGTGTGTGATGCGTAATATGGACCGCACGGCTGCACAGCCAGCCTATGATAAGTCCGAGCGCTGTCCCACCTATCGAGACATAAAGAAATTCGCCAAGAAACGACCAGATTTCAAAGTCTTGCCCATTCAAATACATGCCGGATAATACACCAAACAGCACGACGCTCGTTCCGTCATTAATCATCGATTCTCCATCCACAACATCTGCCACATCTGCATTTCCTGATGACTGTTTTAATATCGATACCACAGAGACTGGATCCGTAGGAGTTAGAATAGAAGCCGCAAGCAGTGCTCCAATCCAGGTCATACTTAAATACGCGCCGCCGATCCAATAGATCAGCCCGCCAAGCAGTAAAGCAGTAATAACTAACCCTGCAGTTGAGAGCACCCCAATCAGCCAGGCATGCTTTCGAAGCGCCGCCGGGGAAAATGCATAAGCGGAGGTAAACAACAGCCCTGGGAGAAACACATCATAAATGATGGTTTCTGAAACTTGAATAGTCGTAAAATAAGGAACAAATGATAACCCCATACCCATCAATAATAAGATCACGGGCACCGGGAAGTTTTCCTGCTTTTTATCAATGGTAAAAATAATATAACCGATACCTAATAACAAAATGACTTGTGGCGCCGACATTTACAATCCTCCATAACCTATTAGAAATCTTTATCCCTTCTACACAGTAATGATTCAACAAAAAGGTAAAGTTTCCTGCTTGTGCGTGAATCAAGCATAGCTTTTGACAGTCTCGCCCTTTTCGGCTATTTTTTATGAAGGCTAATGATAAGTAAACCGATAAGATTTAATTAGTATAGATGAAATAGGAGGTAAGAATATGAAAGCATTATGGAAAGGGTACCTGGAGACATCATTAATTGCGAAGATTACAGTCGCTTTAATACTAGGTATTGCAGTAGGGCTCCTATTTGGAGAAGATGCGGCCGTACTTGCGCCGATTGGCGATTTACTGCTTCGTTTATTGCAATTTGTCATTGTCCCTCTGATTCTGTTCACTTTAATCGTCGGGGTGAACCAGACAAACATCGGAAGTCTGGGACGCATGGGAGGAAAAGTATTTCTTTATTACTTGCTCACTTCTGCAGCGGCTTTAGTCGTCGGGGTGATCGTGGCCAGTCTACTCAATCCGGGAACGGGCACTTCTCTTACAGGAAGTGAAAGCATAGAAACTCCTGATAATCCAGGAGTCGTGCAAGTATTGCTAAATATTGTTCCGCAGAATATCGTTACAGCTTTTTCAGAAATGAATCTGCTGGGAATGATCTTTACGGCACTAGTGTTCGGAATTGCTATTTCTTATTTACGGTCTGGCAAGGACCATCACGATTTGGGAGAACATCTCTATAAGGTAGTGGATGCTCTTAACGAAACGACACTTGCCGTGATGAAAGGTATTCTGCAGTTTGTGCCGATTGGTATTTTCGCCATCATTGCGAAAGTCGTGGGTAATCAAGGAGCAGATACGCTATTATCTCTCTGGAATTTCATTGTAGTCCTGTATGTTGCCTTGCTTGTCCAGCTCGGTCTATATGTTCTGTTTCTTCTGGCAGGGAAAACTCGGCCAGGGCAATTCTTTAAGCAAGCCCGCACCCCGATGCTGACAGCTTTTGCTACACAGAGCAGTTCTGGAACGTTGCCGCTCACCCTGGATGCAGCGCGCAATCTAGGTTTGAAGAAAAGCCTTTATGGTTTCAGCCTGCCGCTCGGAGCAACGATGAACATGGACGGGGCCGCGATTCGAATTGCCGTCTCTGCCGTTTTTGCGGCCAATGTGGTCAATGATCCGCTCAGCTTCTCAGCGATTGTGCAAATTGTTATTGTTGGAACCCTTGCTTCGGTCGGGACAGCTGGCGTGCCAGGGGCCGGAATTATTATGATTGCGACCGTCTTCTCCCAGGTTGGACTGCCGATGGAAGCGGTAGCGCTCTTGACTGCCGTTGATGTGCTCGTCGGCATGGGCTGTACCGCTCTAAACGTAACCGGCGATCTTGTCGGTACATCGATTATTAACCGAACGGAACAACCAAAAGAAACACAGAAATAAATGGTCGCCGGGACATTAGAAGATACCTTCACTTTATCTCGAATAGAGCGAAAAGAATGTAGACGTCCTGTGACCTAGACAAACTGCCTCATGAAGGACAAAATAATCCGAACGATGATGGAACGGTTACACGTCATCATTGTTCGGATTTTATATGGGCTAAAAAACTTCTGGCACCGACTCTTTATTACGACAATTTCGAACAAAGCGGTTCGATCTCTTTAGGGAAAATTTCTGTAACTTCCTGGTTCCAGTATCACGTGGTGGCAGCTCCATTGTACGGGTGCGCGTTTATAAGTAGATGAGCATTCAATACAGCTGCTGGATAAAGACAGATAAACGCCTTGGTTCAGCACTGTTATTTCAACCTGGATCCTCACAAAATATCTGATAATTGTGTTAAAATAAAAGGAGTAAGACAAATTATTATCTTCAAAGGAGCGGTTCCTTATGGCAAAAAAATCCTCGTCGCTTATGATGGAAGTGAATTAAGCCAGCAGGCCGTCCGGGAAGCAAAAACCAATGCCACGGAACATCCAGATACCGTCATCCACGTAATCACTGTGATTTATGCCACCGGACCTGTAACCAATACGGTCTTTATGCGCAGTATCGGTCATGAATTAGCGGAACAGTATGAATCTGAAATAGCGAAAGTGAAGGATGAACTTGAAGCTGAAGATTATTCTGTAGAAACAAAAGTTATTGTGGGCGAATCAAACAGAAATCCAGGTGCAGCCATTTGCGATTATGCCAAAGATATGGATGCAGAACTTATTATTATTGGGAATCGTGGACTTGGCGGGATGAAGAAACTATTGCTGGGAAGTGTGAGTGACTATGTCGTTCACCATTCTGCCTGCCCGGTACTCATTATGAAATAGAGCGGACTTTGGAAGTGAATCGAACACTGCTGTGATGGCAGTGGAATAGAACCCTTTTAACCATCACTAAATCCGAACGAGGAAGAAATGTTCACAGCATTCATCCTCGTTCGGATTTTTTGTCATACATATAAGATACGAGTCTTCTGTGGGTGTATGGGAGAAGGGTGACCCGTGGCCCCACACCTCTTCTTTTTTCCCTTAGATCAATCCGATCGAAGCAAGAATAATTGCAACGACGACGGACAATACCGGAATGAGTACAGCTACGACAAAGATATCTTTATAGCTGTCTTTATGAGTTAATCCAGTAATCGCAAGCAGGGTAAGCACTGCCCCATTATGAGGAAGTGCATCCAGACCGCCGGAAGAAATGGAGGCGACCCGGTGAAAGGCTTCCGGGCTGATGCCCGTATCCATAGCAATCTCATAATATTTCGACCCTAATGCTTCAAGCGCAATGCCCATTCCGCCTGAAGCAGACCCAGTCGCTCCAGCCAGGACGTTAACAGCAATGGATTCTGAGATCAGCGGATTTCCTTTCACTCCCATTAGTAATTCGGTCAGCTTCTGAAATCCGGGAACGGCTTTGACGACCGTACCAAATCCTACAGCTGCACTGGTATTTATAATGGCAATAACTGAACCGCTCGCTCCACTGTTGATCGACGGAACAAAGCGTTTGAATTTCGTAATATTCAGCAGCATAATCAAAATAATTCCTGATATCAAGGCAATGACAACGTCCCATTTTAATAAATTCAAAGTCAGCAATACAGTCAGCAATGGTAAAATCGATAAAATAAACGGAGGCGCTTTGACCTCATCTTCGGTTATTTTATTATCCTTAGGTTCCGTAAATACTTCTCCTTTTTCTGTCAGCTGCTTCTCACGCCACCGCAAATAGAAGTATCCACCGACAGCCATTACAAGAGCACCAGCGATCCCCATAATCGGAGCTGCCGTAGGCGTTGTCTTAAAATACTCCATAGGGATCAAGTTCTGGATCTGCGGGGTTCCAGGAATCGCCGTCATGGTAAAGGTAAAGGAACCTAACGCTACGGTTGCGGGGATCAGCTTTCTGCTGATGTTGGCTTCACGGAATAAAGATAACGCTAACGGATAGACCGCGAAGACGACCACGAACAAACTCACGCCTCCGTAGGTAAGTACAGCTGCAGAGGCAAGAACTCCTAATATCGCCCGTTTTGTACCGATAACTTTGGTCAGCGCTACTGCAACGGAGCGGGCCATGCCCGTATCTTCCATCAGTTTGCCAAACACGGCCCCGAGCATAAATACCGGGAACCAGTCTTTCGCAAAGGAAACAAACCCGCCCATGTATGTATCCGTATAGGCATTTAATAAATCAAGGCCGCCCGTCAAGGCGACGACTCCCGCCGCAATCGGCGCGATCCAAATAATCGACCATCCTAAGTAGGCAAGTGCCATTAATACAACCAGTCCTAGTAAAATACCAAGCATTTAGTTCCCTCCATTATGTTCATATTTCTCAAGCTCTTTTTACAAGACGTCTTTTCATTTCTTTTCAAAATTGCCTAAAGGAAAGGGATAGAGTACTTCTCAGATATCGATCCTTTTCCTTTTTTCTGCCTCGGGGATTTATTGAGCGGTATAGCCGCCATCAATAACCACTGCCTGACCGGTCACCCCTCGTGCCTTATCACTGGCTAAGAATAATGTATAGTCGGCAATTTCTTGAACGGACAGAAGCCGTTTCTGCGGCACCAGCGGATAAATGACCTCTTCCAGCACCTTTTCCAGCGATACGTCGCGGTTACTCGCTAAGTCCTCCAGCTGGTTTCTGACGAGAGGAGTATCCACATAGCCAGGGCATAGCGCATTCACTGTAATCCCATGCTCCGCTCCTTCTAAAGCAGTGACCTTTGTGAGACCAATCACGCCATGCTTGGAGCTGTTATAAGCGGCTTTCCCAGCAAAACCAATTAATCCATTAATGGAGGCCATATTAATAATTCTTCCTGAGCCTTGTTTCTTCATAATTGGGAACACATGCTTAGTCGCCATAAAAGGGGCAACAAGCATCACTTTCGTTATCCATTCAAATTTCTCCGTAGGAAATTCCTCGATCGCCGCAACATGCTGCAATCCGGCGTTATTTACTAAAATATCTAGAGAGCCATAGTGGGAAACCGTATGATCGATGGCCTCGGTCAATTCGCTTTCCTTCGTAACATCACACTTAATCCCGATACACTCAAAACCGTCATCAGCCACCTTGGCAGCCGCTTCCTGAACATGATCTTCATCAATGTCGGTAAAAACCACTTTCGCCCCTTGTTTCGCAAACTCTCTTCCTATTTCATGGCCGATTCCGCTTGCGGCTCCTGTAATAAACACAACTTTTCCATCTACCATGTTTCTCGTCCTCCCTGTCTGTTGTTGTAGTAGCGCTTAAAAAGCGGTTTCTAATAATTCGGGACTTACCTGTAACGCTGCTCCTGTAGAGTTTTTCACTTCTTCAACGGTAAAGCCTTCGGCGACTTCTTTAAGCACCAATCCGTCTTCGGTAACGTCAATGACGGCACGATCGGTAATGATGCGGTTCACCACTCCTTTACCGGTTAGCGGAAGCGTGCACTCCTTTAAGATCTTCGGCTCTCCGTGTTTATTCACGTGATCCATAATAATTACAATTTTCTTCGCGCCATGGACGATATCCATCGCACCGCCCATCCCTTTAATCATCTTCCCAGGGATCATCCAATTGGCCAGATCGCCATGCTCAGACACTTCCATGCCCCCTAAAATGGCCAGGTCAAGATGCTCTCCCCGGATCATCGCAAACGATTCGGCACTGCTGCAGTACGCGGCACCCACCGAAGCGGTCACGGTTTCTTTTCCTGCATTAATGAGATCGGGGTCGACTTCTTCTTCCAAAGGGGACCGGCCAATGCCGAGCAGACCATTTTC
Organism: Halobacillus rhizosphaerae; assembly: GCF_046719735.1. NCBI lineage: Bacteria > Bacillati > Bacillota > Bacilli > Caryophanales > Bacillaceae > Halobacillus > Halobacillus rhizosphaerae. Next base: position 15,791 of record NZ_JAUTWQ010000017.1, read on the forward strand.
CGATTGCAGAACGACTTGTTTATTGGATTGAATATAGTTCGCTACCATCGTTGGCATTCCGATACCGAGATTGACATAGAAACCGCTTTCAATTTCCTGCTCAGCTCGTCGGGCAATTTTCTCTCTCACTGCTGCTTTATCGATCTTCTCACTCATTTGATCACCCCTCCTAGTTATTTGAAGCTAGCGTCAGACGCTCGATTCTTTTTTCCTGCTTGCCTTCGATTAATCCTTGCACATAAATTCCCGGAGTGTGAATCGCATCGGCATCAAGCTCGCCCGGTTCCACCAGTTCCTCTACCTCCGCAATCGTTACCTTGCCGGCCGCGGCCATCATCGGGTTGAAATTACGAGCGGTTTTGTTGTACACCAAATTCCCGTGCCGATCCCCTCTCGCCGCTCTAACCAAACTGAAATCGGCCTGTAAGCCTCTTTGCAGGAGATAGTCTTTGCCATCGAAACTTCTGACCTCCTGCCCTTCTGCAAGCGGAGTCCCTACGCCTGCCGGGGTATAGAACGCGGGAATTCCGGATCCACCGGCTCTGATTTTCTCAGCGAGCGTGCCCTGAGGGGTGAGTTCCACTTCCAGTTCTCCTGCTAAGACCTGGCGTTCAAATTCTTTATTCTCGCCAACGTAAGAACCAATCATCTTATCAATTTGATTATTTTTCAGAAGCAGTCCAAGCCCCCAGTCATCCACCCCGCAGTTATTGGAAATCACAGTTAAGTGCTTGACCTTCGATTCCACTAATGCCAGAATCAGATTTTCGGGAATCCCTACTAAACCAAATCCACCCACCATAATCGTGGAATAATCTTTAATCTCACTTACTGCTTCTTGAAACGTTGTATAAACGGTTTTCATTTGCTATCCACTCCCTTCACTCTCTCTACATGCAAAAATCGTGCCAATTATCAAAAAATAAATAAATCCATCGTTAGCAGGCTTTGCAAGTCATTGCCGATAGAGCTAATTCCAGGTTTCCGGAAAAATCCCCATTGAGAAATGTTCATTCGATGTAAACCCTTACATTTTACGCAAAAAAAGAACCATTCCAGTTTATCGGAATGACTTTCCGAAATTATGGAATGGTTTTACAGCTGATATTTTTTTACTTTATCATAAAGACTCGACTTTCCTATGTTGAGCAGTTCAGCAGCTTTCGATTTATCACCGTCTGCTTTTTTCAACGCTCGTTCCACTGCCTGCTTTTCTGCTTTATCCATGATTGCTTTTAACCCTTGAGTCTCTTCGCCTAGGTACGAATGGGACAGGAGATGAGCAGGCAGGTCTTCCACGCGGATGACTTCAGTATTGGTCAGATACACCGCCGACTCGACCACATTCTCCAGTTCGCGTACGTTGCCCGGCCAGTGATACGCTTGGAAGATTTCAAATACCTCTTCTTCAAAGTCGACCACTCGTTTGCCAATCCGCTCGGTCAGCTTGTGCAGAAGTGATTTTGCCAGCAGACGGATGTCTTCCTTACGGTCACGGAGGGAAGGAATCTGCAGCTGTACCACATTGATTCGGTAAAATAAATCTTCACGAAATTCTTTCGATTCAATAAGCTCTTCTAAGGGCTGATGCGTCGAAGCAATAATCCGAACATCTATTTTCTCTGGTTTCAGTGCACCTACCGCTTCCACTTCCCCCTCCTGTAGGACTCGGAGGATCTTCACCTGGGCATTTAATGGCATGTCCCCGATCTCATCCAGAAACAACGTCCCGCCATCAGCCAGTTGAAACTTCCCTGGCTTCCCGCCTCGTTTAGCTCCCGTAAAGGCGCCTTCCTGATAGCCAAACAACTCGGATTCCAGCAGATTATCAGGAATTGCCGCACAGTTTACTTTCACAAATGGCTGGGTACTCCGCTCACTCAAATGGTGAAGACTATGGGCAAACAATTCCTTGCCGGTTCCGCTTTCTCCTCTTAAGAGCACGGACACGTCTCCGGGGGCTATCTTTTTCACTTTATTTTTCAGCTGGTCCATCGTGTTCGACCGGCTGATGATGTGATGAAGAGAATAGACAGCGCCGTTCTTTTGCTGCAGTTGGGTGCGGTAAGCCTCCAACTCTAGCAGAAGCTCTTTAATGTGACTGTTCATCTTCAGCCATTCCTCGGTATCACGGAATAATACCATGCCAAGAGCACCGACCACTTCTCCCTCAGAACGCAGCGGAATGCGGCTGGCGATCATATAGTTGCCACGAATATACTGAAGATCAGCAATTTCTTCCTCCCCCGAATCCACAACGAGATGCATGCGCGTATTCTCGATTATACTCGTCACATGATGGCCGAGCGCTTCCGATTTCTTTACATTCAAGAACCGGCAGTACTCTTCATTCAAATAAGAAATCAACCCTTCGTGATCGACGATAACAATACAGAAATTCCCGCTTTCAAAAAAAGTTTCAAACAAATCGTATCGATGATATCCCAACAACGAGTCCATGGCTTAACCTCCCGTCTAAAATCGCCCGATGAATGACAGCGATTTCATTTTTAAGTGGAACAACAACACAGGCCTGGCAGCTGTGCTCTTGCTATGTCGATTACTTATCAATCGCAAGCTTCTTAATTTTTTCCGCGTGATCAGGATAGTGAGGCAATAGCTCTTGTTGCGAAAGCAGTTCAAAATCGGCAAAATCAAACCCTGGCGAAACCATGCAGCCGGCAAGCGAAAATGTATCTGGCTGATCAACTGTGGAACCAAAAATCGTATCCTTCGGCACCACGAATTGAGGAACTTCCCCGCGCTTCACATCCAGACCGAGTTTCACTTCCTGATAGGTGCCGTCTGAGTGAACCATATGTATGGTAATCGAACTGCCCGCATGAAAATACCACAGCTCGTCGGATTTTAACCGGTGAAAATGCGAGATGTCCTTAGATCTCAGCAAAAAATAGATACTCGTATACAGTTTTCTTTCTCCTTGATCTGCTTCAGTCCAAAGCGAAGATTCATAGGTGCTTTTGTAGAAGCCGCCTTCTGGATGCGGTTCTAATCCTAACTGGTCAATCCATTCTTGAACGTTCATTTGTCTCATCCTAACTTTTGGTTTAATCGTTCCCTACTGCTTTTATCGTACCATACAAACCAAAAAGGGAGAGGAAGGAGCAAAGAGAATACTTAAGGAAAACCCCATCATTAGAATAAGGACAGCGTGTATATTTAGATCCCAGAAGACCCGAACCAAAGAAAATCAGAGGTTCGGGTCTTCTGGTGAATCCTATTCTTTTGTCTGTACTTTATGATGTTCACTCCCTTTATTTTAAATCAGCATCATCTTGCTAACTTAATATACCCCGCGGATATTTTCATGTACTTCTCCGTTATAAAAAGCTTTCAGTTCTTTTAATTCCTGATCTGTAAAATCTTTCACTTCCAAGGCACCCAGATTATCTTCTACCTGGCTCACATTACGGAAGCCGGGAATGACGCTTGTCACTCCTTGCTGCTGCATAATCCATTTAAGAGCGGCGCGTGTCATATTGCCCCGCCCGTCACCGATCCACTCAAGCTCACGGCTCAGCTCGACCCCTTTCGAGAATTCCAGTCCGGCGAAGGTTTCCCCTACATTAAATGCCTCACCATTTTGATTAAAGTTACGGTGGTCATCCTCTTCGAAGTTATGATCTTCATTGAATTTTCCCGTCAGCAAACCGCTGGCAAGGGGGACTCGGGCAAGAATTCCTGCCTGTTTTTCAATCGCTGTCGGGAACAGTTCATCGAGAAGCTTCTGCCGGAAAATATTAAAAATGACCTGCAGGGCACTTGCTTTCGTATTCTCAAGCACATATAAGCCTTCTTCTACCGTTTCCACACTAACGCCGTAGTATCGTATCTTACCCTGCTTTTTCAAATCCTCTAACACGTCAAACACAGAACCATCTTTTAATATTTCTAAAGGAGGGCAGTGAATCTGGTAAAGGTCTAAGTGATCACGGTTTAACCGCTGCAAACTGTCTTCCAAATACTTAGAAACCTGTTCCTTTGAATACGTGGCCGGATCATGAATATCACCTTGCCGGCAGAACTTCGAAGCAATATGGATCTCCGCTTCCTTCCCTTTTGTCGCCTGGGCAAGCAGCTTTTCACTGTGCCCCATTCCATAAACGTCTGCGGTATCAAAGAAGTTAACCCCGTGATCCATCGCTTTGTGCAGGGCGCTAAGGGATTCCTCATCGTTGGTCGTTCCCCAGCTTCCGCCGATGGCCCATGTTCCAAAGCTTAATTCGCTAATGTTTAAGTCGGTCTGACCCAGCTGATTATATTTCATCTTCATCCCGCCTTTCTACCAACCATTTCCCTTTAAATGGAATCCGTTAAACAAATAGATTCAAGAATAACTGGAATATATTGATAGATTTTTTTAGCTTCATGGGTGACGATTAACTGTGAGACCGATATAATGAAAGAGTAGTCTAGCGAATTTCATAGACTGATTCAAGTACACAAGCATTCTTAAGGAGGATGATCAAGATGTACGTGGTTACGAATAGAATTAAGGTAAAACCAGGTCACGCTGAGAAAATGGCTCCGATGTTTACCAAGCCTGGCCCGTTGCAAAGCATGGACGGTTTTCAAAAAGTAGAAGTGCTCGTGAATCAGCACTCCGACGATCATGATGAATTAAACGTGAATATGTATTGGGAAAATCTAGAGAACTTTGAAGCGTGGAAAAACAGTGATGCCTTTAAAGAAGCTCATAAACGACCGGCTCCCGGATCTGGCGACAAGAAACAGGAATCTCCGATGCTGGGCAGCGAAGTGGTTGTATCAAAAGTTGCTTCTGTCATTGAAGCAGACGGAAAATAACCTCGCCTGATTGAAAAATGGAAGAAACATAAGCAAATGCCTCCTGTCTAAAGACGAAACATCTAGGGAAGGACAGAGGTGTTCCATGAAGAACCGCTCCGGAAATACACTCCGCTTTTCGCGGGCGGCTGGTTTGCCTCCTCGTGCTGCGCACTCCGGGGTCAAACCTATGCCTTCCTCCCGCAGAAGTCTCCGTGTATTTCCTACGCTGGAGTGTTCACTTCCATTCATTCGTAGAGAACGAGTAAAAAAAGGAAAACCGTTTACGATTCTTACCTCATGCAGGACAAAAAATCCGAACGATGATGGAATAACGCAGGCAACATTTCCTCATCGTTCGGATTTCATTATGGCTAAAAGACTACTGTATGTGCCTCTTATTTATGATTTTATACTTCGACCGTCCAGCCGTACGTATCTTCTCTTCGGCCACGTTGAATGCCGGTGATCGTGTCGTAAAGTTCCTGGGATAACGGGCCGATTTCACGGTTATTAATCTCCATTTTCTTGCCCTTCCAGTTTAATTCGCCCACAGGGGAAATGACGGCTGCCGTCCCTGTGCCAAATGCTTCTTCAAGCTTGCCGGCATCGTAAGCTTCCGCCAGTTCATCAATGGAAATCTTTCTTTCTGTCACGGGTACATTCCAATCATTCAGCACTTCAAGAATAGAAGTCCGCGTGATCCCTTTTAGAATACTTCCGTTTAAAGCCGGGGTGACCACTTCTCCATCAATTTTGAAGAAGATGTTCATGCTGCCGACTTCTTCAATGTATTTCTTTTCGACTCCGTCCAGCCACAGCACATCTGCATTGCCAGTTTCGCTTGCTTTCGCCTGTGCCTGGTAACCGGAAGAATAGTTGCCAGCGGTTTTCGCCATGCCTGTTCCGCCTTTGACCGCCCGGGTAAATTGATCCTCCACATTAATTTGGACAGGATGAATGCCTCCGGAAAAGTAAGGACCGACTGGGGAAAGGATCACCATGAACGTATAGGATTTAGACGGTGCAACAGCTAAATTGGGTTCAGTAGAGATAATAAACGGGCGTATGTATAAGGAGGTCCCTTCAAAGGACGGTACCCAGTCACGCTCCAAACGCACTAGCTCCAGCAAATAGTCCATCACCTTGTCTTCATCAAGCGCAGGAATACTCAAACGCTCACTTGATTTATTCAGCCGTGCAAGATTTCGGTCCGGACGAAACAACAGCACCCGCTCATCATCCGTACGATAAGCCTTTAATCCTTCGAAAACGGTCTGCCCGTAGTGAAAGATCATTGCGGCTGGATCCAGGTTAATTGGCTGGTAAGGAACAATTTTCGGATCATGCCACCCTTTCACTTCATCATAATCCATCGTAAACATGTGATCTGTGAATTTTCTGCCAAAAGGGATTTCCTTTGTTTCTGGCTTTTGTTTCTTTTTGTTTGTGGACCTTTCTTCAATAACTAGCGATTCATAGCTCATCTTCGTCTCCCCTTTACCCATAATATATTTTTCTGCTTTAAAGTCATAAATATTAGTATTCATTGTACTCTCAACGACGATAATTTTAAAGAGAAGAACATTGATTTTTCAGAAAAAGGTTACTGGCGGCGTGGCAGCTGGGTCTATGAAGCCTAGGGATCCCGGCCAACTTTTATTCTGCGCAGCTATTCCAGCTAAGCTGCGGTGATTATCTATTGACTGTAACAAATATTCCACACCTTTTTACGGAAGAAGAATTTTCATTTGGGTGAGACTAGTTTACTATAGAGAAAGCATCATTATTTTTAAAAAGGATGGTCATGGGAATGCCGGAGAATGAAGAAACGATCACTCGAATTCACATCGGGCAAAAAGAACTCATCTTGATCGGGACCGCACACATCTCAAAGCAAAGTGCAGAACTCGTAAAAGAAGTTATTGAGGCCGAACAGCCCGATTCCGTTTGTATAGAACTCGACGAACAACGTTACCAGTCCATATCTGAAGGAGATCAGTGGCAGAATACCGATATTTTTCAAATTATTAAAGAAAAAAAAGCGACTTTGCTATTAATTAATCTTGCCGTCTCCTCCTTTCAACGAAGGATGGCCAAGCAGTTCGGCATCCAGGCGGGTCAGGAGATGATACAAGGGATCGAATCCGCGAAGGAAACCGGGGCGGAGCTCGTCCTGGCCGATCGAAACATTCAAATTACCTTTGCGCGGATCTGGAATAATATCGGGTTTTGGGGAAAAGCCAAATTAATGTCCTCGATCGTTGCCAGCATTTTCAGCAGCGAAACGATTACAGAAGAAGACTTGGAAAAAATGAAAACCCAGGACATGCTCGATTCCATGCTTGCTGATTTCTCGGAAAGCTTTCCAAGGTTAAAGACACCATTGATTGATGAACGTGACCAATATCTCGGTCAGAAAATTAAAGAAGCTCCTGGAGAGAAAGTGGTGGCCGTCCTTGGCGCTGCTCACGTTCCAGGGATCAAGAAACAGATTCATGAAGACCACGATTTAGACAAACTGAATGAGCGTCCAAAGAAATCGATCCTGCCAAAGCTGATTGGCTGGGGGATTCCGCTGATTATTTTGTTTCTAATTGGTTTTACTTTTTACTCCGATCCTTCCGCCGGAGCGGAGCAGACATTGAGCTGGATCTTATGGAATGGCGTCTTGTCCGGTCTTGGAGCAGCCGCTGCCATGGCCCATCCGCTGGCGATTGTCACGGCGTTTATTGCAGCACCTGTTACTTCGCTCTATCCGCTGGTTGCTTCCGGATGGTTTGCAGGGATTGTGCAGGCCTACTTTAAACGGCCGAATGTAAGAGATTTTGAAAACCTGAATGAGGACGTAACGAGCTTCAAAGGGTTTTGGAACAACCGGGTAACGCGCATATTGCTGGTTGTTGTCCTTGCCAATATTGGCAGCTCGCTTGGTACGTTTATTGGCGGAGCAGATGTTATCCGTCGTTTTATTGAGCATTTATAAAAGATTAAGAAAAAATAAAAATCCTCCCCTGTACTGGGGGTGGATTTTCTTTATGTACCGATTTGATATTAATAAACCACTCCGTTACTAACTAAACCTATGGATCAGTATCATATCCATAATCACCAGGAGAAAAAATATAAAGGCACTACCATAAATATACCGCTTTTTCTCCCTGCTCCACCATAACGCTAAAGGCATTATTGCAAAAACAACTAGGAGCACTTGAAGTTTTTGAATTTTTTCTTGCTTTCGAAATAGGCTAAGCTCTGCATGAGGATCACCTTTAAAAGGCCGCTCACTTATTTCCTTTCCATACCAATTGTAATCAATAATTACTTGAATAGAAGTTTCTTCCATAAACTCTAATTTCTTAAAACCTATGACTGGCAATTCAATAGAAAAAGTAAACAGTAAACCGCCTATTAAAAAGATTAATAGGTTTGCCACTGTCTTTCTTTCCAAAATACTCCTCCTTCTGCTTCAAATCATTCGATCACTTAGGAATAAAGACATTAAAGAAATCAAGATACGAAGTACATCGTTAACAAACGTACCGGTTAATTGAAGCCCACATCAATTATTAATCAATCGGAAATATGTACACAAAATAATTTAAATAAATCTTTAACCCTGTATTTTCAGCAATGGTATTAGACGGTGTATTTGCCTCCTCACAATCCCAGTAAGGAGTCACACCCTTACTCACACAATTTTTCACGAGACAGTGGGCTGCCTTCTGACCTAATTTATTCCCCTGATGATCCTCTATAGTTTCTATATCTATACCGTGAACATTTTCAGCTACAAAGCCTGAAAAACATAAACTTACAATCTTATTATTGTAAGCAATACCGTACCCCATTCCTTTTTGAAAGAAATCCTCAGGTGAAGACCAAAATTCTAATATTTTAGAGCGGAGAAACCCTATGTTTTCAAAAGTATGGTTTTTATTCTCATAAAGCATTTTATTGATTTTCAACACGGTATAATCTCGGTCAATAGTAGGTTCATTATTCTCTTTATAATGCTTATTTTCCAACATATACACATTTTGATTTGTTCTCTGCATGGAAAGACGTTCAAAAATCGTTTCTATCGTATGATTCCATCTTGAATGATTACCAATGGCTATAAAATTATGTAATCCCAGCTTTTTTGCTTCAGGGAAAATGACCTTATTAATAAAATCATTTATATGGTTATTAAATGCATCACTTTCCTCATCTCCAATAAAGAAAAAACCATCATTATTACCCAGCCAGAGCAGTCCTGCTTCAGGAGAATCGATATGATCTACAAAGATTCGCCCAGGGTTATTCCCTTCTAATACCGCTTTAACTTCTAAATGTCCCTCATCATTTATTAGTTTTTTACATTTATAGAATTCGGTTTTATCAAGTTCACGAATCATTTTCAGCCCTCCCGTCAAAATAACACGCTTGCTTAAATTCACTTCCAAAATCAACAACTTATTTAGTCATCACTCTTCCGGTTCTCCTTTTCTAGATTTAACAAATTTTTCTTCCTTCGTCGCGATCACTCCTGATCCTCTAATGGATATATTAATATGCGAGTACGCTTATTAAGCAATTGTCCCGGTTGAATTAAGACTCCTTACCCAAGTTAAGTTTGTTTTTTTAGAACACCTAAATACTCTTCCCAGGGGCCGACATCCTCTCTGTACCTTTCTGACATCACTCTTACAATCTGGGATATGTGCGTTAAATCGTGAACCACCCACGTCGAAAGCAATTCTCTTAGCTTTACTTCGCCAAATGCCGGATGTTCCCCAGTTAATTCAAGCTGAGTATCAGATTTAATCATGTCCAATACAACCTCCATATTCTGAATTCGCAGGTGTTTGAACTCATTTAACTTCTGACTGATGGAGTTCTTAGAGGGATTGGTTATATGAGCATCACGATCGAATGGGGGGAATTTCTTCTGTTCACCGTCCTCCACTATCGTTCTTAATCTTGGCACCCAATTATTTTTCTCACACTCAATTAAATGACCGACTACCTGAGACGGATTCCAAGTCCCTTCTCCTTCACTGCATTCCAGCCAATGAACGGATAAGCCAGTTAAGAAGTTTTCTAAAGTTTTAGGTGTTCGTTCTAAAATTTCGAGTGCTTCACTTAAATTAAAATTCATACGGTTCTCTCCTCTTTTTTGATGATTTGAAAGGAAGATACACTTTAAGAATGATTTTTAAAAAACCCCCACCTTATTGCCCAGATTATTGCATAAATCCTCCGCAATAGGGTAAGCACCCTTAAGACATTATTTTTAAGAAAAGCGGAGGGGTACAATTATGAACAAAGGAATTTCTACGGCTTTGTCAGCGATCGGGATCGCTCAGGGCTTGAAAATAGTCACCAACAGATGGAAAACAGGAAAGTGGGATTGGCGATCCATTTTCCAAACGGGAGGCATGCCGAGTTCTCACTCTGCCGGGGTTTCCTCGATTGCCGCTTATGTAGCTGCTAATCGCGGAACTCGGCACACGGAAACAGCACTTGCAGTCGTATTCGGCTCAATTGTGATGTACGATGCACAGGGTCTTCGCCGTCATACGGGTGAAATAGCGAAACTGGTAAATGAATTAGAAGATAATGTAGAAGAGATCTCCAAAACGACCAGTATCGAGTATTTTAATCAGAATGAAGAACTTAATGAACTGCTGGGACATCAGCCGGCGGAAGTTCTATTTGGCTCCCTTTTTGGAATTTTGTACGGATGGAGTATAGCTAAATATGAGGACCACTTGCAAAATAAATAGTTAAAAAGCCATACAGTCCGGCTGTATGGCTTTTTTAATAGATCATTCTTGAAAATGACAGACTTCTAATGGATTTCCTTCTAAATCTTTAAATTGGAACCATTTAATATTCCCTTCTTCATAGATCTGGCCAACTTCTACATCCTGATTCACTAAATGCCGGTGGGCACGGTCAATATCCGGACAGAAAAAGTTAAACCAAACCTTCTGTTCATCTTCAATCTGCTCATGGTCTTCCGTTCTTACTAGAGTCAGAGGTGTTTCTCCAATATCAATTGCTGCATAGCCATTCTTATCGTCTCTGAATCGAACGGACAGACCCAGAACATCCGTGTACCAATCGATCGCCTCGTCGAAATTCTTCACTTTCAGAAACACCGTATCGATCCGTTTAAAAAGATGACTCATTTCATTTCCCCCTTTAGTTTTGGCGAGAAACGTCTATGGCCTTCATTTTTTCATCAAGCATTTGAAAGGCCTTCTTCAGAACATCCTTGGGCAGTTGTTCATAAGCATCACCAATACTGACCTCGTAATAAGGCGCTCCATCAGCGGTCTCGGCTAAATAACCGGTAAATCCTAGATCAGCAGCTTCATAGATTTCTAATAGCAGCGGTTCCAGCTCTTCCCGGGACATATCAAAATGGACGTGGAACATATTGGTCACCGGCTCAGCAGGCATTGTCCGCACGGCATGACACTGGTTATATAATTCAGCCAGTTCCTTGGCATGATGGTAGTATTCCGTCATTTTATTCTTTCGCATTTCGAAATAGTAATCCGCACTTAAGAAATATGGATACAGACTGATTAAGTCCCCGCCATGACGGCGCTTCCATACTTTCGACTTCTCTGTGAAGGACTCGCTCCCCGCCAGAATCGCCCCAGCTATACCCCCGATCCCTTTATAAAAGGAGAGGTAAACACTATCGAATAAACTGCAGATTTCAGCAGCCGTTTTTTCATAATAAGGAAGAACTTCAAGTAATCGTGCCCCATCTAAATGCAATCTAATCCCATAATCTCTACAGTAATCAGATAAATTTATCAACGTTTCATAGGAGGGCAGTTGTCCGCCAATTTCCCGTTGTGGCAGCTCCAGCAGCAAACAGGAAATATCCTCTTCCAGATTCACGATATCTTCTAACCCAATCAACCGATTCTTCTCAGCAAGCAGAACAGGCTCCAGTTGATGAAGTTCCTTGATGGCATCCTCCTCATGAAGCTCTAAGTGAGAAAGTGGATGATAGGCAACTTTATTGATCCCTTTCTCATCGCTCCAAATTCTTAATGCAATCTGCTGAGCCATCGTTCCACTTGGAAAAAAAACAGCAGATTCTTTTCCAAGATATGCTGCCATCTTCTGTTCAAACGTTCGAATCGATGGCCCCTTTCCATATAAATCAGCTTCAAGATCGCCTTCCATATTCTCAAACGCTTGCTTAAGAATAGAGACTTCGCGCTCTTGATGACCGGAATGTTTATGCTTAGCTGCTTTGTAGCCTTCAAATAATGTTGAATGATTCATGCATGAACCTCCCAGTATAGTCGTTCTAAGTAATCCAATTCGATTACATGTTGAGAAAACCCTTGTTTTTCCCAAAATAATTCTTTGAACCTAGTCACTAAGCGGCTTCACACATCTACCTTTAAAAGGAATGACACTTTATTAAGCTTCTATTTGATTATAGCACTTTCCTATCACTCTTCCTCAACCAATCTCGCTTGGGGTTTTAATCTATATACGATCCAACTGGTTATTTATTACAGTTTATTTACAATTCGCTATTTTCTTGAAAATTCAGTTTAGGATTCCCCACCAAGTGATACTATCTTAATATAAAGAAAAGGAGGAAATGATTACCTTTTCTTAATTTATTCAGGAGGTGGAGCATCATGGCAAAGAACACTTACAAAACAGGTGAAAAAGCACCAGAAAGCGGCACTTACAAGGTAGATAGTCTCGTAAGTGGCGGATCTTCCCAGAAGGATAATACGGAAGTGAAAGTGGAAAAAGGTGAACAGTTCCCTCCTTCCCCGTCATCAAACGAAGCAGCTCATTGGGTAAAAATTTCTTAGTATAATAATTTGCGTCACACAAAAAGCTTCGGTCTGAAATTATCAGACCGAAGCTTTTTTCATTCCCTTCCATATTTTATTACTTTAGTTAAAGTAATTCAAAAAGGGCTGCCTAAATTTGGACATACATGACACTTGGCCAAGCAATCCTCCTTTACATTCATAATCTAGTAAAAGAAGGAGAGATTTCCTTCTAATTTAATATAAAGGGGTTGAAGTTATATGTTGATTTCTATGTTAGCAGCTGTAGTCATTGCTTTTCTATTACTAATAGCTCTACTAGTTGCTATCTTGTTTGGGTCAAGTGAACAGCGCGAAATTGTCGTGAATTGTATCAATCATATCCTTGGTACGGTTTAATGGCCAGCACCTGTAAGTTCGTTTAGAGTAATTTCCTTCTGGAAGTTACTAAACTTCCAGGACGAACTCAAACGATAGAAATGAACACCGTATCTGCCAAATCTATTTTGATAGATTACGCAACTTCTGCTTTATAAGCCCACTCCAACAAATAGAAAACCACTAATGATGTAAGCAGCCGCGTATCGGGAAAAATTGCTGCTTATGAGTAAGACCAAATTGTAAGCGATTTGGTCTCTTTTTTTTGATATCGGGCTGACCACAGCTTAAATGGTCAGCCTTTTATTGTGTGAGGGAAGAACTGTCTTATTGAGCTGTATACCCACCATCAATCACGACAGCCTGTCCCGTTACACTTCTTGCTTGATCACTAGCTAAAAACATGGCATAATCGGCGATTTCACTCACATCCAGCAGCCGCTTTTGCGGTACTAGAGGATAAATAACTTCTTCCAGTACTTTCTCCAAAGGTACATTTCGTGTCTTGGCAATATCCTCTAACTGGCCGCGGACGAGCGGTGTGTCTACGTACCCGGGACAGATCGCATTGACGGTAATTCCATGAGCGGCCGTTTCCAGAGAAGCGGCTTTCGTCAAGCCGATTAATCCATGCTTGGCGCTGTTATAAGCGGATTTCCCCGCAAATCCTACCAGTCCATTGATGGAGGACATATTTATGATTCTTCCAAATCCCTGCTCCTTCATAATAGGCAGCACATATTTATGGGCAATAAACGGCGCGGTAAGCATTATTTTCAGCATCATTTCGAATTTCTCTGTAGGAAACTCCTCTATAGGGGCGACATGCTGCATGCCCGCATTATTCATCAGCGCGTCAATCCGTCCATACTTCTCATGAGTCTGCTTCAGCATGTGCTGAATATCTGTTTCACTCGTGACGTCTGCTTTTAAACCAATAGCTGACCAACCGTTTAGCCTAAGCTTACCTGCCGCTTGTTCGACTCCTTCTTCGTTTATATCCGTTAAGACGACTTGACTGCCATTTTCAGCAAAGGTCTTCGCCATTTCAAATCCAATTCCGCTTGCCGCACCTGTAATGACAACCACTTTATTCTCTACCATTCTTTTCACTCCTGCCTGCATGATTCTAATACTCCTGACAGTTTACTTCCCGCAGACTAATAAGTAAAATGAATTATAACTATTAATCTTATGCTTTTAAGTTATAGATCGGAGTGTAATCAATTGGATATCCGCCAATTAACGTACTTTATTGAAGTCGCGAAATGGAAAAGCTTCACAAAAGCATCAGCAGAGCTCCACATTTCCCAGCCTTCGTTAAGTAAAATGGTAAGAAACCTTGAGGGTGAACTGGAAATGGAATTGATTGACCGCTCCTCCAGACAAATTGAATTGACGTCAGCCGGAGAGATCGCCTACGAACAAGCCCAGATGATTATCGAATCGCTGGACAGCTTTTCGACTCACCTTTATGATCTAATGAATTTAAAAAAAGGAAAGATCAAAATCGGCATCCCGCCGCTGATCGGGTTCTTATTTTTCCCTAAGATTATTAAAGCGTTTCATACAGCGTATCCGGAAATAAACATCCAGCTCGTGGAAGACGGGGCGAACAAAGTGAAGAAAGATGTGAAGGATGGACTGCTTGATCTTGGTGTTGTAGTGCTACCTGCGAATGAGGAGGAATTCGAAGTGGTTCCGTTTGTTGAGGAAGAGATGATGCTGTTTGTTCATGACTCCCATCCTCTTGCTCAAAGGGAACAAGTACAAATGAAAGAATTAGCAGAGGAAGATTTTATTCTATTCAGCGAGGACTTTGCTTTGCACGACCGAATTATTCAGGAATGTGTGAAGGCAGGATTTCGTCCGAATGTGGCGTATGAAAGCTCTCAGTGGGATTTTATAAGCGGAATGATTGGCGAAAACCTGGGACTGTCGGTTTTCCCGCAATCTATCGTGAGAAAAGTGGACCCTGCCTCTGTCAAAGCCATCCCGATTATCCGTCCCGCCATCCCCTGGAAGTTAGGACTGCTGCTTAAAAAAGGCCGCTATGTTTCCCATGCGACCCGGGAACTGATGAAGAAGATTACCGAGTTGCATAAGGAGCAGTAAAACCTATGCTTTTATTGAATACTTCTTATAATGAATATATATTTTACGCATAGATAAATGAGCGGTATAGTAATCCCTGTTAACGAGCTATTATTTTTTCAGGAGGAATTACCAATGAATAACGAACGCTATCAGCAGGGTTTAGATAAATTAACAGAATACACGTTGAACGCCAATGAAGAAACATCCACCCACCATAAAATTGCCGAAGACCTTGAGGATATCGCACCGGATATCGGAAAATATATCATTGAATTTGCCTATGGAGATATTTATTCAAGAGAAGGTCTGAGTAACAAACAGCGTGCACTTGTGACCATTTCCTCTCTAGTCACGCAAGGCAGAGAGCCTCAACTAGAACTGCACATTAACACCGGTCTGACGGCCGGCTTAACTCCTACGGAAATTGTGGAGAGTATCACTCACTTAATTCCTTATACAGGATTTCCGAGTGTATTAAATGCGTTGCAAGTAGCGAAGAAAGTGTTTAATGTCCGAGGAGTCACGATCGAGAAAACAGCGCAAGCAACCGGCTGAACGGATATGGTTTCACAAAATGAATGAAATGGCGAGACAAGGAAATGATACTCACTTAGTAACATCATAGAAAGGGTAGAAGATTAGCTTGTATGACCGCTCCGGAAATACATTTCGCTTTTCGCGGGCGGCTGGTTTGCCTCCTCGCGCTTTCGCACTCCGGGGTCAATGTTAAGAAGTCCATCATGCAGAAAAAATCCAGCCGATAAAGGAAGGATGTTGTTAACACCTCCTTATTGGCCGGATTTAATTATGTTTAAAAGATTTTTGTACCCGTCTCATTCATTTTCTATCATTTTGTGGGAGAAAGTTCTATGGCCTGTCTTAAGGCTTCCAGCATACTTTTCTCATCTGCGATCCCTTTTCCGGCAATATCAAATGCTGTGCCATGATCCACACTTGTCCGTATGATTGGTAAGCCTACGGTGATATTGACTCCTGCATCTAACCCCAGAACTTTAATTGGTCCATGACCCTGGTCGTGATACATCGCTACGACAATATCGAAATCGCCGCGCACCGCTCGGAAAAATAACGTATCCGCCGGCAATGGACCTTGAACGTCCATATTCTCCTGACGGGCACGTTCGACTCCAGGGATTACTTGTTTTTCTTCTTCTCCGTAGCCAAACAGTCCGTTTTCCCCTGCATGAGGATTAATGCCGCAAACCGCAATTTTAGGATTGTCAATGCCTGCTTGACTCAAGGTTTCATGCGCCATTTTCACCACATCGTATACACGGTCAGGAGTAATTTGATCGATCGCATCCTTTAAACCGATATGAGTGGTCACATGTATGACTTTAAGTTTTGGAGAAGAAAGCATCATCGCGAAATTACTAGTATCCGTTAATTCCGCTAAGATTTCTGTGTGTCCGGGATAAAGATGACCGCCTTTGTGCAGCGCTTCTTTATTCAGCGGAGCTGTACAAATCGCATCTATTTTCCCTTGATTAGCGAGTTGAATGGCAGTTTTCAAATATTCATAAGCTGCGTGACCTGCTTCTGCCGATACTTCTCCAAATGGAAGGCCGCTGTCTAAAAGGTTAAGATCAAGACAGTAGACTTGTTTTTCAGGAAGCTGGGTGTTGAAATCATCCTCAGGCTGCACCTCTACAAAAGAAATAGCTGAATGGAGAATCTCCCCCGCTTTTTCTAGCCGCTTCTTGTCTCCAATGACAACAGGGATCGAGTTTTCCACAACTTCCCTGCTTTCAAGACTCTTTAAAATGATCTCCGGACCTACGCCGGCTCCATCACCCATAGTGATACCGATGATCGGTTTTTTGCTCATGATTAGGCTCTCCCTTCAATTTCTTCATCGCCTGGTAAATGGAAGATTCAGTGCCGAATGCTCCAGCTTTCGTTACGACTTGAATCGATCTTTCTGTACCAAGAAGCTCCCCTGCCGGAATTCCAGCTTCGAGCTGATAGTTTAATTTAAACCCTGTTGCCCCGAGACACTTAGCTACGTCCTTCGCGGTATCTCCACCCGTTAAGACAAGAGAATGTAAGTTTATTTGTTCCTCTAACACCTGCTTAGTTACAGCGCCGAGTGCTTGAGACACTCTTTTACCAACGGCTAATGAATCTAGTCCTAAGTCAGCAGCCCGCTTCTTGACACTTTCTCTTACTTCTTGAGTAGAAGGGACATATAGAACCGCATCCTGTCCCTTGTTGAAAGCATCAATGCACGATTGAACGTATCCTTCGAGTGCGTTCTGCCATTTGTCCGTGAAAATCTCTTCCGTGTCTACAATGATAGACTCTACCCCTTTTTGTCTGGAGGCGTATTGGACCTGCGCTTGAGTCGTTTGGGAAAGACTCCCGCAAACCGTTAACACAGGACCCGCTGCTCTTTGTTTCCCTTGAGGTTGAGGGCTGCTTTCCATCCCTAAAACTTTCGGTAATACTTCCGCTAATCCAGCTGACCCGGCCCAGACGATTTGAGAGCTATAGTCGTGCATTCTTTCAGCCATCGCAGTTAAATCTTCTTCGTTTGCAGCATCCGCAACGAGATATTTAACTCCTTTACTTTTAAGATCATCTAAATATTCCAGCCATTGTTCATGGTCTGCATGTAATATTTCTTCTGTGATCAATGCTGCCTCTCTACCCGTTTCATCTTTTATCAGGGTAGGAAGATGGTCCGTTGTGACCGGGTGCTTTGGATCCTTGGATATTTCGGTTTCAGATATAGGCTGACCATGCAGAAGATGGACCCCATTTTTTGTCGTTCTTCCATAAGGAGGAAAAGCAGGGGCTACGACAATAAATGTGGGGTGAATGACATCCTCAATCGCTTTTAACTCCTCCCCAATATGTCCTCTGATCGTCGAATCCATTTTTTTATAAATCGTATGATAGCCCTTTTGATATAAAAATTGTGCGGCTGATTTAGTAGCGTCATAGGCTTCACTCCGAGTTAGCGCCCGTGAATCTGTGTCGATAACGATCGCTTCTTCTAGCTCTCCTGAATCCTCGGGAACTTCAAAGTACACCGACGTGGCTAACCCTTTTTCTTTTAATTGAATGCCGCTGTCATTGGCACCCGTTAAATCATCCGCTATGATTCCAAAGCGTAAATTCATCTATACTCCCCACTTCCTTAAACCCTTCTAGGCTGTTTCTTTCCCTTTTGGCTCCTCTGAATAATCTTCAGGAAGCTGCACCCCTTTACGTTCTAATCGTTTCACCAGGAAACCAATATAGATAGGCAAGAGAATGGCCGTAGTTACGGTAGATGCCGCAACCTGGACCGTTGCTAATTCAGTCACACTCGCAAAACTTGCATTAGCTGCAGCAATGGCAGCAGGCGTGGCCACGGCATTGCCCGCAGTAGAACCCTCTGCCGCTCCGGCAATTGGATTCCATTTAAATGCTTTAAATACAAAGTATCCAGCCGTTCCTGTAATCAAGGTCGTCGCAACACCAAGTACAACTCCACCGAGACCGCCTTCAATAATTTTGCCAAAATCGATTCCCATACCCAGCGCAAATGCAAAGAAAGGAATAAGCATAGAGCTGCCTTGATCGAGAAACTCTCTCATTTCATCATCCAGATTCCCAAGTACCATCCCTACCACAATTGGAAGTAACACGGCAATAAAGGAAGTGATTGAAAACAGACCATCCACAAAGCCCATGGCACCAAAGATCGATAGCGCCACCATCGTAAAGAAAGGACCATCATTCAAGGCGAGCAAGGAATAAGCGGCTCGGTCCGTTTTGTTTCCGTACTGTCCTACAATCGCAATGTATAATCCACCGTTACTATTCGTCATTGCCGCGACAATCGCGATCGGAGCAAGCCCGATCCAAAGTCCGTTCTCTCCGGCAAGAAGATACGCAAGTAAACCAAACGCTGCCCCTACGACCCATTTAACTGTGAGCAGAGTAGCACCTTTCCCCAGGCTGACCCCAACCGTTTTTAAGTTAATTTGGGCACCTGTACATAATAGGAATAAGGCAATCAGAGTCCCGGCACCATCTACAAATAGCGCCTGCGTGAAGTTACCAATTCGCAAAAGATCTGGTGCCACTGTGTTTAATATAGCTGCTAGTAAGAGAGGGACCACCATCATACCGCCAGGAATTCTTTCTAGGGTTGCTTTAATTTTCATCTTTTCTCCTCCTCATTTTAACATAACTGTTACATAATTAAACAATATAACTGAATTAAAGCGATTTCATAAAACAATAATAACGCTTACAATTCATTTTTGCAACAGTTCAATTGTTAAAAACCAAAGAAAAAGATGTAAATTCCAGAAAAAATATATATTATGTTTAATTTTGCAACAAAAAGACGCAAACTTAAGAGTTAAGTTTGCGCCATAGCGTCGTTCGATTCATTCCTAATCTTTTTGCCACTCGAGACTGATTGTGCTGCTCCTGTTGCATCACTTTGTTAATGATCTTAATTTCCATATCCTTCAGGGTGCCTTCCACTTTCACAAAATCTTCTGGAGTATAGGAGTCTTCCGCTTCAAAAGCCTCCATCACCTTCTCAACATCTGCACGTTCAATATAGGAATGGGGACTGGTAAGCACCAGCTTCTCGACCATCTGTTTCAATTCATCGATATTCCCCGGCCACGTATACGTTAATAAGGGCTGAATGGCTTCCTCTCGCAAACCGACCGTTTCGTACCCGTACTTCATATGATTCTGAGTAATAAAGGCCTGGACAAGATTCTTTATATCCTCTTTTCGATTTCTCAGCGGAGGTAAATAAATAATCGCGTTCGGCATCGTATAGTAGATTTCGTGGGCGACTTGTCCTTCTTTTACCAGATCAGCGATTTTTTCATGCGAAATGATCATGACTTTAAAATCAGGGACCAGACTAGCAATCATTTTTTTCAACCTGATTTGGTCCTCCCTTGAAATCTGGTGAATATGGTGCAGCACTATGGTGCCTTCTTTAGGAATTTGACGGATACCACTAGAAAAAAGGTGCTCCAATTCGGAGATGGTAATTTTGGAAAGGTCAAAAGACAGCAGCGGGGCGCGGTGCCCGAAAGCTTCAAAATGAAGGTTGCAAGCAAACATCATTCTTCCAGTCCCTTGTTCTCCTTCAATCCATAAAGGTGAATCCATCTCTGCATAGAGAGGAATATTTTCTCTTATGTTCTGCGCGATCTGGCTATCACCGGAAATCGGAATATAAGAAAGATCGGTCAGAATTTCGAATCCATCATCGGCTTTTAATCGTTCCTGCTGAAAAATGAAATTCAGCTTCTTTTCCTCCAGGTTAAGGGAATATCCATAGATGTGGTAATTTTTTTCGTGATAGCTTATTTTTTTCCACATGTCTGTATGATCCGATTTCATTTGGCCAACCAAGTCTTGAAAATCAGTGGTATGCAGAATCTCCTCGTCCAGTTCCTGTCTAAAGGATTCGTTATTTAATAACAGCTGGCCGTCTAAATCAACAATAGTCATAGGCTGAGGGAAAGATTCAATGACTTCGGAAGAAACTGCCGCCTGTGCCTGAACTCTTTGCAGCAAGTGATAGAGACGTTTCGCCTCCTCAAAGGATTCCATCACCGCTTCTTTTCCCGAAGTGATCAGGATTCCTTGCAAGCCAATCCTTTCCGCCTGCTGCACGGTCACTACATCGCCAATCACGACGGAATAATGGTTACTTTTCAATTCCGTAAGAAGATCGGCTACTTCCGCTCCACTCTCAATCGTAATGGTCTTTACGTCCATATCTAAAATACTGCAGATGGTTGACGCGCCCCGGGAAATATTCGGGAAACCCACCAGCGCAGCCTTCCCCTGGGTTCCTTTAAGTAAAGTGAAAATTCTCAGCATATCGTAGCCGCTGATCTTGATATCAACCACAGGCAATTTCACCTGTTCTTCAATTAAACTTGCCGTTCCACCCCGGCTGATGATCATGTCATACCCTTCAGCTTCAGCCTGCTTAGCAATTCGAACTCCTTCTTCCAGATTTCCTATCTTTATATCAAGTTGTAAGTCGGGATCATAGTTCCGATAGTTCTTAGCGATTTCTGCCAGCCCTTGATAGGGCGAAATTAATAAGGTTTTTATCATTTTGCTCCCTCATTTGTTGCATATTTAAACACCTTTATTTTTTCACACTATGTAACAGGAAGCAAGACTGAGCTTGAAGGATATTTGCTTGAGGAAGCATATTTCTTAAAAAAGGTACAGCCTTTAACAGCTGCACCTTTTCTATGGAAATTTTAATTTATCCGGCAAAAACCCAAAAATCCTTCGCACCCTCAAACTCAAAGCAGATCATGAATCTTCGCAAGCAGCCGGGCAATAGGTATAACAGCAACGAGTACACTAATACTTGTGCCCTTTGCCCAAATAATTAAAATCAGCGGCTTGGCTCTTTTTATTTCATATAGTAAGAAAAAGATAAATAGAAAAAACATAGAGAAAAAGAGGAGATAAACGTCCTTTAACTGGTGAACAAGTTCAGATAAATAGTGTACTTCCCACTCGCTATCTTTTTCCTTAGGAACATAGTGGATCGATTGATCTTCCTTACCCCATAAAGAATACGTGGACAGGACCGCCTCTGATTTTCCTTTTGAGATGACTTTATACCCCTCAGGAAGATAAGAGAACTTATAAACAACGAGGTAAGCCAACAATAGCGATAATAAGCCCACACCGACTCGAATGAGGACTTTTCTTATTTTGAATAACGTCTCTTCCTTCATTTTTCTCACATCCTCTATGTAAAAAGTACTTCTACTCCTATTACGAACGACTAAAATAATCGTTTCAATTTTTCAGGGATTCGCCTGACCGTGATAGACTAAGAGCATACTTATTTCCAAACGGGGAAGGTGATCTTGATGTTAGGACAAAAACGGATCCGGGACTACGGTGTTAAGATCGGGAAGCTTGAAGCAGGGAAATGGAACGCGATTTCTGACGTGTCGGGCGTAACCGTCGGCCATACAACCCTGAGTGACGGCGATCAGCAAACGGGAGTCACCGCAGTCATTCCTCATCAAGGCAATGTTTTTAAAGAAAAATTGATCGCTTCCAGTCATGTCATTAATGGATTCGGAAAGACGCTTGGAACGATCCAGATCAATGAGCTGGGCACCTTGGAAACGCCGATTGTATTAACGAATACGTTAAATGCCGGGACCGCTGCCCAGGCCCTTATGAAACACACGATGCTCCAAAATCCAGAAATCGGCCGCACAACAGGGACGGTGAACCCCGTGGTCGGCGAATGCAACGATATGTTTCTCAACGATGTGCGAGCGCAATTCGTCCAGGAACAAGACATTTTTCATGCCCTGGATTCAGCTGGTTCTGAATTTAAGGAGGGAACTGTCGGCGCCGGCACAGGGATGCTGTGCTATTCGCTGAAAGGAGGAATTGGCACCTCTTCCCGTAAATTGACGCTGGAGCACGGCGAATACACGATGGGCGTACTCGTGGTATCTAACTTCGGAATTCTCAGCGATTTAACAGTCAACGGACAACCACTCGGACAGGAACTGAAAGCCGCTCTTCTGGAAACCAGGGAAGAAAAAGATCAAGGCTCCATCATGGTCATTGCCGCGACCGACCTGCCGGTGTCAGAGCGTCAGCTAAACCGTATTCTTAAACGGGCCAGCACAGGGCTTTCGCGGACAGGTTCGATCATGACGACGGGAAGCGGGGAAATCGTCCTCGGGTTTTCCACAGCCACCAAAATCCCGCACGAAAAACCTGCTGAATGTCTAAATCTGAACATGATTCATGAGGAAGACATGGATCTTGCCTTTCGGGCGATCGGCGAGGCAGTTGAAGAAGCTGTGCTGAATTCTTTAATAACCGCTTCCCCTGTAAAAGGAAGAAACGGGCATGAACGACCTGCGCTAAAGGATTTGCTAGAAAAATTTGAGCTTTCCTTTCATTAATGGTTCATAAAGAACACCGCTGAAATGACGACGAATAAGGCCCCTGTTGCAAATGACTTCATCGTAATAAATCGTTTAGATAAACCAGATTGTGCTTCTAAGAAATAGAGGTAACTGCTTACCATAATAAAACCAATGGCCGTCATCGCGTACCCTTTCAAGTCATCAGCAATAAGCAGATACCTTAACACGGCAAGCGCGATCAGAATCATGCCTATGGACCCGCTTGCTACATATGAATAAAACCTTCTATTCTTAATGTTCTTCCCTCCAGATAAAAAAAGACATTAGAGTGATAAACGCTTTTCGTAAAGCTGCTTATTTTCTTCATCAAAGCAGACAAAGTAAACCTTCTCCATGTTTTTATTCTGCTGCAGATATTCATTTACTACTTTAATAGCAATATCGGCGGCTTTCTCTTTTGGAAATCCATAAACGCCTGTGCTGATGTTTGGAAAAGCGATGGTTCGTAACCCATGCTCTGTGGCAAGTTCTAAGGAATGAAGATAACAACCGGCCAGCAGGTCGGCTTCATTTTTATTCCCGCCGTTCCATACGGGACCCACGGTA
Source organism: Halobacillus rhizosphaerae (assembly GCF_046719735.1). Taxonomy (NCBI): domain Bacteria; kingdom Bacillati; phylum Bacillota; class Bacilli; order Caryophanales; family Bacillaceae; genus Halobacillus; species Halobacillus rhizosphaerae. Next base: position 39,417 of record NZ_JAUTWQ010000017.1, read on the forward strand.
TGAATCACTCGCTCGGCAGGAAGGTCGCCAGCAGTTGTGATCACAGCCTGACCGGTTTCACAGCTGCCTATTTTCCGGCATTCCTCCATAATCTCAGGACCACCGGCACGATGGATCGCTCCGTCTACGCCCCCACCGCCTTTCAATTGACGATTGGCCGCATTCACGACCGCATCGACTTCCAGCTTCGTAATATCGGCTTGAATGACTTCCAAGTTCTTGTTCATATCGGACGCTCCTCCGTAAGATTTTCTACCTTTTATCGTAACGCAAAAATCCATAGATTCCCAGTTGTCCCCTCACCTATTAGTTTAGAAAAACCTGGAAAACGGTATATAAAAAAGGTAAGCCATTTTAAATGGAGGGGCTAAAATGAAACAAGCCGCCAAGTATGCTGCAGCAGCGGCAATAGGAATCGCTTTGGGGTCCGGTCAGGTTTCCGCTAAGGGAAATCAAACCGTCACCGTCAAGCCGGATGATACGCTTTGGAGTATTTCACAGCTTTACGGACATCTATCTATAAATCAATTATCCTCGCTGAATCCTGACGTGAGCCCGCGTCACTTAGAGGTGGGTGCTGAAGTGAAAATCACCGAAAACCGCCCCGATGAAAGCTATCATACGATTAAGCCAGGCGATACGTTCTATGGAATTGCCAGGCAATATGCGAATGTTTCGATTGAAGATCTTTATGAATTAAACCCCAGTGTCGAGCCTAAGCACCTGCACACAGGAACAAAAATAAAAATAAGCGGTGCTAGCTTAAGAGAATGGTCGATCAGCAAGAGGGACGCTGAACAACGGGTTCGGGATCATTTAGGATTAACCCGGGAGCCTGAGGTTCGTGTAGAATATGATACGATCGCCGAAGCTCAATATTTGATTCATGTATACGAAACAGGCCATCACCATTCAGAAATAGCTGGCTGGTATTTAGTTAACCCAGAGACCGGCGGAATTACCAAATATGCTTAAATACAAAGGAACGAGAGACATCCCATAGATAGAAAAAGACGCTCCTCCAGCAGAACCTGGGGAGCGTCTTTGTTTTATCATTCTTTCTTCATAAATAAAAATACGGTTTCTTCTCTCGGTATTTTTTCCGTTTTATAGCCTGTAAAACCGAGCTTTTCGTAAAAAGAGATATTCTTCGTACTCTTACTGCCGGTAAACAGTTCGAATCGATAGTCGGAAAACCTCTGTTCAATCTCTTCCATTAGTGCTCGTCCAATCCCTTTATTTTGGGCTTGAGGGTCGACCATTAACTTCTGAATATGACAAGTATCTCCCTCCACGAAAGCTCTGATAGAACCCAGGATATTTCCGTTCTCTACATATTTTAAAATTAAGCGGTCATCGAATTCTTTTTCCACATCATGGACCTGTTGGTGAAGCGGCTGGATCGTATAGTCATTGTAGAGTTCAGCTTCGCTCAGGTAGGCAGCTTTTTGGATCGCCAGTATTTCTGAGGCATCTCCTACCGATGCTTCCATAATTTTATTCATCATCATTCATCCTTCCTGTTATTGTTCACTAGTGCAAGGAATTCCATTTACACTTCTATGACGATTATGCTAGTTTCCCGCTTCATAAGCATGACAAAGGAATCAACTTTCCCTTCCTGCCCCCACTTTTCTTTACTGCTTTTTCATAGGAATGATACGCTTCACTAATCAAAATCCTCAGCAGTCGATGCTGCGGATCCTTTGATGGAACCCTTTTATTCTATTAGAACAACAAAACCACTATTCAGCAATCTGAAAGGGTTTATAAAATCAATGATTGAACATGAATGTTATCAAAAACGATGAGTAAGCCGTTAAGGAGAGTGGACGAAGATGGCAAATGTTTTAGTATTTAATTTTCCAGGAGAAGGCCACATTAATCCGACCATCGCTCTGATTGAAGAATTGATCGAGCGCGGAGAGCAAGTGGTCTACTATTGTATTGAAGATTATCGCACGAAAATCGAAAAAACAGGAGCAGAATTTCGTCCCTATGAAAATTTTCTGCCGGGTTCGATTTCAGAGAAGGATCGCAAAGACTTTAACCCTCAGGAAATGGTAAAGAAGCTCGTTAAAGGGATGGATCAGGTCATCGACGAGGTGCTGCCTGTTGTTCAAGCCGAAGACTATGACTATGTGATCTATGATAATAACTTTGCGGCCGGGAAAATAATCGCCGAACAGCTGCAGATTCCGGCGATCTCCTCCTGCACCACCTTCGCTTTAAATAAAAAGGTGATGGAAGAATTCATGAAAAATCGCGAAAATATGCAGTTGGAGATCCCTGAGGACGATGAACTCACGCAGATTCTAAAAAAATGGCAGGAGCGGTATCAATTTTCTGTGAACAGTTTTCCTGACGTCATGAATCAGCCTGGAGAGCTCACCCTCGTTTATACTTCTGAGCTTTATCAGCCTTTTGCAGAAGAATTCGATGAGTCCTATACCTTTGTCGGACCTTCCTTGAAGGAGCGCAAGGATGTGGAGAGCTTTTCGTTTGAAGACCTTCCTGACCAGCCGCTGATTTATATTTCGATGGGAACGGTCTTTAATGATCAGCCGGAGTTTTACCAGAAATGCTTTGAAGCATTTAAGGATAGCAACGCTATGGTTCTAATGTCTGTTGGCAAGAAAACAGATATCCGTCAATTTGAAGAGATCCCGGACAACGTCGACGTCTATAATTACGTGCCGCAATTAGACGTGTTGCAGCATGCGGACGTTTTTATTACTCACGGCGGTATGAACAGCTCCAGTGAAGGATTGTACTTTGGTGTTCCAATGATCGTTATCCCCGCCGGCGGTGATCAGCCGATCATTGCTGAACGAATTGAAGAGCTGGAGGCTGGGATTCACGTGGATCAGGATGAGGTGAATGCTGCGAAACTAAATGAAGCAGCCGACCATATCTTATCCCATTCTGCCTTTGCAGAAAACAGCCGGAAAGTCGGGGACTCGTTGAAAAATGCTGGCGGCTATAAGAAAGCGGTGGAAGAAGTGCTCCGCTTTAAACGCCAGCAGCAGATTCAGTAGGGGTGCCGGCTGCGTTTGTTGATAAATGATGGCTTTTCGTTGATATATGCTGGGGTTGATTGATATATCCTGTTTTCCGTTGATATCTTCTCGAATTTCATTGATATCCCATGATTTTCGTTGATAAATCCCTCACATCAAAAAGTTTGCAGCGCACCAACGAGGTGCACTGCAAGCTTTTTTTTAGAGTGCTCCATGCCTGAGGTGCACACCTGCTGATAAAAACCATTTAAATTCCTTTATTTCCTTTACTATTCTGCCTAATTCCATTAAACTTTAATTGATAATGAGTATCAATATCGCAGAGGTGAACGATCATGAATCTAAATCAAATTCAAAGACATGAATCATTTCAAATACAGGATTTAACTGAGCTTCAGCCTTTTGTGAAGCGGCGGCTGAAAGATATGGGCGTCTATGAAGGGAAAGAAGTCAAGGTGCTGAGATACTGTCCTTTAGGCGGTCCCTGTCTTCTCGAATGCTCGGGTCAGAGGCTCGGCATCCGCAGAAAAGATACGTACTGCATTAAAGGAGCCAGGCTGTAATGGATACGGCTCTTTTTGGCAACCCGAATACCGGCAAGACTTCCTTGTTCAATCAGATTACCGGAGCTTACGAATATGTCGGGAACTGGAGCGGCGTTACGGTTGATAAAAAGGTCGGGCAAATCAAAGACTCGTCTCATTCCTTAATCGACCTTCCTGGTGTGTATTCGTTAAATCCGCTATCGGATGACGAGCGGGTGGCTTCGATGGCCTTATTAAATGAAGATGCCGATCAGATTTTAAACATAGTCAATGCCAATCAGCTGGAGCGGAGCCTTTATTTGACGGTGGAGCTGCTGGAAACCAATCTTCCGCTGGTCATCGTGCTCAATATGGTGGATCTGGCGAATAAACGGGGCATTACGATCAACGTCGAACGGCTGGGTGAACTGCTTGGGGTCAAGAGTTACTCCACGGTGGCGCGCAAAGGAAAAGGCTGTGACGAGATTGTAAGGCTCTTTAAAGATGAACCGCTCGAAACGGCTGCCTCTTTCAAAATTGACTACGGTCCAGAGATTGAAGCGGCCATTTCTAAGGTGTTAATAGAGCTCGGAGAACATGACAATGAGAAAAAGCGCTGGGTGGCGGTTCAGTACTTACTGAACAATGAAATCATTCAACACACACTCGATCAATCCTTCCCTTCGCTAAAAACAGTAAAACAAGAGATAGAAACCGAGATCCGCGAAGCCAAAGGGTATACCCTTGATGAAGAAATTCATTTAAGGAAAACCGCCTTCATTGGCGATGTCGTTGCGCAGGTAACCGAAACAGAAGGAAAACGGAAAGAGCTTTCGCTGACGAGCTGGATCGATCATATTGCGGTCCACCCTGTTTTCGGGATTCCTTTTTTCCTTGGCGTCCTGTTAGTTGTCTTTCAATTAACCTTTGGATGGCTGGGAACACCGATCTCAGATGCGCTCGATGCGTTTTTCTCAGGTCCGCTTACGACAGGCGCTCAGTACGTGCTCGATCAAATGAATGCCGTGCCGTTTATTCAAGCGGTCGTTTTAAACGGGATTATCGCCGGCGTTGGCGGGGTGCTCGTGTTTGTGCCTCAGATTTTTATCCTGTTCTTCTTCATTTCTCTGCTCGAGGATTCAGGTTATATGGCCCGGGTAGCGATTGTTATGGACAGGCTGATGGAATTCATCGGGCTGAACGGAAAGGCCTTTATTCCGCTCGTCATTGGGTTCGGCTGTAATGTGCCTTCGATCATGGCAGCCCGAACAATTGAACAGCCGAAAGAACGGCTGCTGACAATTCTGATTTCACCGTTTATGTCCTGCTCTGCGAGGCTTTCGGTGTATGCTTTATTCGTCGCTGCCTTCTTTGAAAAATACCAGGCCGTCATTGTTTTATCCCTGTATACACTCGGCATTGTGGTGGCGATTTTAGTTGCAAAGGTCTTTTCTTTATTTCTTAAAAATGAGAAGTCCTATTTTGTAATGGAGCTTCCCCCTTATAACGTGCCGCAGTTTGGCCAGCTGCTCAGAAGCACTTGGGATAAAGGAAAAGGATTTGTGAAAAAAGCAGGAACCTTTATTTTTGGCGGAACCGTGTTTATCTGGCTGTTTTCCTACCTTGGACCTCATGGAGCTAACGTACCGATTGATGACAGCTTTATGGCCATTGTCAGCGGGGTCTTTGCGCCGATATTCGCACCTCTCGGATTCGCGTCGTGGCAGGCCGTGTCAGCTTTAATCACCGGTTTCCTTGCGAAAGAGGTCGTCGTCTCTACGATGAACATTCTTTACCATGTTCCTGCAGGTGAAACGATGGCTAACCTTCTGCCGCAATTCTATACACCCTTAACGGCATACACGTTCCTCGTGTTTGTGCTGTTGTACACCCCCTGCCTGTCGACCGTTGCGATTATGAAAAAAGAAACAGGCAGCACGAAGCTGACCCTGTTTTCTCTCGTGTATTCATTTGTAGTGGCGTACGCAGTAGCACTGGGCGTTTATAAAGCGGGTCAATTCTTTCTAACCTAGGAGGGTTTCTTGTGATTTGGAGCATTATATTAGGACTGCTCATCTTCGGATATGCTGTATGGATGGTGATTTCCTTTTTCAAGAAGAGCCGTCAAGGTAAATGCGGCACTTGTGCCTTGAAGGAATCATGTGACTCAGGCTGTTCTGTTGTTACTCAGGCGGAACGGAAAGATATTCTCAATCAATCTAGTAAATAATTTAATATAAAAAAAGTGGCTAAGATAAAAGCCATTTACCTATTATTGAATCCGAAAGATGAGGAATTGTTAAGGACATTCTTCTTCATCTTTCGGATTTTTTGTCCTTCTTGAAGTAGGTTGGATGGCCGTTTCCACAGAAAAAATACTTTTGTTTTTCATTTTTTCTCCTGACCATCACCGACTAAGAATATTGGAAGAAAATACTCCAGCATAGGAAATACACGGAGACTTCTGCGGGAGGAAGGCATAGGTTTGACCCCGGAGTGCGTAGCACGAGGAGGCAAACCAGCCGACCGCGAAAAGCGGAGTGTAGTTCCGGAGCGGTCATCCATAGTTCCTTTGTCTCTATGTCTTTAAATTG
>NZ_JAUTWQ010000018.1:0-100210 GCF_046719735.1 Halobacillus rhizosphaerae
TAGCACGAGGAGGCAAACCAGCCGACCGCGAAAAGCGGAGTGTAGTTCCGGAGCGGTCATCCATAGTTCCTTTGTCTCTATGTCTTTAAATTGTGGTTATTCATCTTTCTTAAGATTCGACTGGTTCAATTCCCGTATCGCCCGCTCTCCTGCAAGGGCCAGCGTTAAGTCCGTATCGGCGAGCATGTTTTGGAGTACTTCCCTGACTCCCTCTTCGCCGGCCACCGCAAGGCCATACATGCACGGACGCCCGACCAGGACTGCTTTGGCTCCTAAAGCTAAGGCTTTAACCACGTCCGACCCACGCCGAATGCCACTATCCATCAGTACAGGTATTTTCCCTTCAACGGCCTCACAGACCTGCGGCAAGGCTTCAAGCGCCCCAATCGCTCCATCTACTTGACGTCCGCCATGATTGGAAACAATAATTCCATCGACCCCATGCTCAACGGCAAGCTTGGCATCATCCGGGTGTAAAATTCCCTTCAGCAAAATCGGCAGGCTCGTATGTTTGCGTAAAAATGCCAAGTCCTCCCAGGTTAAGCTCGGATTGCCAAACGTCTGGGTCCAATGCATGATCGCTGCCGCCGGATCCTCTTCCGGAGATTCTTCCAGATTTGAGCAAAAGGCAGGATCTGTAAAATAGTTACCTACCCCTTCACCAATGAGAAACGGCAGATAGACATTTTTCAAATCCTGTTCCCGCCAGGCCATCATCGCGGTATCTAAAGTGACCACGATCGCTGAATACCCAGCTTCCTCTGCCCTGGTCAAAAAGCTCGCCGTCACTTCCGGATCCTTATTCCAATAAAGCTGAAACCATTTAGGAGCATCTCCCATTGATTCCGCTATTTCTTCCATCGGTTTGGTCGAAGCGGAGCTGGCAATGTACGGAATCTTCATCGCGGCGCAGGCTCTTGCCGCGGCGATTTCTCCTTCGGGGTGAATGATCGACTGAACGCCAATCGGGGCGAGCAGTAACGGAGAAGAATATCCCTGTCCAAATAATTCGATGGATATATCCCGTTCCTCCACGTTTCTGAGCATTCGCGGCACAATTTTCCAGCGTTGAAAGGCCTGGAGGTTGGCCTGCATGGTGCTCTCACCACCGGCACCTCCAGCAACATAATAGAAGGGTCCCTCTTCCAGTACTTCTCTCGCGCGCTCTTCCCATTCTTCGTACACTACAGGGAGACGGTTAGGATCGGGGCTGGGCATGTTTTGATAGACTTTAAACTGGACCTGGTTACCGAAATTTTTCATAGCTGTTTCCTCCGCTTCTCTCGAATAGTAGATAAATCAGGGGGCTCTGCTACTTCTATTAAACTTGGTTATTGTTGAAGAAGTTTTACAAATAAATAGCTTTTTAGTTCATCATTTTCGTAGGTTCTGTTGGGCATAATTTTACTTCCACATACTTACATCCTACCATAATTAAAACGCTTACATAACAGGGTTAATTTTACTCTAACGCTGTGAGAAAGACTTGATCATTCCATCCTCCATGTTACCATCAGGGAAAAAGCGGAGGTGGGAATCGTATGAAGTCCAATAGAAAAGAAGAGTCTGCTGCTTTCCAAGGAAGCGGACGAGAATTCATTTATGTTGCTTATCTACTGCTTGTCTCCTTTCTCATGCCTTTGCTGCCCTTTCCTGTAAAATACGCGCTCATTCCTCTTCTCCTTTTTATGATTGTGATGACCCTTCGCTCGCGTAAACGGTACGCCAAATGGAAGGTAAGTCTGCTCCTCGTTCTCATCATTCTCTTTCTGCTGCCCTGATACTCCCGAAACCGCCCGGAGAAAAAGGATTTTCCGGCAGAGACAGGGAATGAGTAGAGAGTACGATTGGGGGGATGGAAATGAAGAAATGGAAGCTTGGGCTGGTCATTGTGGGATCGCTGCTTTTTATCTTTATTATTGTAACCGTTTTCAATACAGTGAGGATCGATTCTAAACAGCCGGTAGCCCACCCGGACGAGCTGAAGGTGAATAAACAAGAGGCCGTTCAACACCTTTCCAAAGCGATTACATACCAAACAATTTCCTATCAGGATCGAAGTAAAATTGATTTTAACGAGTACGACCAATTCCTCCGTTTTCTAGAAGACGCGTTTCCCCGTGTCTATCAGGAGCTTGAGGTCGAGAAAATCAACCAGTATGGGCTTGTATTCAAATGGAAAGGGAGCGATGCCAGCCGCAAGGCGATCGGTTTGACGAGTCATTACGATGTCGTACCGGTCATTGATGGTACGGAAGACAACTGGAAGCAAGGCCCCTTCAGCGGCAAAGTCACGAATGGAAACATTTGGGGCCGCGGAACGCTGGATGACAAGATCGGGGTGATCGGCATTCTCCAGGCGGCAGAAACCATGCTCGACCAGGGATTTACCCCTGATCGCGATACTTATTTTATGTTCGGATTTGATGAAGAAATCGGCGGTGAACAAGGGGCGCAAGTAATTGCCCGCACGCTCAAAGAACGGGGCGTCACCTTTGATTTCGTGCTTGATGAAGGCGGTGCCGTTGTGAACGATATGGTTCCCGGCGTGGATCAGCCTGTAGGAGTTGTCGGCATTTCTGAAAAAGGATCGGCTACTGCGGAACTGTCGATTGAAGGCAGCGGGGGACACTCTTCCCAGCCGAAGAACCACACGAATATTGGAAGGCTCTCCAAAGCGATCGCTAAATTGGAAGACACTCAATTTAAAGGCGATCTAAAGGGACCTGGAGAGGATTTATTTAACTATGTGGCGCCGGAGATGAGTTTCGGAATGAGGTACGTATTTGCCAACAAATTTGTGTTCGAACCATTAATTGAAAAGATTCTTCTGCAGCAGCCTGCCTCAGCCGCTCTCATCCGGACGACCATCGCCCCGACGATTTTCAATGCCGGCGAACAGTACAATGCCCTTCCAGAGCAGGCATCGGCCATCATTAACCTGCGGCTGATGCCTGGCGATTCCATGGAAGAGGTAAAAACCTTTATCGAGGAGACGATAGATGCTCCGGACATTCATGTGAACATTTCAGGTACGGAGGCATCCGAAGTTTCTTCCACGAACAGCCGCTCCTTTTCATCAATTCAGCAAGCGGCACGGAATGTTTATCAGAACGCGGTTATCGCTCCTTATTTGATGTTCGCGGGGTCAGATGCCCGGCAATACGATCCAGTAGCCAAGGATACGTATCGTTTCCTGCCGGTGCAAATATCCTCCGAGGACCTTAACCGAATGCACGGCACGAACGAGTTTGTCAGTGTCGACAATTACATTCACGCTATCGAGTTTTATGCGGAGATCATCAAGGAAGCAAACAAACCTCCATCATAAACGGCAAAAAGGGCAGAAGATTATTCTTCGCCCTTTTCCCCCGTTATAAAACCGGAAACCAGATTTCCGAATACGTATCCGCTCGCCGTAAGTCTGCTTCCTTATAGACTTCAAGCGGAGGCAGGCTGGCGGGTTCCACGTTGTGGGAAGGAAACCACTCTGAATAAATCTGCTTCCATGAGTCAATGATGGCCTCTGGAATCGGCCCCCTTACCTCGAAAACGACCCATTTGGATGCCGGAAATTCGATCTGCTCAAATTCTGCCGATCCATCTCCGTTATGTTCAACTGCAATCCAGTAATCGACGGTATTCTGTTTTTCATCATAATTTTTCAAAATATTATAAATTATTTGTCTTTATTACAAAAAAGAGGTTTAACTAATTCCAAATATTGGTATATTACGGTGTACTTAAATTTTAAGGAAGAGTCAAATGAAAAGAACTCTCGTTAGAAATGTATCTGCCGTCCTGTCCTTTGTACTAATTTTTGGATTTACGTTTAGTTATTTCCAGTATGGGAAAAAGACCGTTAAAGCAGCTGATGATCCAGATCATCAAACACTGGGATTAACAGAAGAAGAATATAACCTTGCAGAATCATACCTTACGTTGGAGCATTCTGATCAGCCATACGTTTATGACAATAGCGGAGACATAGTATACGGAGACGCTGAAACAAGACCTGACTTGCCTCCTATTGATCCTAAGCTGAAATTTTCCACTATGGAAAGTGCTTCTACCGATTTAGGGACTACCACTGAGTCTACGACAAGTGGTTCTTTATCTACCTACTATTCCTATCAAATATCAGATGAAGATATGCAAAGTCTTGAAAATAAATTAGGAACTGAAAAAGCACAAATCATTAAAGATTTGATGAAGGAGTCTAATGATTATTTAGCTGATCTCAATCTTTCAACTGCGACAATCGATACTAATGGACACTTTCTTCATATTCCAGGTATCAAAGATTTGGGACCAGATTATGATTTGAGTTTCCCGAACTTGGAAGAATGTCCAGCGTTCTATAAGGAATGTAAATATCCTGAAACCGTCCAATTCGGCGAAGATGATTATGAATTCCACTTATACGGATTAAAGATTTCTTATAGTGCAGCTACTGTGAAAAAAATTCTTAATGTTGGAGCAAATTCGGCCATTTTTCTAGTCGGCGGATGGATGGCTCAGATTTTAAAACAATCCATAACGAGAAGCTTTGCTTTTGTAGTTGGTTCAGAGATATTTAAAACATTCACAGTCCCTTCTCTCGCGAGATCTGTCATTTATAAAGTGATTTATGGTGGTTACGTGTTTTATTTTAACGCCGAGGGTGTTTGATATATAATCAATAAACAATCCTATCTTTCAACTTCTACATAAGGAGTGGACTAAAATGAAGAGAGACAGTCGCGGAACAGCCAAAAGGAATTACATCCCTGCGGCTATTTCATTCATTCTTTATATGATCTTTGAAAATTCAATAGAATCTGTGGTGCATCGATATGTTACAAATGCATTCACCGTGCACGTAGTTATGATTGTTATATTCATAGTCATCCTCTTGCTTCCTTGGTATATAGTTAGAAAGATAGTGGAATCAATGTAGTTTCGCCCCTTTTTATAAGGGGTTTTTTTTATGGACGATTGTTGGTTTTTAACCTTATGGATATAGAAGTAGGTTTGGTTTCAAGATAAGCCGTACAAGTCCGTTTCTCTATTTTTTCTCGAGGAGCGGATTTATAAATGCTTAGTGATACTTTAACAAGTATCACATCAACCAAATCCTTACTAAAGAAAAGAATAATCGGTATCGCTCTTTCCATCCGCTTCCTCATCATAGATAATTAATGTTTTTTTACACTAAACGATGCAATAACTTCTCTTCTATCGAGGTACACGAAACCCTAAGGAATCGTCTAAAGAAGAGAAAGTGATGTGGTACGTCGCGTTAGCCTCTTCTTCAGGGAGAAATTCTGATGTTAGTTTCAGCATATGTCCTCTTATATACTTATCCAGATCAAACCCTTCGTTTAAAGAAGCGCCTGCGAAGATCCCTAAATCAGGATCAACAGGGTTATTGGTTCCGAAATCGAAAGAGAGACCAAAATTGTGATAAGCGAGTAACTGGATGGGGATGTTGCGTTCATAGCAATAGTCCAGAATTGCCGTTAACTGAGGAAACTTCGTTTGCGAATCCTCTGGGACTACGAAATAGTTTATGGCTTTCACGTCGTCCCATATAACACGACTGAAATCTTCAAAATGAACGGTATTCTTTTTTGAAGGTTGAGTATTAAGATTTCGAATACTTTCGATATTGTTTGAGTAGATCGATTGAAGACTGGATCCTTTTGCATATAAGCCAAGTCGTTTACTCATTTTATTTAAAATAGTCTCGGTGAATACATAAGTGTAATTAATAGAGGTGGATGAACTCAAAAGAATATTCCAAAGGTGAAAAGGTGTATAAATACATTACCTTCCCAGCTTCTTCAGGTACATATTTTTTTATTAAAGATAGGAAAAGTTCTTTGTCTTCTTCATCCTTGATTTTATCAATAGATTTTTCATTGTTAAGAAAAAAATGGGGGTTCAATTGAAAGGTGAAATATCTGGAATTAAAGGTAAGATCCATATCTACTTTTTCGCTTGCTCTTTATCCATAGAAGCACTCCTCTCTTCTATATTCATCCTTGTTAAGTTCTTGTAGTATTATACGTAAAACCCTACATAAAATACGTGCCAATCGTATACCGTTCAGTAAAGTGGTCACATTGATAAGAACTCCGACGCAGGGAACTGTTTTAGGTCGAGTTAGAAGGATGAACACGAATTCTTAACAAGATCTCGATAAAAGGGGAGAAGAGAGGCATAAAGAAGCACAGTTGATCCAGGATTCTAAAGGACAACTTGAATTACTTGGTCACCCCAAGCAGCCCTTTGATCTCCCCTTCATTCAGCTGAGAAAGTTTTTCCGCCGTGCCGTCCTGGTTCGCTTGCGCCCAATAATCCTCTACACCAGGGATGCCTGGCTCCTTTGCACAAACAAATTGACGTTTGATCCCGATTGCTTGAAACGCTTCTCTTTCCACCATTCGATAATTCATTGGATCTGCTCCTTTCAGAGTTAATTGTATGACCATTCGATTATACGATTGCAGCTGCCCCATTCCCTTTCTTGCTTCACTTGGCGTCACACCGTGCTGCTTGCGAAACGCTTTCGTAAACGACTCCGGAGTGTCGTAGCCGTATTTACCTGCCAGGTCGATCACTTTTGCAGGAGAATGAAGCAATTCTTCCGCGGCCAGAGTCAATCGCCGGTGACGAAGATATTCCCCAACTGAGCGCTCAGTCAAGATCATAAACGTCCGCTGGAAATGATAAGGCGATAGGTTAGACTGCCGCGCAATAACTTCAGTCGTAATCGGCTCTAGCAAATGTTCCTCCATATAGTGGCCTTCTGCAGCGACTCTGCCATTGTCATAGCGCTTCAGCTCCTTAGGTTTATTATAGCCTACTTTCGTCTTCCAAACCTGTCATTCTGTGCTTTGTCTTAACCGGTTATTCTTTAAGATGCCCACTTCTAATAACATCGAATTGATAGAAAACCCAAGGCTTTGCGAGGAAGAAGCCGGGAATGAATGAGCTAATCTTGCAAAATCATCCCCAAACCTTTGTTATAGTAGAAGAATAATAGATTTGAGGTGAAGCTATGGATCCGAAAGCGATATTAAATAAAGCGAAAAACCATACCCCTGTCATTCTGGGCAGTAAAGAGTTTAAAAAGTTTGCGATTCTCTTACCCTTGATTGAAAAAGATAGCGAAACTCACGTCCTGTTTGAAGTAAGGTCCCACCATATGAGAAGGCAGCCCGGCGATATTTGTTTTCCAGGCGGCAAAATTGAAGGAGACGACCCGAGCGCTAAAGCAGCTGCCATTAGGGAAACGACGGAAGAGTTAGGGATTCAGGAAGAAGACCTGGAGGATGTGCATCCGCTCGATTATATCGTTTCTCCATTCGGAATGATTGTTTATCCATTTGCCGGTTACATTAGCAAGCCCGCGGCTGACATTCAACCGAATCCTGAGGAAGTCAGGGAAGTGTTTACGGTTCCGCTGTCCTTTTTTATGAAGACGGAACCTCGCGTTCATTACGTAAATTTCCAAGCGCAGCCAGAGGAAGACTTCCCCTATGAACTGATTGCTGGAGGCAGGAATTATGACTGGAGAACACGGCAGGTTGAGGAATACTTTTATCTGTATGAAGACAAAGTGATTTGGGGACTTACCGCTAGCGTTCTGGCTCACTTTGTCGAAATGATCTCTTAAGAGACTTGTGCAAAAAACTGCTTTCCCGGCGAAACGAATTCAAGATTCCTTTACAAAATGAAACAGCCCCCACCAGCGAGCACACACTCTCGGGGAAGGGGCTGTTTTACTTTTCTTTCAAACGCTCGAGGACACCATGGATCGCCCGGCTGATTTCTGCGTATCCGGTACACCGGCAAATATTGGACTCCAGCCACTTAGTCACGACCGTTTCATCTGCTTCTGGAACCGTTTGAAGTAACGCATACCCGTTCATTAGAAATCCTGAAGTGCAGTAGCCGCATTGAAAGGTAAACTCTTCGACGAAAGCTTGCTGAATTAATGTATCGTTCAGTCCTTCAATGGTTGTTATTTCATGAGGCTCTGCTTCTATCGCAAGCATCAGGCACGATTTCATCGGTGTACCGTCTACTAATACAGTGCAGGCTCCGCAATCGCCATTTAAGCAGCCCGGTTTGGCACCGGTCAGACCAAGTTTCTCTCGCAGGATGTATAAGAGCGTATCCGCTGGCCGCTCAGTGACTGTTTTCTTTTCTGCATTCACAGAGAGCAGAAAGCTGTAGATCGGATCATGCTCCATTCGGTTCCCCCTCCAACTGCTGGAGTGCGTCCAGCACCATATTTCTCAAGGTAAACAAGCGATAATCGGCAGAGCCTTCTACGTCTGATAAAACGGGCGAAGGGACGAAAGTTAATGCGTTTTCCACTCGTTCTAAAGCCGATAGCTGAGATTCGTTTAGTGCTCTCTCCATATTCAGAGAACGGAAGGGGAAGGGGCATAACCCGCTGATCGCCATTCGGATTTTTTGCTCCTTTTTCACCGCGGCTAACGTAATCAGCGGATACCCCGTATCCCACTGCTGCCTTCTCTTTTTACAATAATAAGGCAGGTCCAAATCAGCTTTATTGATGATCATCGTATACAGCCACTCTCCATCATTTAGGTGAATTTCGTTGTGAAAAATTTTTTTGAATGGATGGATGGCCATTCCCTCTGGACCCGCCACACCTGCCGAGCAATCCACTAGCAAGAAAGGCAGGACAGCTTCCCGGTAAAATATCTGACCGCAGATATTGCCGGCTAAGGTAATCTTATTCCTGGCCGTTCGATCAGCGATCTCGCTTACAGCATGACTTAATAATGGATAAGCGTCTGCTTCCTCAATGGCCGTTAAGGTCGCCCCAGCCCCCAGCACAAGGTAATCGTGCTGAGAGGTGGTGATGGAAGTATAGTCAGGAATCCCTTTTAAATCGATCACGATATCAGTGGACATGAGCCCGATCCGGCCAAGCGTCAACAGTTCGGTCCCCCCTGACATGTAGCAGGGGTTCCTGCCATCCTGCACCCCATTTTGATATTGCTTTACGGCTTCTTCTGCCGTTCTCGGCTTATGATAGTCAAAGTTAAAGGGAAGCACGCT
The DNA here is from genome assembly GCF_046719735.1 of Halobacillus rhizosphaerae. NCBI lineage: Bacteria > Bacillati > Bacillota > Bacilli > Caryophanales > Bacillaceae > Halobacillus > Halobacillus rhizosphaerae. Next base: position 9,085 of record NZ_JAUTWQ010000018.1, read on the forward strand.
TTCCCTCCTTTTTTACACGCCATAATTCCTCGGGTACAAGCGGTAACCGCTGCAATTGTCGCCCGATTGCCGTAGATAAACTATTTCCTAACGCGGCAGGCATCCCCAGCAGTCCGTGTTCTCCTGCACCTCTTGCCCCATAGGGAGCTGCCTGATGAGGCGTTTCAATAAAATCCACCACATAGTTCGGCTGCTCACCATAACGGAGCGGCCGATAGGTTCTTAACTGAGGATTTAACACGCGCCCGTACTCATCGAATACAAAGGTTTCCCTCCCTCCGAAGGCAATGCCCATGCTCATCGCCCCCATGATCTGTCCTAAAGCGGCTTTGCGATTTAAAACACGTCCAATGTCAACCACCGTATAAGCTGTGATTATGCGATAAGTAAGATCCCTGGTATCAAGCTCCAGCTCGATTCCTTGAGCGCCAACCGACCATTCCGGCCCTGGCTTTCCTGCGCCTGTTTCCGGATCTAAATATGTCATTCGGGTTAACGTATAATTTCCGCTCGCGATGATTTGACCGCCTACTGTATTTCCGTTTGGATATTTATAGCCATAAGCTATCTCCTTCAACTCAAGACTCACTTCCGGATGTTCACGCAGAAAGACCTTTCCATATGCCACTTCAATATCCACCGGTTCCGCTCGTAAAATTTCTGAAGCAAGCTATTTAAGTTTCCGTTTCGCATCCTTAGCCGCTTCCACGACCGCTCTACCTGCCATAAAGGTGGATCTGCTGCCCACTGTTTTCCAATGTTCCGGTGTAGTCTGGGTATCTACGAGCATAAGGACATGGATCTGGCTGATATCCATTTTCATTTGTTCCGCCAAAATTTGAGCCAGCACCGTTTTGGTTCCTGTTCCAATCTCCACCACCCCTGACATCAGGTTGATGCTGCCGTCAGAGTTAAAGGTCAGCAATACGCCGGACGTGGCATCCGTGTCGAAGGTGGACGTTTTCCAAATGCAACTGACTCCTTTCACCCTCAGTGTCCGCTCATTCAGCTGGGTAACCCTTCCGTCCTTCCAGTTCATCAAATCTGCTAACCGTTTAATACAGGCGGGAAGATTTCCGACGGTACTTTCGTTTAACCGTACTTGAGTGGGCGTGAGATCTCCAGGTAGAACCGCATTCTTCAACCGAAGCTCGAGCGGATCCATTTCTAATTGATCAGCAAGCACATCCATCGTGCGCTCAAAGGCAAATAATACTTCCGAATGACTGTATCCTCGGTAAGCACCTGCATAAGGATGGTGCGTGTACATGCAATAGGAGTCACACCAAACATGCTCGATTCGGTAAGGACCTGTACAATCGACCGCTGCAGCCCGGCTGATATCAACCGCCTTATCAGAATAAGCCCCGCCATCAAATAAAAATTGAATCTCCGCTGCTTTTAACACGCCTTCCTTTGTCGCTCCTAACTTTACCGTAGCATCGAGGCCGATATGAACAGGGGAGGTAATCATATCCTCCTCCCGGGTATTAAACAGTTTAACTGGACGACCACCGGCTGCTTTCGATGCTAAATAAGCAATGATCTCTAATTGGACAGACGCTTTTCCCCCGTAAGCTCCGCCAACTAAGGGTGTCTTCACAATCACTTTTCCAGGCTCAATCCCGAAATACCACTTCATTAATTTCTTTATGGCAAAAGGAGCCTGACTGCTGGTCGTGATGACTACCGTTCCGTCCGCGCGAATTTCCACGATCGAGCAGCGGGTTTCCATCGCTGCGTGATCCGACGGAGTAAAGGTAATCTGGAACTCCGCAGTGACCTCACTTTCCTTGAACCCTTGATCCCGATCTCCTTTTCTGATTTTGGTAAGATTGGCAATATTAGTATCCGAAACCGGATAGACGTGCCCTTGTTTTTCATAGCTGGCCAGGTCCTCATGCACGAGACGCGAAGGGTGTTGAAAAGCATCCCGGGGAGAGTTCACGACAGGAAGCGGCTCATAGGAAACCAGGATAGCATCGGCTGCTCGTTTCGCTATAATTGGGTTTTCTGCCACGACTACGGCCACCGGCTCCCCGTGATAGCGCACGGTTTGGTAGGCGATCGGTGACCGGTCTTTAATTTCCTCTCCGACAAGCGGAAAAGGTTCATTTCCTAAGATCGCAACCACACCAGGAATGCTCCACGCCGCTGAAAAATCCATTGACGTGATGGCCGCATGTGCATACGGACTGGTTACCATTTTGGCATGCAGCTCACCGGTATCTTGAAAATCATTCGTGTACTTAGCTTTGCCTGTTACCTTTTCCAGTGCTTCCTTGCGAATCACACTCTTCCCGATATACTCCACTTGATCACTTCTTCCCTGTCTTTCTTGTGCATCCTGAATACTGTGCGAAGGTGTCCACATCGTAAAAAAACGGCGGATCCTGAGGGATGATTTTGCCTTTATGTACCAAGTCTTTTCGCAGAATGCCCCGAGCTCCCTGGTCTCCTGTTAACTGATGGAGATAAGGAAAGCAGGATCCTGAAATCAGAAGCGGCGGCATAGGGACGCCATTATTTCCAGCCGCTATATAAGCAGCCGTTTCTCTTTCAGCGGCATAGGCATCAATTAAATGATTGATAAAGACCGTAGAAATGAAAGGCTGGTCCGCAAGTAGAATTATCACGGCATCGCCTCCCTCTTCGACCGCCCGGATCACACCGCTTTTCAGCGAGAAGGACTGTCCCTGACTTGCGTGCTCACATACAACAGGACTCCATTGAGAGCGGAAAGAATCGCAGAAAAATGAGGAGTCCAACCATCCGAATGTCTCCCCTCGGCGCACGACTACCAGCGTATGATCCAGCTTAGAACGCAAAGCTTTCTTTAAAGCAATACTTCCTAATGGCTCATGATTGAATGGCAAATAACGCTTATCGAACCCCATCCGGCTGCTTCTTCCTGCGGCAAGGTAAATTCCGATCATTTTCATGCCTGTGCCTTCCGTATCCTCTGGATCATCTCGCCCACAATACTGACGGCAATCTCCTCCGGCCCGGCCGCTCCAATAGAAAGTCCAATGGGAGAATGAATAGCGGGTGGAACGTTTTCCATTCCTAATAATCGTTCGGTGCGGTTTCTCGGTCCTAGTACACCAAGATAGAATAGCTTTTTCTTTTGCAGCTCTTGAAGAATGAGCTGATCCTTTTGATATTGATGCGTCATCACAACGGCGAAATCCTTTTCTGTAAAGGATAACTTGGGTATCGCTTCTGCCGGCATCTCCACGAGCAGCTGCGCAGCATCGGGAAAATAATCCCTTGCGCATAACCCCGGCCGCCAGTCGATGACCGACACACCAAACCCCACGCGTGCCGCTAATGAAACTAGCGGCCGTGCATCTTCACCGGCTCCAAATACATACACATGCGGCCGGGGAACGACCGGGTGAACAAAATACAGATCAGTGGAATTTCCTGCTGAGACGAGCCCTTTTTTAAATGGATAATTGTTCATTGTTTCCTTGAAATCATCTAAATTCCAATCAGGATAATCATCACCAAATACTGAACCATCCTCCACAACATACATCTCTTCACGGGGAACCAGTTCCCGGGTGAAGCGTTTGACTCGCGTTACCGTTTGTTTCTTGTCTAAGCAGTTCTTCAGCGTTAATAAATGCTGCAAAGTCTTGCCGATTACCGGCTCTAATAACAGCGTGATTACTCCGATGCAGCCTGCTCCTTGCCCCCAGGACAAATCATCTTCATCCCTCATGTCGTAGCGGACGGTACAGGATTCTCCGCTCGCCCAGACTAGTCCTGCCCTGGCGGTAAGGTCTTCTTCCAAGCATCCTGCCGTTAACATTCCTACTCTTGATTGATTTGCTCTTAATAACATCGCTGCTCCCGCCTTCTTATAAGCCGATCCTTCCACTTTAATAACCGTAGCAAGGACCATTGGATTTTGGCAGGAGGGAGTGATTGCTTCTAAAACGGGATACATATCATCCATTTGTTTCCCTCACTTTAACTAGTCCATCCACATCTCTATATGGTTATTCACCACCAGCTTAAGTTATTTTAGATTTTTAATACCTTAATTGTTTTTATATAGAAAGCATCTCTTTACACATGATCACTGCATTAAAGGTGCACAATCTTACTAAGATGAGCACAATAAATTGCAGACAAAAAGTGCATTGATTCTGGAGAAAATACTGATACAGATGAAATTTAATATCAAAGCTTCTCCCTTGCTTCTCAAGTGTTTAATAATTAAAACCAAGATGAATAGTCTGAATATTCATTGGTTTATTAGTTAAATTACCAAAAATAAGGTAAAATAGGTAATAAGCAATGTGACCGTAGCATTATCAATAAAGAAAGAGGTGTAGTTGATGAAAATGGAAGAAGTACTTCCTAAGATGTCAAAACTTTATTTGTCCAGAATAGTTGATAGTTTTTTGAAAGATGTAAGACTTAAAAGTGAAGAAGAAATGAGAGAGGTCATCCTTAAAAATATCGATGAATTTCAAAATAGCGATAGAGTAAAATTAAATCTAGATTTTTTGGAAGCTGATCGAGATATTGCATTAGTTAATGAAATGATCCTAATGTCATTGATGGAAAACGAGGGATATACACTTTCTGAAAATGAATTATTCGCTTGTGTAGAGGACCTTGAAAAACAGATCCTAAAGGAAAGTGAGGATGAAGAGTTTATAAAAACTTCGATTCCTGAAGAAGCACTTAGGATTTATACTGCTGTTCTTGTGGCGGCATGGAAGAAGGATGATTCGCTTAACGCTCATGAGATCAACATGCTAAATGTATTAAAAACTGAATTAGGACTTAGTAATCGAGATCACTATCTTATAGAAAGCAAGGTAGGAAGGTTTCCTCAAAAAGGAAATAAATTACATAGTTTAAGACAAGTAGAGAAATCATTGAAGGATTTACAGTCCAGAGGAATCATTTTACGTTTTAAAGATAATGAAGCGTATTACATTATTCCACATGAAATAGCTAGAGTAGTAAGGTACGAGTTAGGCAGTGAGCTACGAAAGGAAACTTATCTCAGCTTACTAACTGACTTAAATGTTGCCCAATTAAAAAGTATTCTCTCCCCTTTAGGTCTTAGCATGAGCGGTACTAAGAATTCCTTAATTGACAGGATTATTAAACATAACATTCTCCCTACCAGCGCTCTTAACTTCTTAAGCAACACTGAGTTAAAAGAAGTACTACGAAATTTAGATGGTGCCAAAATAAGTGGAACTAAGGAAGAGAAGATTAAGAATATCATTGATTACTATGAGAATTTAGCTTCAATCTCTGATTCTGACCCTACAGATTCCAGGTCTCGCCTTTATGACTTTTATGAAGAACTAGCAAGCAGGAATTATAAATCGCTAAGAATTAATAAAATAATTGATAAAGATCTTGACGTAGAACACAAATTCGAAGAAGCCACTCAATATATCTTTGAAAAGAAGTTCGGGATAGATTTAGTTGACATGAAGGGGTCTAAACATGCGGATGGGAAATTACAATACAATCAAAAAGAAGTAATTCTTTGGGATAATAAAAGTGTAGAAAACCCTTATAATTTTCCAGATAGTCATTTTGACCAGTTCCTGGGTTATATCAGAACAGAACCTATGCGGGTCACGCTATTTCTTATTATTACTTCCGATTATACGAATGAATCTATATCCAAAGCTCAGAAGTTAAAAGCTTTCTCTGAAGAAGATACGGATATCGCCTTAATAAGTGCAGAGGATTTAAAATATATAGCTGAGTCCTGGAAGGAGTTTTCTGGTCAAAAAGAGCCTGAATTTAACTTGCAAGTATTTAACTTGACTGGCGAATTAACCAGAAACATATTAACCAATAGAATGGAATGGGCCATTCAATAGAAAAACCCGAGGCACACAGTCCGCGTGTACCTCGGGTTTCTATATTTAGCTTATAGAGTAAGCTCGCCTAAATTGTTTAAATTTGATTCCTTTTTATTCCCACCATCTGTCTCAATCATCCCTTTATTAACACGGAGAACCTTTTGCAGACTGCCTTTTAGTGAAGTCTGCGGCACGATCACTTCTTCCAGGTTATCCAGAGCAGCAATCTGCGTTTCCACTATTTTAGGCTGAACATCTTCCGCGAACCTCAGCTGACCGTCTACTATAAAATGTGCGGGCTGCTCGAGGGCTTTAAGCTGATCGTTGGTCCAAAGTTCTTCGTCTTCGATATAAATGAAGGAATGCTGATAGGAGAGCACCTCGGTTTCCAGCAGTGGCGCACATTCATAAATGAGGTCCTCCACATCTTCATGACAGACGATGATCGAATGAGAGTGGATCGAATGAAGGGCTTCAGATAGGGCTTCTCTCGTAACATCGGCGTCGATCAAGACGGGGGCAGTCGTATACAGCTTGCCTCCTCGGAAGCGGCGGATCGATCTGCTGTTCAAACGGAGCGTCTGCTCGATCACTTGATAGCCATCAGGAATCACTTCTATTTGGCTGCCGATCAATGATCCTGCTTTTTGGTGAAAGTAGGGTTCTTGACTTTCATACAGCGAAAGCACTCCTTTCACGTCTAAACGGTACAATTTATCTTTCAATAATTCCATATCCAGATCTGGCGCGAAACGGACCATCCCTTTGGCGACTAAATAGATTGGTTTCGCTGCGGTTTTAAGAAAAGCATTCGTTAAGCGGAACTCTCCTTTTTCGAAGCGGAATTGAGCCCCTTCATACGTTTTTAATTCTGTGGTACCTTCCGAGATGAAACCGGCGGCTGCACCTGCTAGATGAGCAGGCGTGTACACCTGACCGTTCACTCGCAATTGAAGCTGCGATTGTTTCAGCTGTTCCGCTGTTACTTCTTCATCAATCACAACGTCATTGGTGGCAAATAATTTTAACGGCTCCGTAATGGATTTCAAGTAGTCCGCATCGACAAATAACGTCCCCTTTGTAAAATGGTATCCATCGGGGATCTCCTGACAACTTCCAATATTACCCGCATTCAATAACGGTAACAAGTGAGCCGTTTCCTTACGGTAATAGACCGTACCAATATTATTCACTCGTTCGATCGCCTTCACACTTTCCTCTGTTGCATGCATTAAATTTAACCTTCCAATATTGCCAATTCGTTGTTTCATCGTTTCTCCTCCTCCAAGTATTTTCGTAATTGCTTGATCGAAAGCTGAAGCTTGAACCGAATCGTCGAAGCCGGCAGCCCGAGCTGTTCCCCGATTTCTTTACTGGATAGTCCGACCCAGTACCGCTTAAAGACGATATCACTCAGTTCTTCTGATAAATGGGACAACAGCTCGGTCATCTCAAGATGCTGGTAAGGAAAATCGTGAACGGGGAGGTCCATCTTTTCCTCCCATTGGGATAAGCGCTGATCCTTTCTACGCAGATCGATCAGTTTATTCTTCATCACTCGATAAAACCAGGCCTTCTGTTTGTGACGGGGAAGGTCGAGAAGCTCGTCTTCCTTTAATGACTTTTCCCAGGCATCCTGGACCAGGTCCTTGCCTTCCTGTTCATGGCGGGCAATCGAGTAAGCGAAGCGATCCACATCCTGCTTTAACGATTCATATAGATCACTCACTTCCATTTCTACCACCCACTTTTCAAATTTAGGATCGGTTCCTTCTACGGGTTTCGGGAAACACCTCGCTTTCCGCGGGCGTACGCTGAGTCTCCTCAGCCCTTCAGGCTTGCGGGGCCTCACCTGTTACTCATCTCCCACAGGAGTCTCGGCGTTTCCCGAAACCCTAGACGATTAAAAGAATGAAACCATCTAGAAAAAAAGACAACGTCTCACGAATAGACCTGTAACTGGCTTTGATCCAAGCTGCTTCTTTTAAGCTCTTCCTTTAGATAACGATTCATACGGGGAAAGTGATGGGAGAAATTTATTTTTTTTAAAAAGAATGCAAAAAGCCTCTTCTCTTGATTAGAGACGAGGCTGGTTGGCTGCACTCTTAACTCTCTTTTCTCATAGAAGACGGAGGTCAGGAAGAGGCAGACGGCCATTAAGACGATGGAAAGCATTCTCCATTAATCATTTGCTTCGCTTCTTTAATGAATTAATGAGGCTCTTAAAGTATTCACACCGTTTTCCAAGTATCCCTTTAAACAAGTTAACGTATAGACCCAGCCCTCTTTTTGCCCCATCATTTTGCTTGCTATGTCAGGATCATCTTCCTGCAAACCAGATTCGATTACTTCTATAACGGTCGAATGATTCAACGGTTTCAGCGTAATGGTAACAACAGTTTCCTGGCCATTTCCGCCCCACGAAAACACGATTTTCTTATTTTCCTCTATTTCTAAAACCGATATGTTCCCTTCAGCATCATATTTGTCATACCTCAAGGTAACCGTCTTCCCTTGCTGCCATCGTTCAGAGCTCCTGGAGAACCAGAAATTGCCGATTTTCTCAGGGTCAACAAACGCTTCAAAAACTTCATTCGCCGGCTTTCGTATCTTCATTTTTGCAGATACTTGAGTATCCATTCAAACCTCTCCTTTTCGCTGTAGATTAATACTTTTATACTAACAGAAATGGATTAAGAAATTCTTTTCTATTCCTTATTGATAAGGCTTTTAAGTCTGAATTTCCAATCCAGAATTAATTTCTAGTATTTTACATTATTTTTTAATAAAAAAAGCTCGAATGCTGGCATTATGTGTTAAAATATAATGGCAGTTTTTTTCTATAGAAGACTATTAGAAAGCTGATGAATGCTGGGATATATATAGTTTCATACATTCAAAACCATACATAAGGAAGTGAACATTTTGAAAAAAATAGTAACTCTATTGGCGGTTGTTGTGCTGATCTCTCTGCTGGCTGCTTGTTCCGATTCAGCTTCAACGACGGCGGACCAGGACGACAGTAAAGACAAGCAGTCCGAAGATAAGGACGGGAACCAGAAGGACTCGAAGAAAGACTCAGATTCTAAAGATGATCAAGACAAAGAGAAAGAAAAAGATCAACCTGAGAAGCGGCCACAGCCTTACAAAGCGCTGCAGCCCTCTGAGGATGCCAAGCCTCTAAAAGAAACCATGGCCGAGGAAGATTTGAAGAAGATGCCTAAGGTGGAAGCACACGGAGGAGACCGCACGCGAAGCATCCCTGTTGGGCAGACCTTGATGAAAGGGAAAACAGATAAAACGAACGGCCCGCTGAAAGACCATCGCCTAGTCGCTTATTACGGCAACCCTCATTCCACCCAAATGGGAATTCTAGGAGAAATGGAACCTGATGCCTTAATGAAGAAGCTGAAGAAGCAGACGCAGGCCTATTCGGATGCAGATCCATCCCACCCAGCTATTCCGACCATTGAGCTGATTTCAACCATTGCTCAGCGGAACCCAGGTCCGGAAGGGAAGTATTATCACATGACTTCTAAAGATGACCTGGATGAATATGCAGCACTAGCGAAGAAAAATGATGCCCTGCTTATGCTCGACGTGCAGCTTGGTACCGATTCAGTTCTGCATCAAGTGAAGCTGCTTGAGAAATGGCTGAAGCTTCCTTACGTGCACGTGGCCATTGACACCGAGTTTCACGTAGCGGAAGGTGAAACGCCTGGCATTAACCTTGGTTCCGTCGACGGAGCTGAAGTACAGAAAGCCGTCAACTATGTATCCAAGCTTGTTAAAGAAAATAACCTGCCGGATAAAATTGTCCTCGTCCACCAGTTCACTGATAAAGCGCTGGTCAATAAAAAGGCCATCAAACCCGCTGATAATGTGGAGGTAGCGTTAAACTTTGACGGCTATGGCCCTGATTCTACGAAAATGTCGCTTTACCGCAAATTTGTCAAAAATGATCCGGTACAATATGGCGCATTTAAAATCTTCTACAAGAAAGACCAGCCTGTCATGACACCGGAAGACGTATTAAAGCTTGATCCTAACCCGGCGATCATTAATTACCAATAAGCGAATTGATCAGAAAACCCGAACCAATGACGTTCCATTGGTTCGGGTTTTTTAGTGTCTATGAAGCTGTTGTTTCATGAACCAGATCCCTAGTAAACACTAGGACTCGTGCTGATTCTTTGAAAATTTATGGTACTTAATATAGCTGATACATGTCTTCAGTTCCTCCTTCTCCAGCCCATCCTCAATGGCTTCCTTTAACAGCTCGATCCACTCCCTATCCAGCTCCTCTGTTTGATCCACATGATTTGTTGTGTGGTCTAATAAATTCTCAAGACTCGTATCCAGTGATTGCGAGATTTTATTGATTACCTGTAGAGAAGGATTAGTCTGTACCCCTCGTTCAATTTCACTTATATACGATTTTGACACATCGGCCATCTCGGCAAGCTTTGAGATGGAGTAGCCTTTATTCTTCCTTAGCTGCTTGATCTTCTTTCCTACCATATCCCTTCTCCTTCTCATTCAGTCATGATCGTAAATTCATTATACAGAACAAATAAATCTTTATAAAATATAAAAAGATAAGAAAAGACGAGATAATCCATGAAAATTCACAATATTTGTTCTTTATAACGCAAAAAAGACAGTTTATGAGATTTTTCAAGGAACCATTTTTCCCATATAATCTGGTTATCAGTTCGATAAAAAGAACGATACATTCGATTTATTGTTAGTACGAAAGGAGCAGACAATGGAACCTTAACATTTCTTTATAACTAAGTTAGTGGATGAGGTTGAGCGGTCAAACCTTATGATTTGGAGGGTGAAAATTGGAAAATGTGATAACAATCCCAAATAATGAAGCTGTCTCTGCCCCGCCAGGATTGCATGTTTCCGGCGTCAGGCACTCGTATATGAAACCAAGAATTGTGGCCTTTATTCCCGCACACAATGAAGAGAAATCAATACGAGATTGTTTAGCAGGACTAGGAGATCAGACCTTGCCGAGGGATGTAGAGCTTGATGTTATTGTCATCGCCGACAACTGTTCGGACCGGACAGAAGAAGTGGCATTAGCGGCAGGAGAAGAATTCAATTTAAAATTGAAAGTGCTCACTACAGAGAACAATAAACAACGAAAAGTCGGCGCGTTAAATTCTGCCTGGAAAAGCATCTATGGAGATCCTCTAGACCTCTATGATAAACGACTCACCGTCTTCCAGGAGTATTACAAAACCTCTGTCAAAGCCGTACTCGGGATGGATGCCGACAGCCGTCTCGCACCTGATGCCTTAACGCAGCTGTGGGAAGGTCTGATGAGTTCACGGAACATTGGCGGCGTAATGGCAAAATACACGATGAGAATGCCGAAGAAGAGAAGCCTGCTATCGAAGGACGATGTTCATTATGAAGAAATGCTTGCCAGCGGACAGTATGGCGGACCGATCACCCGTTGGTGGACCCACCAGCAGAAGCAGGATATGGCAAGCTGGCTGTTAAATCTCCAGTACAGCGGCGGAAGCACCTATGTATTAGGCGGTCAGGCGACGCTGTTCCGGCCGGAAGCTTTGCAGGATATTATCGAAGAAAATAAATTAGACGGTCCTTGGCAGGATGAAAGTGACGTAGAGGATATGCTGTTAACCTGGCAGATTCAAAAGAAATGGAAAACGTTAATCAGTCCAACTGCCCGCTGTTTTGTAGATGCGATGAGATCCTACCATACCTTCCGACAGCAGCGTAACAAATGGCAGTCGGGGACCGTTGAACTACTTACCAATAGCAATATCGGAGTGAAATCTAAACATCGCGGAAAAATATGGCGTTCGCAATTTAAATCACTTGTTGACTTGGCTATTCGTTTCTTATTAATCTCATTAATCGCTATATCTGTTGCGACGGATCAGTTCCACTGGTCGTGGATCTGGCTGACACCAGTCGTACTGGCTTCTATTCTGAACACCATTCTTGCACTGAAAACACCGATGCACCGAACGATCGATGTCATTTTAGCCGTCTTACTCATTAGTCCCGAAATCTATTTATGGGTGAATTTAATTACCTTCACCAACGTCTGGCTCGGTAAGTTATCCGCAAATAAGAAGGATGGCTGGGCGATTCAGTACAGTGCGGAAAGAGGCACCACTCGTAGTAAGCTGACAGAAGGAGTGATCGCCGTCATCCTGTTTATCGCCCTAGTCACTTATTTCTGCATTGACCAGCACGCCTTTTTAACAAGCGCACCTGTACAAACGGTCATGTATCCTTATTTAAAAACCGGCTGGACGATCCTCACCTATTTAACCGTCTTCACTTCTGTGGCCATGCTTTACCAAATCTGGACGCTGAGAGGCAGACATTCCGCTTGATCTGCTTCCAACCGTGACGCTGCTGTTCTTTTTTATAAATTTCAGAGGAGGAGTACCTATGAAAATAAGAAAAGCGATTATCCCTGCTGCCGGATTCGGCACTCGTTTTCTACCAGCAACGAAAGCCCAGCCTAAGGAAATGCTGCCGATCGTGGATAAGCCTACCATCCAATACATTGTAGAAGAAGCCATTGCCTCTGGAATTGAAGAGATCATCATCGTCACCGGCAAAGGAAAGCGATCCATAGAAGACCATTTCGACATTGCTCCGGAGCTTGAACGCAACTTAATGGAGAAAGGTAAGCTTGAGCTGCTTGATAAAGTACGCTATTCCACAAACCTTGCCGACATTCATTACATTCGCCAGAAAGAACCGAAAGGCCTCGGGCATGCGGTCTGGTGTGCGCGAAACTTTATCGGAAATGAACCGTTTGCCGTTCTTCTAGGAGATGATCTGGTACAAAGTAATACTCCAGGAGTAAGGCAGTTGATGAATATTTATGAAAAAACTCATTCCTCCGTGATCGGTGTGCAATCCGTAGCGATGGATGAAACGCATCGTTACGGCATCATTGATCCTCTTTCACAAGACGGAAGACAGTACCAGGTTCGGAACTTTGTTGAAAAACCGGCTCAGGGAACCGCGCCATCCAACCTGGCCATTATCGGGCGCTACATTCTTACACCTGAAATTTTCACTTACTTAGATGAACACGAGATTGGAGCCGGAGGAGAAATTCAGCTGACCGATGCCATTCAGAAATTAAACCAGCAGCAATCAGTCTATGCTTATAACCTGGAAGGCAGCCGCTATGATGTCGGCGAAAAGCTTGGCTTTGTGACGACGACGATCGAGTTTGCGCTGCAGCGTGAAGACCTGCGTGAGGACCTGCTTCGCTATTTACGAGATGTTGTGAAGAATACAGAAGAAACGTCGCTTCTAAAAATTTAAAAATCAGCTTGAAAAGTTTTATAAAATCCGAACGATGATGCAAGGTTCATCATCATTCGGATTTTTTGTATTTCATAAGGCAGTACGCAGCAACAGGAGACCTGCCTCTCGCCTGCTTACAACACCCTCAGTCCGATTCAATAGAACCAGTGATTATTGACAACAGGATCATTTCACACTAAAATGACTTATAAGTCATTTTTGACCAGAAAGTCAAAAAAGGAGATACCATATGTCTGAAAGAATGTCGAAAAAATTCAATAAAAGAAACGAACGAATTCTAGAAGCAGCTGAAGAACTCATTAACGTTCATGGGTATCATCAAGTGAAAATGAGTGATCTATCAGAGAAACTGGATATAGCAAAAGGAACCTTGTATTCGCATTACCAATCTAAAGAGCAATTAGTCTTCTCCATTGTAAAGCCTAAAATCGACAGCTTTTTAAATTCTATGGAAAAGATAAAGGACAGCAGCCTTTCTGAGCATAGGAAGGTTGTCTCTTTCATTGAGACAGGCTTTAACAGTGACTTCTTCCATTTTGTGTTGGCTAGCTTTCCTGATATGGGAGCGATTTTCAATGAAGATCACCATTCTGAACTCACATTAATGCAGGAAAAGATTATCTCCATTTTTGAACAAGTCATAAAAGAAGGAACAAGAAACAACGTCTTTCAAACAACGGCCTCCTCTCACTTCCTAGCTCTGCAGCTCATGCAAAGCTTTGATCCCCTGATTTATAAGACCCTGGTATCCTCAGGTACGATGAGTTCTGAAGAATTTGTAAATCAGTCGATTACATTTTATTTGAGAGCTATTCATTATAAAGGAGAGTGTTGAGATGAATGATTCTGATCTGAAAACGAAACCATTTGGAGAAGTATTTTCTGAAAGTGAGTACTCAAGCTTGCGGGAGATTTTAATTCAGTCCTGCTTGTTTCTTGATGAATCCAATGCAGCTGAAGCCAGAAGTCTACTAGTGGACACACTTGGCATCCGAGCTGAGGAGCTCGACGAAAGAATTACGGCCTTTTCCCAGCACCAGTCGAATCAAGCAGTGCTTCATTCAACGATTGAAACGGCAGAAAAATGGATGGAAAAGTCCAACCAAAAGGATATCCCCGGATTACTCCATTTCACCCATTCAGATATCGAAATCATGGGGCCAAAAGGTTCCATTAGGGGCAGCCAACATTTAGGGGACTGGGTAAAGCGAGCGAACCTCCACCTTCATACTCTTCGCCGCTTTGCTGAAGGGCACAATATTGTTCTTGAACAGCAAGGAACCTGGTATGAAGAAAATGACCAAATTAAAGGGCAGAGTATTGTCTTTACGTTCATGAAAATTATCGACGGAAAGGTGGCTTTCTTAGGAAGATATGATAATAGAAGGGTAGCCTTTCAAGTCAGTGATTTAAATGAGGGGAACCTGATTGAATAATGGGACTGAGAAAATTTATTTCCCCAGTCCCTTGGAAATCCCTTTTCTAATGAAAGATTATGGGAAAAGTAAAGGTTACAAATGCGGCCCAAAGTCCATAGACCGGCAAATACTTCGTAACCGCATCTTGAATCGTTGAAAGTCCGGATTTGCTCTGTAAAAAGCGTAGATAGGTGAACAGAATCCAAATTAGATTTGCCCATATAAGCAGGTTTACTCCTAACACAGCAATTCTATTAGGAGTCATTCCAAACGAAGAAAGTCTGAACACGATGGCTGACAAAGCCACAGTGTCGATGATTAACGCAAGAACGATCAAGGCCACATGGATATAATCAGAAAGGTTCTTTTTCTCTTCTGAATCTCTTTCGGTAATAGAAAATATAGTGACCGCCAATACACCAAGGAGAATTCCGTTGAAAACGATCAGGAAATTGCGGTCCAGGAATGGATTTTTTCCCAGCCCTATAACCGCCGCAAGATAGACCAGCAATGTGATCAGGACAAGGGGGCTGAAAATTTTTGCTAGGTAAGGTGTGATATTCTTAGCAAGTTTAAGGTTCATGGATACGAGATAGGCTGCCACAATAGCGAGCGCGGCTGCCCCCACTAAAACAATATTACTAAAATAGAAATCCTCGATATTGAGGCCAAGAAAGCTGAATAACTGCATCGTTAATGCGGCTAACACCATTCCGCTGACGGCCATGCTGGCATAGAGAATCCCAAATTCCAAATTAAATTTAAGATAGGCTAACCTTCTGCTGCCTTGTGAATAGCGGTTTCCTGTAAAGGCAATCCCTAGCAATACCCACAAGAATAGGGGGAGGTGTAAATAAACAAGGATAATCGGATCGCTATTATTTAATGGCAGTAAATTAAGATAAACTCCGGAAATGATGAATAACGCTGCAAGGGAATACGTAATCCTTCTATTAGGCGCATGGCTATAAATAAAATAGGCAGCGATAAATGGAAAGATTCCAAAAGCCAGATTAATAGGAGCGATGGCTTCCTGCTCGACAAAATGAAATAGGATCCTCGTGCTTATTCCCGCTAGAATAGCTAAAAGTCCCATGAATAAGAACGTTTTGTTCATCAGAGAGGGGTTATGATTCGTTGGTGTCTCCATGAAATGCAGCCTTTCATACCAGACGCCAAGCACCTGAGAGTCAGGGTGTTGTTCCCATGCGTTTGAGAAATGATGTTTAAAGGCTTTCGGGTCTTTTCGATAGATTTTCTCCAGTTCATGTGGGTCAGACAAATGATTAAGAACCAAATTGTTCGCATCCATGTTCCTGCCTCCTCAATAAAGATTAGATTTTGTTCCATGCTTAACGATCTTCCTCACTGCGATACTCCAATAGATCTCCCGGCTGACATTCTAAAGCTTTACAAATGGCATCTAACGTAGATAACCGAACCGCTTTCGCCTTGCCATTTTTCAATATCGATAGGTTCGCCATCGTGATTCCCACCTTCTCAGAAAGTTCGGTAACACTCATTTTCCTTTTCGCCAGCATCACATCAACATTTATAATAATCGTCATAAATTCACCTCAGACCGTTAAATCATTTTCTGATTTAATAGCTATTGCATCTTGTAAAAGTTTTTGGAGAACCGCAGCAAACACTGCGATCACCACGGAAGCAAATGGAACGGCCAACCCAACAAGGACAACTCCTGGTGCATCATCCGCCTGCGCAAAGAGATAAAATAATGGTAAAGCCAACAAATGTAAAACACTGATGGTAATCGCACAGTATTTGATTTTCTTTAAAGCATCTACAGATAAATCAGAGAAAGCTTTATTTTTGTCAATATTCCGTAGAAGTTTGAAAGCCTGATACAAAGCAAAGTAAAAAGGGATCGCCGATGCATCGAACACCATATAAACCAGAACCTTTATAGCCCCAAACTCCGGAAGCAATTCTACTGAAACGTCCGCTAACTCTGGCACCAAGAAGATGCATAAGGCAAGAACTGGGACCCCCAATAGAATCACAGCTATTTTTAAAAACATTGTTGTCACTTTTCCCATGAAAAGCACCTCGTTTCTTTATTCATTATATTCATTTTAAATAAAGATTTATCGTATTACAATAAAAATTTATTGCTAATAATACGATAAGCAAATAAATGCATGGAATGCTGTAACTGAATAAGTCTGCTGCCCCGTACATCACGGCCGTTTTCTGACATAAAAAAAGAACAATTCTCCAGCTTGAAGAATTGTCCTAACCCTTTACCCTATCCATTTCATTATCGATCTGCCCATCTACCCTTAATCTTCCAGTGTCACGAAGAAAGGAAACGATCAAAAAGTATGGCTTACGTTCCATTCACAAACCATCGTTAATTGATTTTCCTTTACATCTGCATAAATACTCCCGTTCATTTTTTCCATTAAACTTTTAGCAACGGGTAACCCAAGCCCTGCTCCGCTTCCTGTTCTAGTTTGATCTGCTTTATAAAACCGATCAAACATGAGGTTGACTTCTTGTTTACTCATCTGATCAACAGAATTGGAAATCTGAAGTTGAACGGCTGAATGAACTTTCTTCAGCTGGATGGTCACGTCTTGAGTGGAGTATTTAATGGCATTCATTACTAAATTTTCTACCACTCTCTTAACTGCCGAGGAATCGGTCATCAGGATCATCTCATTCTCGTCCATATTGATTTCCGGCTCTATATGATTCTTTTTAAATTCCTCGTGAAATCCAAATAGAGACTCCATAATCAACTCGTTTACCCTGACCTTCTCCACTTTCAAAGGGTAATCTGCTTGTTCAATAACGGACAATTCAAAGAAGTCCTCCAGTAAGACCTTTAATCTTCCTGCACTATTTTTTATCGTTTCTATAGATTTCTTCTTTTCCTCATGGCTGATTTCATCCGATTCCAGGAATTGAATGTATCCTAAGATAGATGTCATCGGTGTCCGAATATCGTGAGAAATATGAGATATGGCCTGTTTTAACTCATTTTGGGTAGAGAGCTTTTCTGCCTCTGCCTGTTTAGTTAAATCAATCTGATTATTTATTTCCTTCGAAAGTTCCTCGAAATCTTTATCATAATAGTTAATCGTCAGCTTTTTACCTGTATGATTTTGGTTGTATTGATCGAGCTGGTGAGCTGCGCTTTTTATTTCCTTTTTTAATAAGCAGAAACGGGTGAGGACATAGGTGAATCCGATCATAACTATGATGATTAAATAGACCATTGCCTTCACCCGCGCTTCCTTGTTTACTTAATTTCTTTTCTTTGAAATATAAGGCTTCCTAAGTACCCAAATAATACGAAAGTTAAAATAGGAACAACGACAACAAACATACTATCACTACTGTTCAAGTGATTCACCATAATAATGTCGTAAACTAATTTAAAAACAGAGTGATTAAGAATAGGTTCAAAGAAGGGTACTTTAGCTGCTAATACTTGCAGCGGCCAATCGGCAAATATAAAGAATAGTAGAAGAAATCCTATGGTTTTTCCACTATCGGTAAACAAGATAGAGAACGTGGCCATAATCGATGCGAAGGCAGCCCCGTATAAGGTAATCAGGGAAATTGTTTCCAAATAATAGGACCACCCAGGCATTTCTTCAAATCCAAAGTAGAGGGAGCAGGCTCCTGTCATGATAACAGGCAAAATCAGCGATATAATGATCGTTCCTGCCGAAAACACAATAAGCTTCGCAAAGTAGATGCGCAGTCTGCTGTTTCCTGAAGACACCATACTTTTCATCGTACCTATCGAGTATTCATTTGTAATAAAGAACCCTGCTAAAATACTGGGAATAAGCTTTATTATACTTGCATGGGTCCCAAGAACAATCTCTCTATAGTAATCTTCCACTGTGGGCAGGTCAACCGCACCATCACTGAATTTTAATAAAGGGAATAATACTGCAGCAGCGATTAACATCCACGTAAGGAATCGGAAGGATCGGTCTTTCTTTAATTTATACCACTCTGTTTTCAAGAGATTACCCATGCTGAACACCACCGATGCGCTTGCTGAAGTAAGTTTCCAAATTCTCTCCCATTGGCATAAATTCTTCGATGATCAAGTCTTCATTGGTTAGAATTTGAGAAACTCTTCTAGGTTCATGAACATGGGCATATAACTTAATGGTTCCATCTGGCCACACTTCAAACTCGTTGGTTAATAACTGATTTTCAATCACACTCGCCGTTTTATTTGGGTCATCTGTTTTAATATGCAAGTACTGCTGACACTTGTCATGCAGTTCTTTAGCGGATAATTGCTCTAACAATTCGCCTTTATGGATGATTCCATAATGAGTAGCTAATAAATGAAGCTCACTTAAGATATGGCTGGAGATTAAGATGGTAATCCCATATTCCTGGTTAAGCTTCTTTAGTAATTCTCGGATTTGAACTACTCCCATTGGGTCTAGTCCATTAATAGGCTCATCAAGAATTAGAAATTCCGGATCTCCGAGTAAGGCTATAGCAATCCCGAGGCGCTGTTTCATTCCTAAAGAAAAATCCTTGGCTTTCTTTTTGCGTGTATCCTGCAAATCTACTAACTTTAAAGTTTCTTCAATACAATTTTTTCCCGGTATTCCTTTCAATAGACGATGCGCTTCTAAATTTTCAGCTGCTGTCATTTGCGGATATAGAGCAGGACCTTCAATCATGCTTCCGATTCTTTTTCTAGCTTCAATGATATTCCGCTTATTGTTCTCCCCGAATAATTCAAATGTGCCTGTAGTTGGATACGCAAGTCCGGTTATTAGGCGGATTAATGTTGATTTACCGGCACCGTTTTGTCCAATAAACCCATAAATAGACCCTTTTTTGATCCTTACACTTACTTTATGAATCGCCATTACGTTTTTATATTCTTTAGACAGTTGGCTGGTAGCCAGAACATACTCATTCATGGAATTTCTCCCTCCTTAAATCATTCTTCCAAGTGTTCAGCATCATTCTGAACACTCTTTTACTATAAGAAGGAAACCATAAGAAAGTCTTAAGTAGAATCTTAAGAAAACCTTAAGATTTAAGCTTGCAGCCCATCCCCCAGATGGTTTCAATGTATTCTTCATGCTGGTTTGCTTTCGCGAGCTTGTGCCTGATATTACTGAGGTGGACATTAATGATATTGTCGTCCCCGTAGAAATTCTCTCCCCAGACGCTCTCGTACAAATTCGCCTTGGAAAAGATCTTATGAGGGGAGGACATCAATAGCAGTAAGATCTCATATTCACGGGCCGTTAACTTGACTTCATTTCCATTTACTGTCACCCGTTTGGCATTCGTATCTATCATCATATCTTTATGGCTGATTTCATGGGCCGTGGTCCCACCCGGGAGCTGACGATACCTTCTAAGGCAGGAATCAATTCTTGCCGACACCTCGTCGATATCGAAGGGTTTAATTATATAGTCATCCGCACCGGCTCTTAACGCATTAATCTTGGATTGTATTTCAAGTTTTGCCGAAATAATAATAATGGGAACATTACTCTCTTTAGTCACCTTTTCTAAGACCTCTTCACCAGACAAACCTGGCAGCATAAGATCAAGTAATACCATGTCCCATTTCTGGCTGTCCAAGTGAATCACTGCTTCCGTTCCTGAATAAGCCGCCTTAGGAGAATAGCCGCTTTTCCGAACAATAGTACATAGTAAGCGATTAATATCCTCATCATCTTCAATTATTAGAATATCTATGGAGTCCTTCAACTTCATCACCCTCACTGTTATTACCATTATCTTTTATTGAAATGAGGTGAATGTCAAGTGAGTCTCAGTGATTAGGTGTTTTTCTTATGATCGCACTCTCACCAAATTAACACTATTTTATGGTAAAGCTCTACCCCTGCCCTGCCTGAAGAACCAAAAATTGCTGGAAATAATAAAGTCACCCGCTTCCTTTGCGGAGGAAGCGGGTGACTTTATAAAACTTTCTAATACAATGAAGACGACAAATTCCAGAGGGCTTTCTTGAACCTCTATTCATGCCCTCCCTCAGCGGCATCCACATGATGAATATGCTTCTTGTTTCCCCAGATAAACAACACCGAAAGAAATACAAACGCAGCTCCCACGTAAAACGGCACGCTGGAATTATAAATCTCGGAAAGCTTGCCGGCTAAATACGGAGCAATTGCCCCGCCTAAAAATCTAAGAAAGCTGTAGGCCGCAGAGGCGGTCGGCCGCTCCACGGGACTTGCATTCATTACCGCTGTCGTTATCAACGTATTGTTGTTCCCAAGCAGTGCCCCGGCAAACACCACAGCAGCAATTACGACCCACTGTGTAGACGTCCAAATTCCCATGGAAAGCAGTACAAGGGCAAATAACGTCAGCATCATACACATCGATTTGACGGTGCCGAACCATTGCTGAAGCTTCGGTGCCATGAAGACGGAGGTAATCGCAAGCAGAATCCCCCAGCCAAGAAACACAAAGCCTAATCCGTGCTCATCCAGACCGAGTACAAACGGAGCGAAAGCGAGCAGCGTAAAGAAGCCGAAGTTGTACAGCGCGGCTGCGATTCCAAACACTAACAGCGAACGATGCTTAAGAGCCCGAAATGGATCGAGCAGCGACGATTTCTTCTGGGTCGCTTGGACGGTGTTCGCTTTAGGCATGAGCGTGGTAAGCCCGATAAACGCGATGACCATCAGGGTTGCTACCCCTAGAAACGGCCCTCTCCAGGAAATTGCCCCCAGCCAGCCGCCAATCAGCGGTCCAACTGAAATCCCAAGCCCGATGGCCGCTTCATACAAAATAATTGCCTTGGCGTTGCCGCTGTTGGACAGCGTCACAATTGCCGTTAAGGCCGTGGCAACGAATAAAGCATTGCCTAAACCCCATCCGCCGCGGAGAGCGACCAGCTCCCAAATGCCATTGGAAAAGCCGCCTAACGCTGAGAATAAGGCAATGATGACGATCCCTGATAAAAGGGTCTTCTTCATGCCGATCCGTGACGTAATCGCCCCAGTGACTAGCATCGCCACCGCCATCACAGCATTATAGCTGGTAAATAACAACGTCACTTCACTCGGCGACGCATTCAGCTGGCCAGCGATCGCCGGTAAGATCGGATCCACCAGCCCAAGCCCCATAAAAGCAATAATACAAGCAAAAAAAACGGCCCAAACGGCTTTGGGCTGCTTCAGAATTCCCGGTTGTTCCGCAATCGATATATTGGGTACTGGATTTGGTCTTGATGACATGTTTTCATTTCTCCTCGCTTCTTTAAGCATTCTTTTTATAAAATGGATGCAAAGGTTCTGCGGATCACATCTCCGCGGCTGATAATCCCGACTAACACGCCATCCTGTTCCACAGGCAGCTTTTTAATCTGCTTTTTACCTAAAATGGCGGCAATGTCTTCACTCTTAACATCCCATTCCACACGAATAACTTTTCGTTTAGCCACTTCCATTACATGGAGATCCAAAATCTTCTTAATTCGTTCGTCAAATTCAACCTGATCGCCTTGAACGACGGTGACCGTGTAAAGCGAATCCACGTAAAAATCTTTGTGCTTGCCAATGTGGCGCATAATATCTCCATCGCTTACGTAACCGACCATCTCATCTTGATCATTAACGACCGGCATTCCACTGATCCGGTGTTCGATAAACCCTTTAATCACGGAACGGACACTATCCTTTTCTCTTACCTTGAAAACTTCTTTAATCATCATTTCATGCGCTTGCATTCCCATTCCCCCGTCTTTATAGTTGTATGATACAATCATTTATTTGTATCATACAACTACCTAATCATTACTGTCAACCAGGCGGTAATAAATTGAACATTCACTTCGTTTTGGATATCATTACGGATAGAAAGACTAAACTTGAGGTGGAAACGATGAGTGAACCAACACTTGAATTAATTGAACAGCAAGTCACCAATTTCATCCGCAGAATCGTCATGACGGAAAAGAGAAACGACAGCCTCGATCGATCTGCATACATCCTGCTTCACCAGCTCTCCACGAATGGCCCCACTGGCGTGAAGACGCTTGCTGTGGAGCTGCATCTGGATATTTCGACAGTAAGCAGGCAGGCCGCAGCGCTCGTCGATAAGTCTTACGTTGATAAAACGCCGAACCCCGAAGACGGCAGAGCCTATTTCTACCGCATCACAGAGCTCGGTGCCAAGGAATTAGCCGAGAATAAACAGCGGCGGTTTGAACGACTCTCAGAAATTCTGCAAGACTGGCCGGAAGAAGAACGTCAAACGTTCGGCCGGCTGCTGCAGAAATATAATCAAACGGTAAATGAGAAAATGAATTTATAGGCACTACTCCGTCAGGGATCCCTTTTTTAAGGAGCGGATAGATCTATATATGTTTTTCCACGGTTCATTCAGGGTATCAATAGAAGAAGACAAATGAAAAAAGGTCCGTTCTCACTTATAGAGAATGAACCTTTTTATTTTTGTCCTAATATGAAAGCTTACTTGGGGGAAGTCCTTATAGAAAGGTATCCGCTCCCGATGCTAAAATTAGCAATCGACAATAGTTGACAAAAAATAAAACCTATATAATAATAGGTATCGGATTAGAATTATTATAAATTACTTATCACATAGGAGGAATTTTTCATGTCATTAATCGGAAAAGAAGTACAACCATTTGAAGCGAGCGCATTTAAACAAGGTGAATTCGTTGATGTGAATCAAGAGAATTTCAAAGGTCAATGGAGCGTTGTTTGCTTCTACCCAGCAGACTTCTCATTCGTCTGCCCGACTGAGCTTGAAGATTTACAGAATAACTACGAAGCGTTGAAGCAGCTGGGCGCTGAAGTTTACTCTGTGTCTACAGATACTCACTTCGTCCACAAAGGCTGGCACGACAGCTCAGAAAAAATCGGAAAGATCGAATATACAATGATCGGTGACCCATCTCAAACTCTTACACGTAACTTCGATGTACTGGACGAAGAAGCTGGTCTTGCTGACCGCGGTACGTTCATCATCGATCCAGATGGCGTCATTCAAGCCGTTGAGATTAACGCAGGCGGAATCGGCCGTGACGCAGATACACTCATTAACAAAATTAAAGCAGCACAATACGTGCGCAACAATCCTGGCGAAGTTTGCCCGGCTAAATGGGAAGAAGGGACAGATACCCTTACCCCAAGCCTTGATCTAGTAGGTAAAATCTAAGGAGTGACAGACATGGTTCTTGATGCCGAAATTAAAGCACAATTAAACCAATACCTTCAAATGCTGGAGGGAGACATTGTACTGAAAGTCAGTGCCGGAGATGACGATGTTTCCAAAGAGATGCAAGCTCTTACAGATGAGCTTGCATCGATGTCCCCTCGCATTACAGTTGAAAATACGCAGTTAAAACGCACCCCGAGCTTTAGTGTGAACCGAACGGGAGAAGATTCAGGGATTACGTTTGCCGGTGTTCCTTTAGGTCACGAATTTACTTCGCTGGTGCTTGCCCTGCTACAAGTGAGCGGAAGAGCTCCGAAAGCGGATCAAAGCATGATCGACCAGATCAAGAACATTAGCGGTGAGTATCACTTTGAAACGTATGTCAGCTTAAGCTGCCATAACTGTCCAGACGTTGTGCAGGCGCTCAACATGATGAGTGTTCTTAACCCGAACATCACTCATACGATGATTGATGGGGCCGCATTCAAAGAAGAAGCGGAGAATAATAACGTGATGGCCGTGCCTTCCGTATTCATGGACGGAGAATTCTTCAGCGGCGGCCGCATGACACTGGAAGAAATCGTTGGCAAAATCAGCGATGGACCTGCTCCGGAAGAATTCACGAATAAAGATCCTTATGACGTGCTTGTCGTCGGTGGCGGACCTGCTGGAGCGAGTGCAGCGATTTATGCTGCCCGTAAAGGTATCCGCACGGGCGTTGTCGCTGAACGCTTTGGCGGCCAGGTGCTTGATACGATGAGCATTGAGAACTTCATCAGTGTCAAACAGACTGAAGGACCGAAGTTCGTAGCTAGCCTGGAGGAACACGTGAAGGATTACAACATTGATGTGATGAATCTTCAACGTGTCCAAGGCATCGAGAAGAACGACCTATTCGAGGTTGAACTCGATAACGGCGGCGTACTGAAAAGTAAAAGCGTCATCGTTTCAACCGGAGCCCGCTGGCGTCAGTTAGGCGTTCCTGGTGAAGAAGAATTCAAGAATAAAGGCGTTGCCTACTGCCCTCACTGTGATGGCCCGCTATTTGAAGGCAAAGACGTGGCCGTTGTTGGCGGAGGAAACTCTGGTGTGGAAGCAGCGATCGACCTTGCCGGCATCGTGAAGAACGTTTCCGTACTTGAATTCGGTTCTGAACTGAAAGCCGATGAAGTGCTTCAAGAACGCTTAAACAGCCTGCCGAACGTCACCGTGCACACCAACGCACAAACGACGGAAATCACAGGCACAGACAATGTCGAAGGTCTGACTTACGTAGACCGTGCGACCAATGAAGAGAAACAGATCGAACTAGACGGCGTATTCGTCCAAATCGGCCTGCTTCCAAACACCGAATGGATGGACGACTCTATAAATCGTACGCACACAGGCGAAGTCATTGTTGATAAGCGCAGCGCTACAAGTATCCCTGGTCTATTTGCAGCGGGAGACTGTACAGACAGCCCGTTCAATCAGATCATTATTTCTATGGGCGACGGAGCGAATGCGGCTCTTGGTGCTTTTGATTATTTGATTAGGAATTAATTTTTCCTCCTTAAGAGGGTTAACAATAGAATGATATTTAGAAAACCCCCGAACCAAATAAGAGGTTCGGGGGTTATAAATTTACAAGCATTAACTATCTACTTGCTCTCCACGTGCATTAAAATATTTATAATTTCTAAATGTGTAACCTTTTTTATTAGTACTCGGCAGCTTGATTACATACACATGCGGGTCTTCATATTTGAAATCTTTAGTGATTTTTTCACCATTTACTTCAACTTCCATTTTTTCTACTTTATTACTTCGATTGGTGATATACTTCGATTGGTGATATACATCAACCACGCTTTCTTATTGTCGCGGATTAATGGATGGATAAAAAAGGAACTTATATCTGCGTTATGTCTTGTCTCTATACCCTGGTATCTATAGTTCCCATCTTCATCCCGTTTAAATTCAATGATAGATGGATTATGATTTGATAGAAATCCTGCCACTCTTAAATCACCAAAGTCTCTACTATCCAGCAATGAAATGTTTTTATTTTCATATCTTTCTTTCGACTTAATGATTTCCTTTATGGCTTTTGAATCATTTCCGAAAACTATTTGATTTTGTTGATAAAAGTAATAGGAAGATCCCAATACCACTAACAGCATGAGAAATAGCAAACTTTTAAACCACATGTAATCCCCCCATAGTTGTAACTTACTCAAGATGTAAACGTCAGCAACCATGCCACGTTTTACAACCCTTTTATATCCTCAACCACCTCGGACAGGTCGTTGGAAAACTGATGTCCACGCCCATCTACCGTTCGAAAAGTTGCTTTAGGGAGTTTTTCCGCATAATGGGTAAGGTGAGAAAAAGGTACAATGTCATCGTCGCGGCTATGATAAAAGTAAATCTTGGGTACTTTATCAAGCGCTGCGGAGGAATCTTCAGTCAAGACTGTCTCATCATATGGGGGTGCGATCAGAAACAAACTAGTAATCTTATTTGAAACCTTCTCATCAGAAATATACTTCAACAGAACCGCACCGCCCACAGAGTGGCCAACTAGAATCACTTCACCATCCATCCTTCTGAGACATTCTTCAATCTCACTTTTCCATGTTCCATACTCAGGCTCCTCCTCATTGGGCATTTCCGGATACAGTACATGGTATTCAATGCCAAGTGCTTCTTGTAAATCGCCCGCTAATTTCCCGTCCACTTCGTATGCTCCCTGCCCTGCACCTTGAATGAATAACACTTGTTTTTGCATAGGTTTGGCTCCCTTACGTTTTTTTTACTATATCACATACTACTTTTGGGCTTTTACCTACATCACTTATACCTATTATTAATAAACCTCAAAATCATTCATTTCTATCCATTTACTTTTAAAATGATCTGTCACTTTCATAACGCATAAACCAATGGATAATTCCCTATTCAATTTCACAATGAAAACGGTTACTATTATATGTAACAAAGAAAAGGAGGCTGTTTACATGAAAAACGCTATCGCTTTAACCGTACAAACATATAAGGGTGGAACACCTTCTTAAACGTTTACGGTTCCCCTTATATGTGTTTAAGCCAATAACACAATAAAAGGGGCAAGTTATGAATTTTCCAGTAAAAAAATTTCTTTCCTATTACCAACCCTATTTAAAAACATTTCTTTTCGTTTTAGTTTGTGCTTTAGTTACTTCTACTCTCACTCTTTTGTTCCCATTGCTCGTCCGCTATGTGACGAAGGATGTGCTGGAAGGTGATTTATCTGCTGCCTTTCATCAAGTCTTATGGGTAGGCAGTGGCATGGTAGCATTAGTAGTCCTCCAGAACGTTGGAAACTACTTTGTCGATTATAAAGGCCATGAAATTGGCGCTCGTATGGAAAGTGATATGCGCCATGAATTATTTTCGCATACGCAGCGGCTATCTTTCAGCTTTTATGATAAGCAAAAAACGGGTCAATTGATGTCGCGGATCACCAATGATTTGTTATTGGTTTCTGAGCTTTTTCATCATGGACCTGAAGATTACGTTAAGTATCTTGTGCGATTTTTGGGTGCATTCGGGATTTTGTTTTTTATCAATGCTCCCCTCACCATTGCGGTCTTTTGTTTTCTTCCTGTTCTCGGTTTCTTTTCCATCTACTTTAACAAGCAGCTGAATCGCGCATTAATCAATAATAAAGAGCGAATTGGTGATGTGAATGCTCAAGTCGAGGACAGTCTCGCCGGCATACGAGTGGTCCAGTCTTTTGCTAATGAGGCGGAGGAAATTAGGAAATTCGACAAGGAAAATGAGCGATTCTTAGCTAGTCGGAAAGGAACCTATAAAGCAGAGGCTTACTTTTTTAATGGCATGGAAGCTTTCATTCAAATGATCACCATTACTGTGGTCGTTTTCGGTACCATCCAAATTATGCATGCTTCTCTCGATTTGCCTGACCTGATTACTTTCTTGCTGTATATAGGGTATATGGTAGAACCGATGCAGCGGCTCACTCACATGAGCACACAATTTCAAGAGGGGGTTACTGGGTTCCAGCGCTTTATGGAAATTATGAACACACGTCCTTCCATAAAGAATGACGCAAACCCAAAGTGCCTTTTAAAAATACGTGGCCAATTAGAGTTTAAAGACGTATCTTTTCACTATGATCCATCGCTGAATCCCGTATTTGATCGACTATCCTTTAAGGTGTCGCCAGGCGAATACGTAGCGATTGTCGGGCCATCCGGTGTTGGAAAAACAACCTTAAGTTCCTTGATCGCCCGGTTTTATGAGGTAACGGACGGAGGGATCTATCTCGATGGTGAAAATGTGAAAGAGCTTGATTTGTCCTTCCTAAGAAACAGCATTGGGATTGTTCAGCAGGATGTGTACCTTTTTGCAGGCACAGTCTTAGAAAACATTCGCTATGGTTTCCCCGGCGCGTCGGATCAAGAAGTCATACGAGCAGCTAAGCAGGCGAATGCTCATGAATTTATTATGAATTTGCCCCAAGGATACCAGTCCGAAATCGGCCAGCGAGGGGTCCGGCTGTCTGGAGGGCAGAAGCAGCGTTTGAGCATCGCCCGCGTATTTTTAAAGAACCCTCCTATTCTCATTCTGGACGAGGCAACGAGCGCATTAGATAATGAAAGTGAAAGCATAGTAAAAGAATCCCTGGAATTATTAGCACAGGGACGGACCACGCTTGTTATTGCTCATCGGCTCTCTACGATACGAAATGCTGAAAAAATAGTCGTGTTGTCGAAAGGGAAAATAGTGGAGGAAGGCACGCATGAGTCCTTACTTGAAAGAAAAGGCTCTTACGCTCAGTTATACTCCAAACAGTTTTAAATTCAACGATAAACTAAAAGGCTCTCCGCTTATGGAGAGCCTTTTTGGTTTATTTACCATCTTTGTCTTGCTTCACTTCTAGCCCGCATGTAAATACGTATGGAACAGCCCAAGTAATAAGAGGCAATCATTCTCATATTTTTGATCTTTCAGCGTGAAGTAAGCTTTAAAAGGAACCTTAATGGAACTTTCCCACTCAGCAATTACAGAATCATCCTTACTAATTTGTGCTTTATCCATTACGTCTTTTTTTAAAATAAATTTTTCCTCATTAAGAGTGAACGATGTTATTTCGCCTATACCAAAAGATTTTTCATCTACAAGTTTAATCGTTTTGTTTACATGATCTGTTTTGTATTCCACGGTGTATTGACGTTTTTTAAAAATATTTAAGCTCTTGTATGAGTTCATTTGTTCGTTATTATTCCTATCATATAATCTATAGTTACCGCTAAATCTTCCCTTTAAGAGCATATCAACGACTCTTTCCCATAGATGTTTATAATACTTTTCTACTTTCCCGATCTTATCCCCTTTGTTATCGTATATATCTGCTGCCTTCGTGGATATGGTATTAAAAAATCTATATTCGTACATTGTGCATCACATCCTAAGAAAGCTATTTTAATCTTCGTTAATCATCCCGAACACATAATGATCGACAAATTTGTCATACAGGAATTCACCCTTCTCAAGACACCCCTCTTTTTTGAAACCTAATCTGTGCGGAATGGCTAAACTTTTTTCATTCCCTGCTGCCACTCGTATTTCGATTCGCTTAAGATTTAATTCATGGAAGCAATAATTTACGACTGCTTGGCAGGACTTAGTCATTAATCCCTTTCCTTGAAAAGCATCTCCCAGCCAGTAACCTATGGAAGTGGATTTGTTTGGCCAATGAATCGTATGTAAACCCACTACCCCTGCTAATTCTCCTTTGTACCAGATTCCCGCCTGGAAGCCATCATTGTTACTGAACTGCTTTAAAGTTCCTTGAATAAAATCATTTGTGTTATCTACTGTCTTTGTACCATCAATCCAGGGCAGCCATTCACGCAAACTATCTCTAGAAGAATCAGTGAGTTGAAATAGTTCTTCAGCGTGCCTTGCTTCTAGTAAACGCAGTTCGGTATTCTCGTCAATTACATGTTTAAACATTTACCATTCCCCATTCGTCTTTTAAAGTTATGTATCTTTCATTAAACAACACATCATTTCTTATGCCCATCCAGGCCTTTCTCGTTCCAAAATTCTTTATAACTCTTTTTTAGCGATACAAATCAATTCAGAAAAGTCATTCGTCACCTCTTTGTCAGGAGATTCTTCTAAATCCTGCTTCATCCGATAGAGACCCTGGTTATACTCTTCGTCATCAAGGAGAGTGAGCACAGAGATATCCCGATTTTCAACGTGCCCAATATAATCAGCGATTTTAATATTTTCCATTTGATAGTTACAATCAATGCGAACGTCAAACCCTCGTTGAGAGAGCTCTCTGAAAATCACTTCTTTCGTCCAAAATCTTTTGTAATCCTCTAGTAATGCTGAAGGAAAGTAATGATAGATCCACCAATTCTTCATTCCGTAAATATCAATATTATGGAGTTTATACACGCCGCCTATTTTTAATACTCGATGAATTTCATCTAAAGCTTTTTCTTTTTCTGTAAAATGGTGAAAAGCATAATGATTGGTTATAAAGTTAAAAGTTCCGTCTTCATAAGGCATATTCTCCGCACGTCCTTGCGCAAAAGCTGCCTTTTCAACTTTTGCTTTTGCTTGATCAAGCATTTCCTTTGAAGCATCAAGGCCGTTCCATTCAATATTATACTCCCCAAGAGAAGTGACTTGATGGTGGAGGTAAATCCCAGTTCCACAAGCTAAATCTAACATTCTGCAGCTTGATTCAGACGAATTTATTATGTAGTCTTCCAAGTCGGAATCGACTCTTACTTCTTCAAATCTAAATGGATTCTTATCGTATACTTCAGCTACTTTGGAGAAATCAGTAGTTTTCACAACCTCACTTTTCCTTTCTAAAGCATAATCGTTACTTGTTTTTATCTTTATTAAAGAACTCTACCAAATACATCACTATTGGGTAGAATGCCAGCAAAATGACTGGTGTTAAGAATAGATTGAAATAATCATTCAGAAATGGGGAAGCAGCGATCGCAGCTAAGACGTATATAAAGCCAGCTATGTCTTTTCTTTTGTCTTTCTTGGAGATGTTTTGTCTTTTCTCAACCATACAATTCAATCTCCCATCATTTGAAAAATGGACCGCTTTCAGTAAGCAGGTAACTTATTCTAGTAGTAAAGACTTCACTTTTATGTTCTTATTTAGTCTTTAAGATCTCCTACAGTAATTATCGGGATGTTATCAGTCGAAATATTATGGTATCGCTTATCGTTTCCTTTTTTATAAACATGATTGATGTTGGAAAAAAAGTAGGATCCGGACAAGTCATCAAGAAATAATAGATATTCTCCGGTTTCTATTGGAATGATTTCATCTGAAAGTGGCACAAGATCTTTGTCCAGCTTCCCATCTTTCATTTGTTTGAATCCTACTGGATAGACAAATTCAACTTTATCTCCTTTTTTATATTGTTTACCCTTTAGTTCTTTAAAACTATCAACGACAGTTGCCGTGTAAACCCGGTCCATTTGATAAACATCATGCTCAGAGTCCGACACTTCTTTTTTCGTTTGATAATTTCCATTAACTTCAGCATGAATAATTGTATCTGCATTGTTTTCTAAAGCTTGTAAGTTTTCTTCAGCACCTACAACTAACCCTGCGCCCCCTTGAGAGGTTTCATGATCGTCAGAAACGGAAACGGCCACTCTACCAGGGACGATCACTAGTGCTAATAGGCACACGGCGGCCATTACTATAAACTTCATCGTCCACCCTCCCGGAAAAAATAGTATTTAAATAGCTAGTCCTTTTCACAGTGGAAGCTGTTTCAATCGTTGAGGATTATAGTCTTCCAGCCAATCATCAGATTGGTTAACGATCCACTCACCAAAACTACGGAGAAAGGATAGGATCTCTTTGTTATTTACGGAAGGGTTGATAGCATAATTTATAGCCGATTTCATTTCTTCCTGTTTTTCTGGAAAGTGCTTAGAAAATAGGTTGTAAGCGGGATATAGATCTCTTGTGTATGTATTTTCTTTCATCAGTACGAGTGCCAGACCACACCTGATGATGATCTTCATAATCCATGTGCAGCAACCTTTAATATCTTCCTCATCGTTGTTGCCAATTAGATCGTCTTTTGCTTGTTGGAGCTGGGATGCTATGTTCACAATATGTTCGTTCGCCAATTTTTCGTCGGCTTTAAATTCAGGCAGCAGAGTCTGTAAGTTATCCCCATAAAGACACACACTAAAGGTCTTGATCATGAATGGGATGATATGGAAGTGACTCGTTTTCACAACGTCTTCTAGGGGATACAGCCCTATTTCCAGTCCATTAATAAACGGAAAATGATGCACTCCATTATTTTCGAGTTCTTGAAGTTCCAGGAGTTCTTTATTATTTAATGGAGTTTGTGTAACCACAAGAAGATCCAGGTCAGAAACGCCTTTAATACCCAAGCCTCGAGGTAAGGAACCTCTTACATAGATACTGTGAATTTTTGAAGAGAAAGATTTTAATATAGATTCCAGAACATAATCAATCGCTTTTTTATACTTAGAATCTATCTTATCAATGCTCGACTCATTCACAATTATGCCTTGGTCATTAATCGTACACATAAAACCAATCTCTTTAATATCTGTCATTTACTCCCTCCTCTCCAACTGTATTGGAGTTCTAAGAAGTGGCCCAGTCCATTTACTTGACCTCATTTGTGAAGAGCTATTCGTTTCCTTTTGTAATTAGCAGTAAATCAATGGTTTATCCCCTTATAACCTCCATAAAGAATCCCGAAAAGATAACCAGTGAGGTTACTACATATGCAATGCCTAGCTTTTTCTCTTTATCGATAATTTTTTCTACTCCAAAAAGTGAAAACATAATAAATAAGAATATCGATATAGATATAGAAGAAAAATCTATACTTTTAATGAAAAAGAGACAGAAACCGCCTGCCATTCCTAAGATAGCAATAACAAAGTTTACTAATCTCAGTGTCTTCAATAGCTTATCCCCCTGTTAATATTTGGATCATTATTTTCCTAATTATTTCAAATGATTAGGCATACAGCAAATAGATAGCAGCAGTCTTAAGCATTGCTTCTCCTTCTTTTTTAATAAAAACAATCACCTTAGACAATCTCCTCTTCATTCAAATAATCCTCTATTAATGAGATTTGCTGTAACGGGCTCCCGTCCTATTTCACGTGCCCATATGGACAATTGACCGACATGGTGGATTTCATGGGCGATGACATGACGCATAATTTCACCGTATCTAAAGCTCAGACTCTCGCCATTAGAATCGATTTCCGTAAGCTGCTTGTCTTCCATTTCGTCCGTCCAGGCTGTGATAAAGGATTCAATTTCTCTGTGATACAACTTTGATAGCTCCTCCACTTTCGATAAGCTTGCAAAGGATTCAAACGGGGTTCCTCTGGTTCTGGTTTGCCCTGCAAACCCCAAATCCAGCTATATTCGACGTCCACGATGTGAAACAAGGTGTACAGAATACTGCCAACTCCCCCAACTCGTTTTTTTAATAATTCTTCCTCAGGAACTGCTTCACACCATGTAAACCAATCATCCCGAACCTGCCAGTTGTATTCAAATAATTTTTGCATACCTGTCACTTCCATTTTAATGTATTGGCAAACTCCGCCTTCTACTTATCTTCTAACAAAAGTCCGTAAATCCTTTTATAGTTATTCCGTTCAGTTCGTTACTGGGCTGGCGCCCTCCTTGAATGCTTGCTTATATTGACAATTTTGGAGTAAGTGATTATGATAAAGTTAAGTGGTAAGTAGTAAGTAATAAGTGATAAGTAAAATTGGAGGGTTTTTCATGGAGAATATAGGCATCTCTCAAATGTATTTATTGTTATCTGTTAATGACAAAGGCGGCGTTGCTCCTATTGGCAGTATGCGTACACGGTCCTATATGATTGCAAGCGGGATTTTGGAACTCATTTTGGAGGATGTCATTTCATTGTCTGAGGATGAAGTGGCCGTTAAACGGGATTTACCTAGTGACAAAGAGTATCTGCGCTTAGTCTATAACAAGATTTCTGAAGAGACATCCATTCCTCTTAAGAAATTAGCTAGAGCATTGGTTACGAACCGGAAGCTTTTTAAAGAATTATTTAATTCCATCGGCGATACCTTGGTGGAATTAAATATTGTCACCAAAACAAGCGGAGGCGTATTAGGAAATTCCAGTCAATTTGTGGGCGGTGAAGAATCTAAGAAGCGGATTGTGGAACAAATGCGTGCAGAGTTATTGGAAGAGGGACCGGTTTCTAAAGATACAGTCGTGCTATCCAGTTTATTAATCGGGAATCATACCTTAAAACGGTATTTTAGTGAGTTTGAGGAAGATGAGCTTAAAGGTAAAATTTCCGAGCTTCGCGAAGACCCTGCACATAAAGAAATTTTCGCCATGGTCGATCGGATCTCACACACCATTACTACGATTATTGCTTCTGTTGGTTAACCTGGAGGGATTGAAGTGTCAAGAAGACGTTCATTAGATGATATTCTAGAATCTGAATATGTATCTATAGGAGAACTAGCTCGAATAACGGATTCAAGGTATAGTACGTTAAAATATTACACAGAGGCAGGCTTAATCCCCTTTGAACAACCCGATGAAAATTTAACGCGAAGATATCCAAGAGTATCTTCAGTTGAAAGAATTGAGACTATCAAACGGTTGAAGAAGGATGGCATGTCAATTACTGAAATCAGTGATTGGTTGCTTCATAAGGATTGATTCATGTAATATTCATTTAAAGACTTCGATTGAATGAAAAAGTCCAATTTCTCTACCTTGATGTGCAGAGAAATTGGGCTTTACTATAAAGATATACAGCTTCGCATCTAAATGGAGTGCTGCTGAAAATATCTCAGGACTTCTTTTGTGACCTGGCTAGCTCATTTTCAGCTCCAATTTTCTACTCTTTGTCGCCATACCGATCGACCTGTAAAATTCAATGGCAGAAGTATTTTTCTCCGATACCCCTAATTCGATACTATCAACAGCGAGACTACGGCCAAAATCAAATATATAGTTCATCAGCTCTTTTCCGATGCCTTTCCTTCTATGGGCTTCAGCAATGGATAAACTGTTGATAACTAAGACTTTCCTCGCTTGGACAAAAGAATTTCCCGCTACTTCTTCTTCCTTCGTCACGATAACTCCAGCCAAATCATCACCTAATACAGCCACGAAAATATGCTGGTTGTCATCCTTCAACTGGCTCTGAAAGAATTCTGGTTCAACAGGAGTAGAATTCTCTTTGTATACATCTGGTCTTACAAAAACGTGGAGTTCATGAACCTGCCTGAATAGCGGCAGCAATGATTCGTAATCGTTTGGAACGGCTTGTCGAATAGATAAATCCATAATATTTTCACCCCACATTTATAATTATTCCTTAAAAGATAAGCCCTTCTCTTTCAAAGCTGATTGAAGCTTCGGTAACGATGCCGGTCCCATACCATGAAATTTCAAAATCTCTTTCTGCCTATAGGTTGATAAAATTTCCAAAGAAGTAACACCATTGTTTTCCAAAGCTCTTCTAGCTGGTGCTGAAAGCAAGGCAAGAAATCCACTTTCAGGTTTTCGTTCCTTTTCACAAATAGGACAAGTGGGGCAATCGCTGCTTTTAGAATATTTGTGTCCTTTTTCGCATACTCTTACCTTTTCATTTGAAGTCAACGTTAACATCCCCTTACTATGAATTTAGCTTTTCAATCGTTTCTTTCAAATACATAACGTATTAAAAACACACCACCCAAGAGTAATGGAAAACCTATCAGTATATAATATATATTTCTAGCTATTGCAAGGACACTCCCCAAATAATTGAAGAGAAACATCCAAATGATGATTAGAATATATTTGAACCAATCCTTCATAATTGACCCCTTTACGGCAAAACATGTCAGTTCCCTGGATTTATTGTACACCAGAATCAATCAACAATTGAGGCGGTGAGGTAGTCAGTGTCGCTTCTACTCCCAGTGGCACTCCATAATTGGGCTGGCAATGACCAAAGAGAAAATTCTCAACCACAGGGAAGCGTGCATGAGCAAAGAAATTTTGCAGCACTTTTCTAATTTTAAAATGTTCATCTGGATCCGCTTGAAAGTTTCCTAAGACTACCCCTTGGACCTCATCAAACACCCCCGCCTGCTTGAGATGAGTGAGCATCAAGTCCACACGAAACGCTGGTTCTGCAACCTCCTCAATGAGGAGAATGCTCCCTTTCGATTTCACTTGATAAGGTGTTCCCAAACCACTGGTAAGCAGCGTTAGATTTCCTCCAGCCAAAGGTCCTTCACCTGTACCATGAGCGATCGTTTGGAGACGTGATGTGTGAGAATCATAGATGATAGACTCACCTGTAAACAAAGGTGCAAACGAGGAAGCGGTCTCTTTAGTGATTTGTTCGTCATTTAGATCGGATGCCACCATCGGTCCGTGGAAAGTAACCAGATCACTGAACTGTTGAATCGCATTCAAGAGATAGGTAATGTCACTGTAGCCCCAAAATATTTTAGGATTACTTTGAAGCTTTTCGTAATCAATCATAGGAGCAATCTTAGCTGACCCGAACCCTCCATTTGCGCAAAAAACACCTCGGATAGCCGGATCACTAAAGGCTTCATGCAAGTCAGCAAGGCGTTTTTCTCCGGCAGCTGCAAGGTCTTCCTCCGCATTGAAAACATTTTTTCCAATGACGACATCGAGCCCCATTTCTTCTAATACACGTTGTCCCTGAAGTAAGTGCTCTCTGTCTGGCGGACCGGCCGGGGCAATAACGGCAACCCGATCGCCTTTTTGTAAGGAACTAGGCTTTATCATAAACTTTTCTCCTTCCCATGGTTATTTAACTGGAACTTCATATTTTTGTTCAAGATGATAAGAAAGATAGAAGTAGACTACTAACAATATCGAGAACCCTGCCAACACATTGATGAACCATAATGGAGAAGAATATAAGCCGAAGAAAGTAGATACAAATACTCCAAATACCATTCCCGCAACTATGTACGCTATCAACTTGTAGACAAAGATAGGTTTTAATAGATAATCAATCAAAGCAGATAGTGGCAGGGCTAAGAGGATTATGATAGGAAGTGCGTACATACAAATCCATGAAAAAGAAGCAAAATCTGAAGGGTTATGCACACCATGCCCATGAGTCGTTGGCTCATAAAGGATGGAACCATATAATAAAGATACAATGATCGTAGCTGCGATAATGGAAAATAACCTTATTAACATTAATTTCATCGGTCTATACTTTCTGCGGTCTTTCTATAAAAACTTTTTCAAATAAATAAGTAAAATGAAAGAATACAATCATAGAAATACAACTTACTAACATCAGGTTTCTAATAAATATAGGTTTGCTCCACATGCCAAACCATATTACAATTAGCAAACCAATCATGCACCCTAATAAAAAATATGATAATAGCATGGAAGAATATTTCCTGCTGAAAAAATTGATTTGTAATTGATCAATGATAACGGACAAAGGTAACCCTGCAAAAAGAAATAATGGAACGATATACATCCCGCCCCAGACAACTCCGCCCCAATAAGGATATGTATTACTTATGCTTCGAGTGGCAGGAAAAACAAAGTAGATAAGATAGGTATAGACTAATGTAAGAACTATGGAAGTCGTTACATTTGAAAATAATCTTGTAACTAAAGATTGCATAAACTCCTCCAACCTGTACGTGATAATATGTGATTTTCTGAATTTAAATAAAGAAACAGTCTTCTTCTCCTACTGTAGCCTTCCCGGTTTCAGATCTGAAACCAGCATTCCATATACAAGGCTGTCTGTCCACTCCCCCTTACTCCAGTAATCCTGTAAAAAGTGAGCTTCCTTTCTCATCCCTATTCGTTCACACAACCTTTGTGATGCCAAATTCCTCGCATCAAGATTCGCTTGGATCCGGTGCACCTTCACTGCGTGGAATAATTTTCTCACTAAATGACTCACGGCTTCTGTTGCAAATCCTTTTCCTGAAGTTTCAGCCGAAAAACTGTACCCTATTTCAACCGTATCCTTCATCCCTGTATACCATACAGCCAAATCCCCAATCACCTTCTGATGCTCCACCACTGCCAGATTTAAGCCGGTTTCCTTGGTAAGAGAATGGTTGTTTAATTTTTTATCGAAGGATTCCTGCATGCTTTCCCGTCTCCATTTCTCATGCAGTAGATATTTACAGGTCTCCTCGTTATTGTAAATGTGAAACACTTCTTCTAGATCATCGCTTTTAAATGGCCGAATTATTAATCTTTCTGTAGTGAATTCCAACATAATCACTCCTTACCATAGTTTGTTTATTTAGCAAACATAAAGAATTTCATTGGGACCTCCATCGTTTGCCGGAATGACCTCTTAGTTTTGTTTTTAAAGTTTCCCATCTGATCTTCAGCCTCTTCTATCACCTTTTCCAACAAAATCACCTGTGATAGGCTGATGATTAGCTGACTTTAATGAAAGGAGTATTCTATTGAATTCCTATACTTTGAGCGTTTACTTTGTTCTTACTCTTATAGCTTACTTAATCACTGGCCCCTATGGTCCTGTAGTAGCTCTGGTCATTATCGTTCCCATACAAATAGTAATTCTTCTTACAAAAGTGCTAAAAAAGTTAAATGAAATTGATCAGAAGCTGAATGGATAAATCACTCCTTTTCAACAATAATTTTACTCGCAGCTCGATGGTCAATTTCATTATTTTTCCCTTTATCCTTCACCCATACATGTACTATTGGATGCTCGGTTTCTCTTACAAATTTCTTTAACTGATCAAATCTTTCTACTTCTCCACTAATCTCTGTATTATCATCAATTAGAACTTCGTATGTCGGATATTGTGCTTCAGGATCAATATCGTCCTCTCCTACTAGGATACTGTTTTCCTTTACTTCAAGTATTACCCCCTGGAAATCAGCATTGTACTCATGATCATCTACACGTCCGCAAGCGACTATGATTAGCACTAACAATATGGATAAACTCTTCATTAAGTTCTTTTGCATAGTTCCCCCTTTAGCAAATAGCTTAAGACTCAGGAAGCATTTAAACCTCTTCAAAAAAGGACTTTTTAAAAAAAGGAACGAACTCTATTATAGTGATATGTACTATGAGGAGGAAAAAAATGAGCGATCATTTATTCAATGGTATTCATTACTTTAGAATCCCTGTCGTAGACTTGAATGAATCAGTGTCTTGGTATTCAGATTGTTTAAAGTTTAGATTAAAGTTTAACCGAGGGGATTTAGCTGTGTTTGAGCTTGAAAATGGTCCGCTGTTCGTTTTAGTAGAAGCAGATAAGGATTCCCGCGGTCATTTTCTTAAGAATGGTCAACCCGAGTTTTCGGTGGGGCTTACCACTTCTGATATTCATCAACTGTACGACTACTTAGCTGGTAAAGGGGTGAAATTAGAGTCTATCGAGGAGGATGATGGCCATCAGTTTTTTCATTTTTATGATCCGAGCGGCAACAAACTTCAAGTACATAACTAAACTAAAAGCTGCCCTTCACATTCCAACCTCTCCTCTTGAGATTTCCTGCTCCTTCCATTATTACAACATTTATAATAATGGGCAAGGCGCATAAAAAACCTCCCCAACGATTACTGTGAGAATCGTTGGGGAGGTTGATTTGAATGGATTTTCTATTCTACTACTCTTCGTACCACACCATTAAACGCTGCTCTCCAATAAGAATTGTTCATCGAATCAATGGAGACACCAGAAGAACTATTATCATCTAAGAATCTTCCATTCCCAAGGTAGATTCCTACGTGACCATTGGTTTTATACGTATCGAAGAAGACAATATCTCCTCGCTGCATGGAAGAAGCACTGACTCTTCTGCCTCGGTTAACTAGAGTGTTGGTACTTGTACCGGTTACCGATCCTAAATTAACTCCCGCTTGTGAATAAGCCCAGCGGACAAAGGAAGAGCAATCAAAGGAACGGTTCGCAATATCCGTGCTATTACGGCCGCCTCCCCAATTGTAAGGAGAGCTCCCTACTAGAGAAGATCCCGCCTGAATAGCAGCCTCGATGGCTCCGCTACCTTTGTGCACGGTGCCTGTCAATTGCTGGGGCTTTGGCTCCTTGTGGGTAGTAGCTCCACTGTTGCTGGAGACCGTTTTATTACTTTTTTCGCTTTTACTTTGAGCTTCAGCTTGAGCTTGCTGTTTCTCACGTTCTCTTCGGGCTCTCTCTTCCTCCCGTTTCTTTTCAGCGAGTTCTTCTTTTCTTTTTTCTTCTTCAATTAACTTTTGCTCTTGGCTCGATAACTGATTGGATTCCTGCTTCAGTTGGTCAAGCTCCTTAGTAGTAAGCATACTTTCCTGTTTCATCTTTTCAATTAAACTGTTCTTTTCGTCCATTTGATATTGCAGCTGGACTTTAACACTTTCAAGTTCTTCTAAAGCATTTTTTTCCTGTTGTTCTTTTTCTTTAAGCTCTTTTTGATCCTTCTCCAGGTGCTGCTGGTTTTTCTTTTGTTCTTCCAGCAAATTCTGGTCTGCCTTTGCAATGGTGCTGACCGCTGTTGCTCTTTCAATAAAATCACCGAAATCCTGCGAACCCATTAACACACTTAAATAACTTCGATCTGTATCGTTAACTTGCAAAGCACGCGCTCGCTTTTTCAGTACGCCCATACGCTCTTTAATTTTCTGTTTCGTCTTTTTAATATCGGCTTTTAAAGCGGTCATTTCTTTTTTGGTTTGTTCAATTTTTTCGTTTAATTCAGCCACTTTTTCATTCGTTTGATCTACTTTTGCAGTGATTTGTTTTAAAGCATCCTTCATTTCTGCTTTATTCTGCTCTAATTTCGTTAATTTTTCTTTTTTAGCATCCATGCTTTTTTCTACTTCGTCCTGCTTATTATGTATATCTTCCATTTTATCCTGAGAACTATCATCTGCTAATACAACTTGATGGTCAAATAAACCTAGTAAACTAATAAACAACAAAGGGATCATAACCTTATTTATTTGTTTCACTTAAATCCTCCTATTGACAATAATCTCAACTAGTCCGTATTTATTATAGCAAGTAAGATTCGACATAAACAGACAATTAATATTACAAGTTTATTTCAAAATGATTACAAAGTCGTAGGAATGGTAGTTTCGTATAAACAATGGCTACAAATTTCATATTTCCCAGAGAAGAAAATAGAGTAAATGACTTGAAGAAAGACTTGAAAGCTTCAAAGTGCTTACCTGGATAACCTATCACTAAGCATAAACATTTGATCCCTCCCCCATCCCCGATAAAATAAAGACAAGCAACAATAATAGAACTAGTGAGGTGGCAACTATGAAACTTGGAATCATCGGTTTAGGCGACATTGCTAAAAAGGCATACTTACCCGTTCTTTCGGAAAGAGAAGACCTTGAACTCATTCTGTGTACACGAAACGCAGACACGCGAAAAACACTGGCTAGAAAATATAGAATCAATGAAACCGTAGAGACAGTCGAAGAATTAATCGAATGGGAGATCGACGCAGCGATTGTTAGTGCGGCAACAGTAGCGCATGCAGAGATTGCTGAAAAGCTTCTTAAGAACTGGATCCCCACCTACATCGACAAACCGATTTCGCTCGATTTTAACGAAACCAATCGAATTGTTCAGCTTGCCAAAGGTTACGGTACGAAAGCCATGGTCGGCTTTAACAGAAGGTTTATCCCAAGCATCAAAGAACTCAAGACTCACGGGAAACCAGATCTCGTTCTTATCCAAAAAAATCGTTTTGCGCTGCCAGATAAGGCTCGTAGATTTATCGTGGAAGATTTCGTCCATGTGGTCGATACGCTGAGGTTTCTTATGGATACCGAGGTGAAAGACGTGAAGGTGCAATCCCTGCAGAATGGCGGCAAGCTTGAACACGTGATCGTCCAGCTGGTTGGAGACGACTGTACCGCGATGGGCATGATGAATCGGAATGGCGGTGTGACCGAAGAGATCATCGAATATACCGTGGATAACCATAAATATGTGGTGAACAACCTCACAGAAACCACCCACTATCATGACAAAGAAATCAATTTTTCTAAGCCAGGGGACTGGGAGCCTACGCTTGCTAAACGGGGATTCTATCAAATTACTGATCACTTCATTGAGTGTGTGAAAAAGAACAAGGTGCCTTCGCCTTCGATTGAGGATTCGCTGAGGACGCACGAGATTTGTGAGCGGATAGTAGAGGCGGTTGAATCGGTTGATTAAGAAAGGCTGAAACTCCTTTTTAGCTTACCGAAAAATAGATTAGAAAAAAGGCAGCGAATCAACATTCGCCGCCTTTTTGGAGTGGACTTCTACTAATTCTTTTTCTTTAGACGAGGTTAAGTGAAAAACACAGCTTTCAACATTTGAAATACCTATCAAGATTGGGCAATCCTCAAAGCGGTCTGGTAGAGGAGTTCTACCCCTTTCTGCAAATCTTCCATTTCAGAGTATTCCAGCGGGTTATGGCTAATGCCTTTTTCACTACGGACGAAGATCATCCCGTAGTCGCTGATGTACGACATAAATAACGCATCATGGAAGGGTCCGCTCATAAGTACAGGAGATTCATAGCCGAGTTTCTCGTCTTCTTCTTTCATAATCTCCTTGATCCAGTCAGCACAGTAACGCGGGTCACTTCGTGTGTCTTCACTGATGGAGTAGTCAAGGTTCAGCTCTTTGCTTGTATTTTCAATGATTGCATAGAGTTTCTTCTCCAGTTTCGTGCGGGCATCGAGGTCAATATCCCGAAGATCGATCGTGAATTCGACTTTTTCAGGGATGATATTTCGAGAGTTAGGGAAGGTCTGAACACTGCCCACCGTTCCCACGGTATTAGGTGTTCCTTCACTGAGGACAAGTTCGTTAAATTCTTTCGTAATGACCGCCGCTCCGAGAAAAGCGTCCTGCCTTAAATGCATAGGAACGGATCCGGCGTGTCCGGCAAAGCCTTCTAACGTGACCGTCAGCCAGATCGGACCGGAGATGGCCGAGACAATACCGACGGGTTTATTTTGCGATTCGAGAACTGGTCCTTGTTCAATGTGCAGTTCAAGAAACGCTTCAATGTCCCCTTGTTTGTAAACCGGGCTTTGACTCAAATCAGGTTCCACTCCAAACTCTCTTAGCGCCTCAAGACGAGTGACCCCGTTCTTATCTTTCCGCTCCAGATCCTCTTCCTCAAGCTGGCCAATAATGCCTCGGACACCAAATACGCCTTTATTAAATCGGGATCCTTCTTCATCAGCAAAACAAATCACTTCAATGGTGCGGTTCGGCTGAATCCCCTGATCTTTCATAGTATGTACAACTTCAATGGCTCCCAGGGCTCCTGCTGTGCCGTCAAACCGCCCGCCATAAGGCTGCGAATCAATGTGGGAACCGAGCATTAGTATAGGCTTGTCTGTTTCTTTTCCTTCCACTCTGCCGACTAAGCTTCCGAAGCCATCAATGTGAGTTTCCAGTCCTGCTTCCTCCATCCAAATCCGGACAACATCCACAGCTTCCCGGTCTTCTTTAGAATGGGCGAGACGGCAGACACCGGTTTCCCCGATTTTCCCTATCTCGGCCAGGGATTCGATATGCTCCTTGAAACGGGTATGGTTAATTTCCATAATCTCTCTCCTCCTTTTTTTACCACTATATCAACATCTGAATACTCTGACAATTAACATAGTGTTAAATACTGATCATTGCTCAGCAGCATGTCTGTTGATTGACATATCGAAATTATTCGATTTATAATGCGAACTATGGAACCTATCGATGTATTCAAAGCACTGTCTAATGAGACTCGGCTGAACATCCTCAAGTGGCTGAAGGAGCCGGAGAAGCATTTCCCTAAGCAGCAAGCTCATCTTCCCAAGGAGGTAAGTATTAAGGGCGGGGTCTGTGTAGGAGATATTCAAGAGAAAGCTCAAGCTTCTCAATCCACGGTTTCCCACTACTTGAACATGATGCAGAGAGCCGGGCTGCTGGAATCTGTCCGTTACGGTCAATGGACGTATTACAGACGGAATGAAGAGATCCTTCATCAATTAGCCCACTATCTTGATACAGAAATCTAATGATAGATTTCTGTTCTTTTATATTTTGTATATCGATAATTCTAGATATTTAATTATTATGATTATAGGAGGTTTTTATATGCGTTACATTGCCTACATCTTTGCTCTCTTAGGAGGAGCGGCACTTAGCTTTGAAGGAGCGATTTATGGTGAATTAGGAGAAAATGTGGGCCAGCTGGAGGCCACGTTTTATAATTTTGCCGTGGGTTCCTTAATCCTTGGTTTACTATGGCTGTTCTTCGGAAAAGGAAAACTTTCTCATACCGTGAAGGCCCCTAAATGGACACTGCTAGGAGGAATTCTTGGAGTCACGTATTTGCTTGCGATTGTTATTAGTGTCCCCTTTGTAGGAGTAGGAATTACGATGGTAGCGGTCATTATTGGTCAGATGTTGATGAGCATGGTGATCGAACACTTCGGCTGGCTCGGCAGTAAAACCGCTAAAATCAATAAAGAAAAAGTACTGGCCGTTCTTTCTATGGTCATTGCCCTTATTCTTATAAATTAGGAGGCATCTAAAATGGAACTTATCATTATATTATTTACATTACTCGGCGGGATTACGCTCAGCGCCCAATCCTCCATTAACGGTACATTCAGTCAGAAAGCAGGGACCATTGAAACAACGCTTCTTACTTTTGTCACAGGTGCAATCTTTCTGTTTCTCATCATTCTCTTCTTTGGACAAGGAGATTTATCAGCGATCATGGCGGCGCCGAAATGGCAGTTAAGTGCGGTATTCATGGGAACGATTTACCTTATGTTCACTGTGATCGCCGTACCGAAAATCGGCGTTATCGCAGCTAACATTTCAACAATTATCGGCCAGCTTGTCATTAGTGTCATTATTGACCATTTCGGCTGGTTTGGGAGTATTGAAATTGAGTTAGGCTGGGATAGAATGCTTGCATTATTCTTTATGGCGCTTGCTCTCTATTTTATCTATAAAGG
This sequence comes from Halobacillus rhizosphaerae, assembly GCF_046719735.1. Lineage (NCBI taxonomy): Bacteria > Bacillati > Bacillota > Bacilli > Caryophanales > Bacillaceae > Halobacillus > Halobacillus rhizosphaerae. The sequence continues at coordinate 53,965 of NZ_JAUTWQ010000018.1, forward strand.
AAATATGCGGTCTAAACAACAGGTGCGAGAAGCAGAATCTTAATTCGGACTAAAAACTCCCCCGCCTTTCTGCTATAAAGAAAGGCGGGGGAGTAATCTATCCCATAAACACTACTTAAACTTTATGAAATTCTGTGCCATCCAAGTGATCATTCTCAAAGTAATCCGTTAAATCATCGCCGTCTTCCCGGATCACCCGATCTTCTTTGTGCTGTTTTTTGGTTTCAGAGCCAGTCTTACTGTCTTGTGCAAGATTCACTGCCTGCTCCACAAGCTCCATGATTTTATGCTGCATGGATTCTCTTTCTACTGGAGCCATGCTGTCCCAATGATCATCTAAGTTCTTCTGTAAATCAAGTCGTGTTTCTTTGATCAAATCTATCACTTGAGTTACGGATTCCGAATTTTTCATAGTACGCGTATCCTCCTTGAGATATGTTTGGTCTTCTCTGAATCAGTCTTCTACACGGACTAAAAACACCCGATCCTCGAAGGCTCCTCGTTTTCCCGCTTTTTCTTTGCGAATCCTCTCGACATCCTCCAAAGTACCTCCGTGCTGCTTCGCCAGTGCCTTCATTAATTCCAGCACGTCCGCGAGTTCTTCTAACGCATCGTCATTTTGATCCGCTTCCAAGTATTCATTCACTTCTTCTTGCAGTTTCGTTCTTAATTCTGTCTGGTAATCTTCTTGGTATAGAATTTCAGCTTTTAAAGCTTTTCCCTGATCTTCAATGATTTGCGGGATTAAATCGCGGACTAATTTGTTGTACGTTGTCACGGGGTTCAATTCTCCTTTGCGGAATTATTCTTTTTCTTTAGTTTACTGGCCGGGGTAGAGAAAAAACAGAGTACTCTATAATTTTTATCATGATTGATTTAGCATTCTCAATCGATATGGTTATAATTTCCACACGAATATAAATTTGATATGATTAAGCTGTTTAGTCGTTAGTTGGATGAGTGGATGATGAAAGTAGCTATAGCTGAGAGGGGGAATCTCGATGCTTTCAAAGAGGAAAACCACACTAGGAAATTGGCTTGCTTATTTAGGATTATTGATTTTTGCGGTTGGCTTTTCATTTAGTGAGATTATTGGAATTGAAGGGACACCCCATTTGTTAGAATCGGCTTCCATCCCACTAGGAGTAATCGGATTATTAATGTTAATCACATCTAATTTCTTTACTAAAAAAAGCTCAGATCATTTAAATTGAGTTCAGCGCAGCCAAAGTGGTTTTGAAAGTGTAAACAGATTCTAAAGTGACGTAGTTAAACTGCAGCTTGCCAAGTGTGTTAACGAGGCAGGTTTAATATATGAAATTTAAAAGCGAGGGGTCTATCTTGTGGGTGAATTAGTTAAGGGTAATGAATATTTTTATATTATTATATACTGTCTAATTGTATTGATAATTAATCTGGATTACTTAAGGGATTTCAAAAATATAAAAAAAAGACTTAGCGATATTTCCTCAGATGATGAGTTAAAAATTGATCCACAATCTATGTCCTTGCTCGTGATCGTTCTGGTGTTTAATTTCTTTCGAAGGTGGTTCATTTATTTACTTGCCGTGCTAATAACAGACCACATACTTGTCATTGTTATTTCATTTATTTTATTTGTAATAAGTTTATATGATTGCTTTTTTAATTATAGTCTAGTAAAAGTTATAAAATCGAATATTGTCCTATACTTAGCAGTCATTGATGCAATCTACATCTCGATTTTTATATTTTATCTATTCACTTTCTAAACACTGACAGACACTATATCTCAAAATAGTTCTTCACCTATTTAAATAGAATTTATATATGAAAATGCCTCATTTCTCACCCAACGGGAAGAAATGAGGCTTTCTTTTATTTCTTAAAGCGCCGTCTCCTGAAGTTAAGGGGTGAACAGCTTCCATTGCCCCTCGGAGACAACTTCAATCCCGCCATCAGTCACTTTAATGGCCGTCTGATCGTCAATTGCGTAACCCGCACCTGATATTTCTGCTGCCCACTTTTCTGCATTGGCCAAGGTGTTGTCCGGCAGCATCTCGTGTTCCAGATGAGGAAACATGGAAAAATCCACCAGACCCAGCGCTTTATCGTCCCCAGTGGGCGAACGCCAGCCTACGAATTCTTCACCGATATTTGGAGCCATCACCATGCTCCCAGCGCTCATCCCCACATAGACGGCGTTCAGCGATGGCAAGAGGTCTGCCAGCCCGGATTGCCGCATCCAGTCAAGTAGAGGGCATCGCCGCCTGACACGAGCAGGACGTCCGTCTCCTGCACAAGTGGAACCCAGCGTTTTTCGTCGATGCTGGGCAGGGCTGTTAGCTCAAGCACGCCGACAGACTTCCAGCCAAGCTCAACCATGGGATTCTCGGACTTCCCGCTAATGAATTCCCAGGCATTGACGCCGGGACCGACCCAGGGATGTCCGTACATTGCGGTCGGGATACACAGGGCGGTGGACTCGGCGATCGGCTTGTCCAGCATGTCGACAAGGGCGGCGTGGATCGTCGGGTTAGTGACTCCCCCTGAAGTTAGCAGAAGTTTCATTCCGAGTGGATCCAGGGACTTAGAATTCTTCAAATCATTATGCGTCAAAAGTTTTCCTCCTCAGGGATCGAAGCTGCGGCTCTTTATCACGTAACCTTTAGGATCATGACGTATGACATAGGTTGACTCACTAACTTCCCTATCCAGAAGGTTCGGATGACGAAATCGCTTCTTCAACGAATAAATATCTCTTATTTATTTTACCATGGTTCTTCTATATAAACCGGATTTACTATAGACGGTGAAGATTAATCGTATATTACGTTTTTCCCTTCTTCCGTCAGCTTTTTTATCGAGGCAACCATGTGATTGATTTCTTCATCGGAATGCCTTTCCCAGGAACGTAATTCAGCTACTATTTTCAATGGGGACTTAGACCTGTATGAGCGTGTGGGATTTCCAGGAAATCGTTTATCCGTTACGTTCGGATCATTTTCAAACTCACCTAAGGGTTCTACAATATAAATTCGTTCTTGGGACTGAGATGCTGCTAATTCAGCGCCCCATTTAGCCGCATTTAATGTTGAAGTGAAATAAATGTAGTTCGATTTTTTGTCTTGGTAGTTGGATTGATGCTGAGCTTCTAATAGATCGCCAATATTCAGTTTTGCTTTGGTGCCATGAAAGAAAGGACCAGGATCCAAGACATCTTTTTCTTCATTCATACGGTTCCACCCCTGTAAATTAGATTTGTAATCATAGTATAGGACAGGTGCTGTCGAAAGAGTAGTCTATAAATTTTTTGTAGGTAGGCGTATAATAGAAGTAGAAGGAACGTTGTTTTTATTTAAGGATCAACGTTTGTAAGGGTTCTAGGGATCAATTTTCCCGGATAAGAAAGCCCCGTTTCTCCTTTTTAATACGGAGAAACGGGGCTTTTTCATTTGAATCGTAGTGTTTCTTAATTAAGGCGGTTATCCAATAATGGATGATGGCTTTTATCAGTAAAAAAAAAGAACCTTCAATCCATAATAGGATTAAAGGTTCCATTATTCGGCTGTTCATATAATTAGTGTATCAATTATTCACGGTTTCCTTATCGCTCAAACCCAGTGCTTCAGCCGTTGACTTATGAATCTCATCGATCAAGTCAGGGTGTTCCACTAAGGATAAACCATAAGAAGGAATCATTTCTTTAATTTTCGGTTCCCAGTCTTTCATATGCTGCGGGAAGCAGCGGTTCATCACATCAAGCATCACGTGCACGGCGGTTGATGCCCCTGGAGAGGCGCCTAGCAGGGCAGCGATGGAACCATCCGCAGAATTGACGACTTCGGTACCGAATTGCAGCGTTCCCCTGCCGCCTTCGTCGGTATCCTTAATAACCTGGACACGCTGGCCGGCGGTGACAAGTTCCCAGTCTTCGCTTTTGGCGTCCGGGATAAATTCGCGAATGGCTTCCATGCGCTGTTCTTTGGATAGCAGCACTTGCTGGATCAAATATTTGGTTAAGGACATTTGTTTGGCTCCGGCGGATAGCATCGTCAGGACGTTGTTCGGTTTAACCGAGTTGATTAGATCCATTAACGAGCCTTCTTTTAGGAACCTCGGCGAGAAGCCGGCAAATGGTCCAAATAATAAGGTCTTTTTGTTGCCGATGTAGCGTGTATCTAAGTGCGGCACAGACATAGGCGGTGCGCCGACGGGAGCTTTCCCGTAAACTTTTGCCTCGTGCTGGTCGACGACTTCCTGGTTTTTACAAACCATGAACTGGCCGCTGACCGGGAAGCCTCCGAAGCCTCTGCCTTCCGGTATGCCGGATTTCTGCAGGAGATGCAGGCTTCCGCCACCGCCGCCGATAAAGACGAATTTGGCGTTATGCAAGACCTCTTGACCGGTTGCAAGGTTTTTCACTTTTACGTTCCACGTACCGTCCTCAGCGCGGTTTAACCCTTCTACGCTGTGTTGATAGTTCACTTTAACATCGGTGTTCTCTAAGTGATCAAACATTTTGCGGGTTAACGAACCAAAGTTCACATCCGTACCCGAGTCCATTTTCGTTGCAGCCACTGGTTCTGTGGAAGTGCGATCTTTCATAATCAGCGGAATCCAGTTTTTCAGTTTTTCCGGATCATCTGAGAATTGCATTCCTTTGAAAAGTGGGTGCTTGGACATCGTTTCAAACCGATTCTTTAAGAACCTCACATTATCTTCGCCGAAGACTAAGCTCATATGGGGCAGCGGCATGATAAATTCCTGCGGGTTCTTCAGTTGGCCGCTTTTCACCAGGTAAGACCAGTATTGTCTGGACACTTGAAACTGTTCATTCACGGTTTCTGCTTTGCTCATATCTATGGAGCCATCTGGTAGTTCTTTCGTGTAATTCAGCTCGCACAATGCCGCGTGTCCCGTTCCAGCATTGTTCCACTCGTTCGAACTTTCCGCTCCTGTGCCTTTCAGCTTCTCAAACACAGTGACGTTCCAGTCAGGTGAGACTTCTTTCAATAGTGAAGCTAACGTTGCACTCATGATTCCAGCGCCGATTAAAATCACGTCTGTTTTCATTTCTCCGTTGCTCATAGTTACCATCCTTATCTATTTAAATTTACATTAAAAGCTAGAATAGATTGGTGTACAGCATCATAACGTTTCGTCTATTTGAAAAATACCACTATTCTTAATTATAAACGACTTGGCGCAAGTAAAAAAGTGAAATGTGCACATTCGAACACAGTAAAAAGCCTTTCCTCCCTCAGATTAAGGGAGAAAAGGCTTTAAATAGCGGTTCTCAGCAGACAAATTTTTCTAAATGGGGACGGTGGGGACAGGTACCGCCGTCCCTTCGTGTATGGAATTAAAAACCGAGTTATGGCTGTGGTGAAGCAGGAGCTGGGACAACGGTACCTGTCCCTATAGTCCCCCACTCGTGAATGTGACGGTGATTTCGGTTCCTTTGCCTAGTTCACTGTCCACTTCAATCTCGGCTTCATGCAAATCGATGATTCGTTTCACAATCGACAGGCCGAGACCGCTGCCGCCGTGCTCTCGATTTCTCGCTTTATCTGCTTTATAGAAGCGTTCAAACATGTGCAGACGTGTATCTTGATTCATACCTACCCCATTATCTTTCACCGTCACGACAATCCGGCCATCTTCTGTCGTTGAAGCATGAACGGCAATGGTTCCGTCCTGCGGGGTAAATTTAATACTGTTATGAATCAGGTTGACCCACACCTGATCCATTAAATCCCTATCCGCCTCCAGGGTAATGGCATCAAGTTCTACATCCATATTGATCCTTTTCTCTGCCCAGTGCGGTTCATTAGCGAGAATGACGCGGCGCAGCTGGTGATCTAACCGGTAGTGCTTCCATTCAAGCATGAGCTGATCGGACTCTAAAGAGGTCAGCTTTAACAGGTTATCACTCAATTTCGAGAGCCGCAGGCTTTCCTTTTCAATAATGTCCAAGTATTGGTTCCGTTCTTCGGTCGTTAAATCGCCGTTCTTTAACGTATAAGCAAACCCACTGATCGAGGTTAAGGGAGACTGAATTTCATGGGACACGTTAGAGATAAATTCCTGCCTCATTCCCTCCATTTCTCCCAGCTTCTCGGCCATGTGACTAATATTTCTAATGATTTTTGAATAGGGATGATCATTGTTCACATCAAATCGCTCCCGGTAATAGGAAAGGTCGATATCGAAATTCCCTTCCGCCATCATTTTCATGGCATGGATCATGGAATTCAGATGTTTTTCCTGTTTAGCTCTTACCCATGGGATTTTCGTAATAAAGAAAATGAAAAAACCGAACAGCACAAATCCAACTAACGAAGTGATGAGCTGGCTGACAAAGATACTCGGCTGATAGCTGGAAGCCGCATACACCTTGGACGCCAGCCAATAAGCCGCCGACCAGCATAGAAGTAACGCCGTAGCGATCCCTAAGAAACCAAAGATACGCTTAATAAATTCCGGGATTTTCACTTCACTTCCTCCAGACGATACCCGAGGCCGCGGATGGTCGCAATCTCAATCGGACAGGAATAGGAAGCCAAGCGCTGCCGCAGCCGCTTAATATGAACGTCCACGGTTCGTTCATCTCCCTCATAGTCAAATCCCCAGATATCTTCAATGATCTGTTCGCGGGACAGGGTCTTCCCCTTATGAGTAGCCAGTTTAAACAACAGCTCAAATTCCTTAAGCGGGAGCGTAACAACCTCGTCCTTAATCATCACTTTATAGGAAGCGCGATCGATCACGATCCCGCCGATATCAATTTGATTGGAAATGGTGATTTGGTGACGCTTCAAGAGCACTTTCACTCTTGCGGCCAGCTCTTCTGCTGCAAAAGGTTTCACCAAATAATCATCCGCTCCCAAGTCAAAGCCTTTCACTTTTTGCGCCGTTTCGCCTTTAGCGGTCAGCATTAAGATCGGCATGGTCTCAGAATAATACGTCCGAACTTCCCGGCAGAGCGCCCAGCCATCCATCTCGGGCATCATAATATCCAGAACAATCAAATCAATTTTTTCTTGATCAAGAATGCTTAAGGCCGTTTTCCCGTCCTCTGCTTCAAAGATGGTTAAGCCTTCTTTCGTAAGAATCAGCTGAACTAATTTTCTGATATGCGGATCATCATCGACTACGAGAAGTTTCGCCATATCCTTCATTCCTTTTCTTATAAAAGTAAGGGAACCGCCTGCAGCGAGGCGGTTCCTGATTGTTATCCATAGTTTACACCAATCTCACGTTTTGCGCATATAAGCGCGAACGGTTAATGGCGCAAAAATCGCCACAATCACTGCTCCTCCGATCAGAGAAATCGTAAAGTCCCAGCCGATGGTTCCGGAGTTGGCTAAATCTCGGACAGCGGTGACCAGATGGGAGACCGGATTGATCTTCACAAACCACTGCAGCCAGTCCGGAAGTGTATCTGCCGGCACAAAGGCATTGGAAAGAAACGTAAGCGGGAACAAAATCAGCATCGAGATCCCCTGCACACTGGAGGCCGTCCGGGCGATCACGCCAAAGAAAGCAAAGATCCAGCTGACGGTCCAGGAACAAACGATCACAAGTAATCCGGCAAGCAGGACACTCGCAATGCCGCCATCAGGACGATAGCCCATAATGAATCCCATCGAAAACGTTAAGGTTGTCGCAATCGTATACCGTATGGTGTCCGCAAGCAACGCCCCTGCCAGTGGAGATATCCGCGCAATCGGCAGGGACTTAAACCTGTCGAACACCCCCTTATCCATGTCCTCCCTGAGCTGGGTTCCCGTGACGATCGAGGTCGTGATCACCGTCTGGACGAGAATGCCGGGAATAATGACGGGCAGATAGCTTTGCACGTCTCCGGAAATCGCGCCGCCAAAGATATAGGTAAACATCAAGGTGAAAATAATTGGCTGTAACGTCACGTCAAACAGCTGTTCAGGGGTGCGGCGGATTTTCAATAATCCGCGAAAAGCCATCGTCAGCGAATTTTGCACCGATTGTTTTAAACTCGTTTTGTTTCGGAGCTGACGGTCGTTATTGTAGGCTGATGAATGGCTGCTCATGCTTGAGCCCTCCTTTTTTGTTCGAGTTGATCTGTATCATTTGCTTGATCTTTCTGCGCATCGTTTCCAGTAATGGTTAGGAATACTTCATCAAGCGTTGGTTTCTGGACACTGAATTCCTCCAGGCGGATGTCGGTCTCACGCAAAGCAATCAGGATATCCGCAACTAGATCGGCATCCGGCAGCGGTGCGATAATTTTTCTTCCTTCTGGTGACACCGCGGACTGCACGCCTAGCATCCGGTCAATAAGTTTACGGGCTGGCTCTAATTCTCCGGCATCGTGAAGATTTACATGCAAGGACGAGGCCCCGACTGACTGCTTCAATTCGTTGACGGTTCCTTCTGCCACTACCTTACCGTGGTCAATAACCGCTATTCTGTCAGCAAGCTCATCGGCTTCCTGAAGATACTGGGTTGTTAACAGTACGGTCGATCCTGATTTCACCAATTGGCGAATCGTCTCCCACATTTGGTTCCTTGTGCGGGGATCGAGTCCTGTTGTCGGCTCATCTAAGAAAATCAGCGGCGGCTTAGCAATTAAGCTCGCAGCAAGGTCAAGACGGCGGCGCATCCCTCCGGAGAAGTGCTTAAGCGGACGCTTCGCCGCTTCCGTTAAGCCGAATTCCTCCAGCAGTTCAGCGGACTTCCGGCGCGCTTCTTTCCGGCTGAGGCCGAGCAGGCGGGAGAAAATCATTAAATTCTCCGTCGCACTCAGGGCTTCATCGACGGACGCATACTGTCCGGTCACCCCGACTAACTGACGAACAATCTGCGGCTCCTTGACAACATCATGCCCAAAAATTTTCGCTGTGCCTGCGTCTGGCTTCAGTAAAGTGGCAAGCATGCGGATCGCGGTCGTTTTCCCCGCTCCGTTCGGACCTAACACTCCATAAATGGCACCCTGCGGAACGTGAAGATCCACCCCGTCTACGGCTTTATTGGTGCCAAAGGTCTTGCTCAATCCCTTAGCTTCGACGGCCCATACTGTATCTGTGTTCTTACTATTGGTAGTACTCATTATTGTCCTCCTTTTCCCTGACTATAAGGTAATCTTGAAATCTAAAATGCGGATAAGACCTGTATCTCATTTATGAATTATAAGACCCTTATATGAACGGAATATGAACAAAGAAAAAAAGAAGAGGGACATTGGGGACAGGTACGTGTGTCCCAATTTTCGGGACATCCGTACCTGTCCCCAATGTCCCCTGCCGGTTGTGAAACTTATCCAGCAACTAAGCAATTAAACAAGCAATTCATTTATATTTGTGAAACCACGTAATATTGTTGTTTTTAAAATTCATTCCTTATAGTATGAAAGTTGATAGTACTATCGACTAATTATTTGGAGGAATTTATGTGAAAATGTTAAATATAGCAAAAAAGTTACTTATATTTACCGGGATTATAGTCACAGGCGCACTAGGATTTACTAGCACAAATGTAGATGCGGCAAGTAATTATGGCGATACACACTATTACATGGAATTTAATAATTTAAGTTTTACATCACATGACGTTACTCCTGACCGAGAAAAGTGGGATGCAACCTCTTCTTATATGAAAACTGATTATGTAGGTGCGGCAAATGATGCTGACTACAAATTTACCGGCTATGTCGAAAAAGATAATGGGGTCAATTTAGATAATAACGGAGCATGGAGGTATGAGTTTGGTGACCATACCACTCATTTCTTAAGTAATTATGCTTATGAAAATTATGGATACGGGGTTTTAATTCATATCCGTGGAGAAGCAGGTTGGAATCGTGTAGATGTAGGAACAGGGGGCGTATGGAGTCCCGATAGTATCTAAACTATATATGTCCGGGTGCTGCATTCTAGTACCCGGATCTCTTACATAATAGATAGCAAGATATTTTAATAAAAAGGAGATTGCTAGTTGTGAAAGCTTTGCTTAGAACCGAACTTAAACGAGGTTTTGGTAGTTGGTCTTTCTTAACCTCATTGATTATTGGAAATTTACTTTCCTTCATTTACATAATTAGACATGTGATTCCTATGTATCCAGTACAAGACTTTGAGAGTGCCACCCATTTAAATGCATATTACCAGTGGATCGGGATGAATTGGTCTGCTTTTGAAACGAATTTGCTGTTTTTTCTGATGCCGATACTCGCCTGTGTTCCCTTTGCCTATTCTTATACTCAGGATCTCAATTCAGGCTTTATCAAAAGTATCTATACGAGAACTTCAAGAAGAAATTATTTGGTTTCCAAATTTATAAGCACCTTTATGACGGGGGCAGTCGCTTATTTGGTCCCTTTAGCCTTAAATTTTGCGCTCATTGCTCTTCTTCTACCCATCGTGACCCCTGATATTGCCTACGGGACATCAAGCATCGGGCTGAATTCAATGTGGAGTTCCCTGTTTTATGATCACACGTTCCTTTACTGTGCCGTTTATGGGTTAATCAACTTCTTCTTTGCCGGTATTTATGCTGTGATGGGCTTAGCGGCCGCTGTCTTTACTAATCGTGTGTTCATTGTGCTGGTCATTCCTTTTATTGTAAACTTAGCACTGGAAACCGGCTTCGAATTGACGGGCCAGCCAGCCATGGTCCCTTTTAAATTTCTTGTTCCCGGACAACCCGTCTATCATATCCAGTTTTCTATCATCGCCTTGGAACTCCTGCTATTGCTGTTCGTTTCAAGCGTTCTATTTCTAGGAGGAATACGGAAACGTGAAGTCTATTAAACAACACTGGAACAATCAGCTGTTTAGCATTTTCAATGACTGGAATCCGATCTTTGGGAGAATTCTAGTTATCTTAGTCATCTTGACCCTCTCGTTCTATTTACGAGGAGACTATTTTCTGGATAGTCTACAGGGAAGTGGTGCAGAAGCGAGCGGTACGGATTTGCTTGTTTATAATTATAATAAAAGAAGTCTGGCACTTGAAATCCTGCCATTCATGTCGATTGTGATGATCAATATCATCTCATTGTATGATAAAGAAATTTACATCCTTCCCTACAAGACAAGATTCAACTATTTCAAAGCGGTCACAGGTAAAATAATCACTCATTCCACGCTATTCGTTTTCATCTTTGGTGCAGTAAATATATTATTTAGCCTGTTTTTTATCCGTAAGATAACCAGCTGGACGGCGACGAACAGCACACTGTATCAAGTCGCCTTTCATATAACCAAAACGGATCCGCAATTACATAGTTTATCTGTATGGAAGGAAAATCAGTCTCTCTATCATCCAGTCTATATAGGAATGGTCTACTCTATTTTCTTAATACTGGCCATCTGCATTATGACCTTGTTCACTTACATTCTCATTTTACTTATTAGAAGTGAAATCATTAGTTACATCCTGATGTTAGGGATGCTTATGCTGGATGCTTTTTCGGATCTTTCTATTATTCTTGATAAAGTAGAAATTTCTTACATGGATTGTCTGTTTCCCGGCACTTTGGTTAGCGATTTCGGTTATCTTTGTGCAATTTTCCTTCTTTTATTCCTGGCAGGCGTCTACATAATCAAAAGAACAGATTTTCGAACATAAGGAGTTAGCATGAGACATTTAATTAAAAGAGATCTATTGCTGCTGTTCTCATCCAACCTGTATAAATGGATAGCAGCGATCGGCCTTACTATATTTATAACTTCCGTTTCTTTATATAATTTAAATCACTGGTTTCAGCTACACGATTATCAGAACATCCAAGCAAGCTTGACGGATGTCTTATTCCTGAATTTCAAGGGGACAGCTCCCACTGACAAAGAGCTTCCGTATGTTTGGCTGCTGGTTCAGCTTTACGGTGTATTTCTTGTCGGGAATTTTACAGAGGAGGATTTTAAAGAGAACGGTCCCTACATTATCAGCCGCTCCTCCAGAGGAAAATGGTGGATGAGCAAGACGCTCAGCATTGGAGTCCTAATGTTCGTTTATTATGGAGTGCTGGTGCTCGTGACGTTGCTTCTCTCTTCCTTTTACGTTGATCTTTCATTTAACTGGAGCACCTATGGAAATAAGATGATTGTGCCGCTCCTCAGCACTTCTATCCACCCATTCCTTTTCGTTCTTGTGATGGTTGGTCTGCTTTATACGGGTAACCTGCTGCTTACGTTTTTGTTAATGACTTTATTGGCACGTTTTTCATCCATTTATAGTTTCTTGATCGTAGTAGTGATTCTTTTCTCTTCTCTATTTATTCACTTTTCAGGGTCACCGGCGATGCACTCTATTATTCTGCGGCAAGGATTATTCAATGAACAGCTGCCCGGCATTGCGGCATCCTTTATATATAACATTGGAATTTCTATCGGGATCTGCCTTGCCGGAGGTTTGTATTTTAGAAAAATAGACATAGATAAGGAGTAGGTAAGATATGAGTTATAAAATAGAACTGAGCGGGGTATCGAAATCGATTAAAGGAATAAAGGTTCTCGATTCGATCGACCTTCAATTAGAAGCTGGAAAAATATACGGTTTTCAAGGAAAGAATGGTTCTGGCAAAACGATGTTGTTCCGGACGATATGCGGCCTGATCCTTTCCACTGAAGGGGAAATCAGAATTGACGGGGAAAAACTCGGGAAGGATTTATCGTTTCCAAGGAGTGTTGGAATATTGATTGAATATCCTGGTTTCTTATCTCAATATACAGGACTTAAAAACCTTCAAATTATCGCAAGTATTAAAAATGAGATCAGTGAGAAGGAAATTAAAAAAAGCATTGCAAAACTGGGATTAGATCCAATGGACAAGCGAAAATACAGGAAATATTCGTTAGGAATGAAGCAGCGGCTGGGCATCGCTCAAGCGATTATGGAGAATCCCGATATTCTTATTCTGGATGAACCTACGAACGCCCTGGACGAAGCAGGGGTCACATTAGTGAGAGATCTGCTTATCAAGCTGAGAAATGAAGGGAAAACTATCCTCATAGCCAGTCATGATAAAGAGGAGCTTGAGTGGTTAGTAGATGAACAATACACAATGGAAAACGGAAAAATAATCCATTTCAAATCTGTACAAGAGGTGTAATCCTATGAATTTTATAAAAAAATATAAATGGATGCTCAGCGCTGCTTTCCTATTATTTGCTGCAATTGCTGGATTTCAATTTCATCGGGTGAATGCAGACATTCCATCTCAGCAGGTAAAAGTCTATGAAAAACAACAAAAAGTTACTTCTCCGACCGATCAATTAGTGACTGAGGTATCGTCTTACTCCATGAAAAAACCATCTGAAGTCAGCGCCAGGCTTTCAGACGCAAACGGATATAAAGTATATCTCGTAAAATTAAAGGTTAAGAATCCATCAGACCAAGATAAAAAAATTCCTTATCAAGAATACCAATTAAAGACAAACAGGTTTGCCAACTCAGCAGATTATGAATTAGCGAGAAATTACAACGACTCTTTTTACATTCCCGCCCAACAAACAAAAGAATACATCATCCCTTTTATTGTGCCAGGGGGAGTCCATGCATCAAATCTGCGATTGGTCCTTTCCTCTGAAGGAAATGTCAGAACGGAAGCTGCCTTATAACTTGATCTCATTTTTGTGAACAGACTCTCCTAAGGGGTCTGTTTTTTTGAATCATTAAATCCGTATCAATTCTCCCTCATGTTTACATTAATTTTACATTCTAAACTCTTACGCCAATGGTATCTTTCCAGTACAATTTAATCTGGGGGCAGGTGGATGGTATGGAGAATTTAGGATCTTATATTAAATATTTTAGAAAGAAAAACAAAATCACTCAAAGGGAGTTAGCGAAGGGAATTATTTCTGTTTCCTACCTTTCACGAATTGAAAATAATATCGAGCAGCCCAGCCGGGAAATTTCAAACTTATTGAAAGATCGGTTAGGAATTCAGGAGAATGAATTGCAAACCAGTCAAAACGTTGTTCAACAATTGAAGAAGTGCTACAAAGAAATTGCAGAGAAAAAACTGGACAGTGCCTCTAAACGCTTAAAAAGTTATGAAAAACTTATGGTCAATCAAAAAAGCCTGGTCTCTGACTACTATTACAAAGTCGTACGCGCCTTCTACTGTTTATACAATCAGGAATTCACAGAAGCTGCACATTTACTTGCAGGCATAGGAGAAATAGAGCTAGTATCTTTGGATAAAGAGGGATTATATTATTACTCTCGAATCAAAGCTCTCCATGACTTTTATCAGCAGAAGTATGAGTCCGCTTATAAGCTTCTCAACGAAGCCCGTAGCCTCCGTTCCCGCTTAACTGATAATGAGGCATGGGAGACAGCGGAGCTAAACTATATATTGGGCCTTACAACGTCGAAGCTGAGACTCGATCCCTTATCGATTCATTACACGAGGGAGGCTCTTGCCTTCTATCAGACCACTTATCATTTTAAGCGGTCTGCCCAATGCCACCTCTTATTAGGGATTACATATGAACGAACAAATTTAATCACGATCGCTAAAGAACAGTTATCCAAAGCGATCAAGATTGCGAAAAATATCGACGACACCCTATTGATCAGTAAAGCCTGCCATAATTTAGCCCATCATTTTGTAACAAAGGGAGAGTCTTTAAGGGCAATCGAAGAATTTCAAATATGTTACGACTATAAATTGAAGGCGAACGTCCCGGACCACCTTCTCCTCTCGACCATTTTTTGTATGGTGACGGAGTACTATCGTTTAGAGGAATATATCGAATGCAGGAAGTGGGCGGAACAAGGACTTGAAATAATACGAATGAATGAGTATGACCACTCTTATTATTATCACTTTCAAATTCTTCTAAAATATATTAAGGTTGAACCCGATTTTGAAACCTTTGCATCCGACCATGCCATCCCACATTTTCGTTCTATTTCCAAAATGGAATATGTCGTCCGTTACACGCATTTGCTCGGCAGCTATTATCAAAGCCTTCACAAATATAAGCAAGCAGCAGCGTGTTATGAAGAAAGCTTAGCTTTATTTAATTCGAAATTTTATACAAAGGGGCTGTTATTATGATCGTTCCTGCCAAAATGCCCTCCCCTTCTCTTAACCCACTGCCAGACAAAGATGACTCGCTTCCTTGTGAACACGAACGAATCAGTCCGGCATCTCCTAGCGATGAACATGACTACCCTGATATTTAACCATGGGACAGGGGGGACAGGTACAGATGTCCCAAAATTGGGACACACGTACCTGTCCCCCCCTGTCCCCCTACTATAGCAGCAGCAGCGTCAGTCCTGGCGCAATAATTGATACGATCACCGCACTCAAAATCATCGCCACCGTACTGATGGAGCCTTCCAGCGTATCCCGCTCCATCGCGGTCGCTGTTCCGATTGCGTGTGACGCACTTCCCATCCCGACACCGCGGCCGATTCGGTGAGTGAGTCTGCTGTATCGCATCACAAACGGGTGAATCAACATGCCGCCAATACCAGCGATCATCACGAATACGGCCGTGAGCGGCATCACACCGCCTGTAGACTCAGAGATCGACATCGCGACAGGAGTGGTCACGGATTTTGGCACAATCGAATGGATAATCAGGCTGCTGAACCCTGCCCATTTACTTAGCAGCAGTCCGGAACCGATTCCAACGACCGCTCCGACCGTGGTTCCCGTCACAATCGGAAGCAGCATCTGTTTCAAAATGTCTCTATACTGATAGAGCGGATAAGCAAGCGCCACAACCGCAGGACCTAAAAGATGATTGATCCATTGGCCGCCGATCATGTACGTATCATAAGACAGATGAAACAGCAGCAGAACCGCTATAATCACGAC
This sequence comes from Halobacillus rhizosphaerae, assembly GCF_046719735.1. NCBI lineage: Bacteria > Bacillati > Bacillota > Bacilli > Caryophanales > Bacillaceae > Halobacillus > Halobacillus rhizosphaerae. The sequence continues at coordinate 69,770 of NZ_JAUTWQ010000018.1, forward strand.
GGTCGAGACGATCACCGGTGTCGTGTAGATGCGGCGGTGTTTTCGGTAAAGACGGATGGAAACGAGGTAAGCAGCAATCGTAAACCCCGCCATAAATAAAGACAGCAAGATATCCTTCATGCTTGTTCCCTCCTTCGTACCATCCACTGGGTCACCAGTCCAGCCAGCGCCATAACAAGAGCCGTGCTGAAGAGACCGATCCCAATCAGCAATACCCCTTTTCCTTTAAATACATACGCATAACTCATCACACCGACCGTCGCAGGTATGAAAAAGAAAGGCAGGTGCTTAATCATGAACGAGATCCCCCGCTGAAAGATCCGTTCGGGCACTACTTTTAGAGATAGTAAAATAAACAGCAGAATAAGTCCGATGACACTGCCTGGGATGAATAAGTGAAACAAGTTTTGAATGGCTGTGCCAACTAAATATATAGCGTACAATCCGGCAATTTGTAAGAGGATGATGATTCCTTTATCCAACGTAAATCCTTCTTTCTAATCGTGTTGGGGACGGTGGGGACAGGTACGGATGTCCCAGAGGGACACACGTACCTGTCCCCACTGTCCCTTTGTTATGATATCTCTTATTCCAGTTCATTTACAAGGATAAGAATTGGCATCGGAAATTTAAAAACAGCGCTGCCTTCCATCAGGAAGCGGCGCTGTTTGGTTTATTTTCTGTATTTAGCTTAAGATACAGCCGATAAAAAGCTGAAAATGCCAAGAAGGCTATGATGATTCCAGAAAATATTGGAATCATTAACGGAAACACATACAAGCTAATCGACAAAATCACTAGAAAGCTAATAGCGACTGCTCCAAAGAGAACAGGACTTGAAAATGTTGTCAGGAACGCCTTCTTGAGCAGCGGCTTTACGTTCATATCAAAATGGACGAGCACGGAGAAAAAATTAATCGTAAAGACTGCCAGCAGAAGAGCCAGAATGAAAAACAGGTTCATCAGCAGATGGCTCTTCATGGAAAAATAATAAAGGTCTCCGGCAAGAACAGCCCAGAATAAGGTGAGGACAACCCCTCCACGGAAGCTTTTTTTATAATTTTCCTTGTAATACGATAAATATGACCGCTCTTTTTCCTCTTCCTTCGGGATAATCCAGGAGCGGGCTTTGGCGAACAGAGCCGCCGTCGCGGGAAAGAAGAACACTGGCAAACCTACAAGTAGAGGAGGCAGGACATAGAGCCATTGCTCTGCCTGCTCCAAGTCGAGCATTCTGAGAACGATCCACCAGATCGGCAGGCTGAACAGGATCCACTGAAGGTTGGCCAGGGCAAATCTTGAAATCCATAAACTAACGGCGTACATGCCGCTTTGAAGGCCTGATGACTGATTCATGTTCTTCTCCTCCTCTAGTTATACCGGTTTGTGCTGCGAATGGGTCCGGTTCTCACAGGATTGCCGTTCAATAATGACGGTCGGAATGATGATGCTTTTCATAACGGCAGATGGATCATTCAATAGATCAATCAAATTCTTAGCCGACTCATGTCCCAGCTGATAGGATTGGGTATCGACTGTCGTTAACGGCGGATTGGCAAGCGTTGATATCATCGTATTGTTAAACCCAATAATACTCATTTCTTCCGGAAGCTTAAGTCCTTTTCTTTCCATATAACGCATCACCTTTAAGGCATGGTAATCATTCGTGATGACAAGAGCTGTGGGAGGTTCCGGCAAAGCCAGAATCTCCTCGACAACCCGCTCGGTACCATCGGATTCCTGTTCAATATTCTTGATCACACCTTCTTCTAGCTCCAGATCTTTGCTGAGTAAGGCTTGTTTGTATCCTTCTAAACGATCCCTGGCCACTTCGAAGCTTGAGTCGCCGCCGATAAATCCAATTCTTTCATGCCCCATCTTCAGTAAGTACTGGGTGGCCTCTTTACTTGCCTGCACATTGTCATTATCGACGAACAAGGTTTCATTGGCTCTTTCCACAGGTTTCCCAAGCATCACAAATGGCATCTGGTTCTCCCTCAGAAAAGGCACCACTTGGTCATCCTCTTTCGAATACAGCACAATCACGCCGTCCACCCGCTTGCCTTTGACCATTTTTTCAACTTCTTTAAAAATGGACGCTTCGTTATTTCCAGTGGTTAAATAAATGCTGTAATCCTGTTCATGGGAAGCCTCACTGATCCCTCTCAGGAGCTCTGTAAAAAACAAATTATCAGAAGAATTGATGGTAGAGACTTTCGTCACAATCCCAATCGTCTTCGTTGACTGGCTGACGAGAATTCTTCCATTATAGTTGGGATGGTAGCCAAGCTCCTCCATCACCGCTCTTACTCTTCTTTTAGTATCCTCGCTGATCTTTGGACTATCAGAGATGACTCTGGATACCGTCGAAGTAGCAACCTTGGCTTTGCTTGCTACATCTTTAATCGTTACGTTCATGCTCACCTACTCCTCAAATTCCTATTTCACCGCACCCTCCGATACTCCGTTTATAATCTGCTTCTGAGCAAAGAAGTATCCAATAATGACGGGAATAATCGCAATCGTCAGCCCGGCCAGCGCTAGATGCCATTGCTTCGTATACTGGCCAAAGAAATAAAACATCTTTAATGGAATCGTAGCATTATTTTCACTTAGGACCAAAGACGGAAGCAGGTAATCGTTCCAAATCCAAATCGTATTGAGAATTCCTACCGTTACAGAAATCGGTTTTAACAACGGAAAGATAATGTACCAGAAGGTTTGAAACCGGCTGGCCCCATCGATAATCGCCGCTTCATCCAGTGACTTCGAAATACCGGCTAACGCTCCATGATAAAGGAAAATGGATAAACTGCAGCCAAATCCGAGATACATGAAGATAAGCCCTGCCCCATTGAGCATATTTGCCTGGCCAAAGATTGACACCAGCGGAATCATCACCGATTGGAAAGGAATCAGCATCGCCGCTACGAAAATAAAGAAAATAAACCCGCTCAATTTACTTTTATTCCGTGCTAACGCGTACCCCGCCATCGAGGAGAACAAGATGATAATCGCAATACTCATTCCTGTAATCAGCACGGAGTTAAACAGCGATTTTAGAAAATCCAGATCATTGAACGCCTGAACGAAATTATCGAAGACTACCTTGGCCGGAACACCAAGCACCCCTTCGAAAATTTCCCGCTTCGTCTTAAACGCATTAACAATCATTAAATAAAAGGGAGAAATCCACAGTAATCCAAGTAAAATGCCGAGGATCTCAATAATGACCTTATTTCTCTTTTCCTGATTCTTCTTCATTATAGGTCAACCTCCTTCTTCTTGTTGTAATACACTTGAGAAAGGGCAATCACCGCAACGATCAAGAAGAAGATGACCGCTTTCGCCTGAGCGTAAGCCATCTGGTTGTCTGAGAATGCGGTTTTAACAATTTCCATCGCCACCATCTGAGTAGAGTTGAAGGGGCCGCCATTGGTCAGCGACAAGTTCTGGTCATAAATTTTGAACGCGGTCGAAAGGGTTAAAAACATACTAACAGTAAAGGCGGGAGCGACGAGCGGAAACGTTACGTTACGAAAACGCTGCATGCTGCTTGCGCCATCAATCTTAGCCGCTTCGATCAGTTCTTTCGGGATATTCTCCAAGTAAGCAATATAGATAATCATAATGTAACCTGCCATCTGCCAGGATGTTAAGATCACAAGTCCCCAGAAGCCTGTCGCCGTCGTGGAAAGCCAGCCATCCAGGCTTTCGATGCCTGTCAGGTTGGACAAGTCACTAAATACACTTACGAAAATAAACTGCCAAATAAAACCGAGAATTAGCCCGCCTATTAAGTTCGGCATAAAAAACACGGTACGAAGTGCGTTGTTCGATTTGATTTTTCTGGTCACGAGCATAGCCAGTCCCAAACCAAACACGTTCAGAAGAATCACCGTGACCACAGCGAATTTCACCGTAAACCAAATCGAATCTAAGAACTCGGATTCGTGGAATAAGTTCATATAATTTTTAAAACCAATAAATTTATCCGCCGCCAGTCCGTTCCAGTCGGTAAACGAATAAATAAAGCCATAAATAAATGGAATCACGACCACAATTCCTAAACCGAGAATCACCGGGGTGAGAAAAAGCCAAAATGACAAACTGCGATTGCGCATATGTCCGCCTCCTAATATGTTGTAAATCGTTCCTTCACTATCTTCACTATTAAATGAGGCACCTCTCGTTTAATAGAAAAAATAGGGAAAGACCGCCGGCAAAAGGAAACCCTCCCTGCTGCCGGCTCTTCCTCTCTTGACTATTGACGTGCGTCTTCCCAATCTTTCGTTGCTCGTTTCTCTACTTCATCCCAAGAAATATCGCCGGCAATGTATTCCTGAATCGCTACGCCAACCGAACCTTCCGTCCAGCCTGTTGGAGCTCCCATAAAGACCCATCCTAACGTTTTGCCGTCTTTGGCATAGTTATAAATCTCTTGAGAAATAGGGTCCGCGATCTCCATGTCTTCATAGCCTTCATAAGCAGGAATAAATTTGAACTCGTCCGTTACAAATTTCTTACCTTCATCAGAGGTGTACATCCAGTCTAAGAAATCTTTACTGGCTTGAACGACTTTATCATCAGATTCTTTATTGACTACCCAGTAGTTCGGTACGCCGACTGGAATGCTGCCTTCATAGCCTTTGACCGGAATCGGCATGAGTCCAACATTGTTCTTTGCAAAATCTTCATCCATAGACTCAATGGTGTTATACACCCAGTTCCCTTGCTGAATCATGGCTACTTTGCCTAAAGAGAAATACTGCTCAACTTGCTGAGAGTAATCAAGACTCAGCGTCGGCTGAATGGAATAATCATTCTGAATGTCCACGAATCGGTGCATCTTGTCACCCATTTCGAATTTAATCGTATCTGCTTTATACGCATCCATCACACTGTTGTTGAATTCATCCGCAATGTAGGCATTGGCTAAGTGGTTACCCAGCACCCATTTTTCTTTGGCCGGTAAAGCGAATGGAGCTTTAATGCCAAGCTCATCCTTTTTACTTTCCAGTTCCTTAGAAACCTTCTCTAAATCATCCAGACTCTTAATCGATTTAGGATCAATGCCGGCATCCTTAAATACCTTTTTGTTATAAAGAATACCGTAGCCTTCCTGGTTAAACGGAAGTCCAAGAATCTTGCCATCACGATCAACACTCGTCAGCGTGCCATCAAGAGCGGCCTTCGCTGCTTTCGTATCGGATACGTCTGCTAAGTATTTTTCATATTCATCTACATCAGTAGGACCGCCGACATTAAAGATGTCCGGCTCTTCACCGGATGAGAAAGAACTCTTCAATGAAGCACCATAATCATTTCCGCCGCCAACGGTTTTCACGTTGATGTTTACATCCGGATTTTCTTTTTCATATTTCTTTACCAGATCTTCGAATTGATCTTTAAACTCAACTTTAAATTGAAAAACATCGACCGTGACTCCGTCTCCAGACGAAGACCCTCCAGCCTCTTCACTGTCTCCAGCACCAAATGAACAACCAGATAAAGCCACACTTGCCGCTAACAATGCAGAAGCCATTCCTAACCGAAACTTATTCTTCATTCCACCACTCCTCAAAGTATTTAAATCAATGAATCCGCTTACACAAAACCCAAAAAATATATGAGTCTTAGAATGCAATTTTAATGCAGACGTTTGCATAAATGCTAAAAATAAAAATGCATTAATATAAACTGCATTAGTTATGAAGACGTTTGCATTCATTGATTTAATATTTAGATAAATCCTAACACGGATCTCCCAAAGGTACAACCTTATTTTTTTCTGGGACAGGGGGGACAGGTACGTTTGTCCCAAAAAATTGGGACAACTGTACCTGTCCCCCCTGTCCACTATTTATTCACTATCTCATCCATCACCCAGTTCGTTCTCGCGCCTGACACGCCGGTACTATAGCAGTGTCCATTTCCTGTTAAATCAGCGACCATGGTTTCAATCAGCGGCTGCTGTACGTGCTGCGGCCGTTCAAAGTTCCATTCCTGCCTTCCATCTGCCGTTGTCAACACAACTGGATCGTCTCCAAAGGTGGAAAAGGTAATCTTCCCTTTGCTGCCGACGATTTCATTCAAATCGACATCTTCAAAAGCAGTAAAGCACCACTTTCCTACACCGTGAACACCCGAATCAAATCGATACGTCCCCGTGACGATATCTTCCGCTTCGTACAAGCCTGCCTGATTCGAAGCAATTCCTTTTGCCTCCTTAATAGGTCCCAGCAGATAATCGAGAATATCGAGCGTGTGGCTGGCTAGATCGAAAAATAAACCGCCCCCGGCAAATTGAGGCTGCACCCTCCACGGTAGACTTTGCGAATCCTGTACATTTTCTCTTGCTTTCTGATATTGAGTGGAAGACACAAAACGTACATCGCCTATGCGCTGCTCATCTAATAACTCCTTAATCTTAAGAAATCTCGGCTGCGCCCTGCGGTAATAAGCTACATACAACGGAACCCCTGCCTTTTCACAAGCAGCGACCATCTCCTTGCACTCTTCCCAGCTACGGGCCATCGGCTTTTCTACATACACCGGTTTTCCTGCTGCAGCCACCTTCTGAGTGTACTCTTTGTGCGAGCCTGGCGGCGTGGCAATATACACCGCGTCCACTTCCGAATCGTTAATCAAGGCATCTGCGTCATCGTACCATTTCGGCACATGGTGTCTTTCTGCATAGTCTTTCGCAAGTTCCCCTGTTCTCCTCATCACGGCGACGAGCTCTGATTTTTCTGCTTTTTGAAAGGCGGGTCCGCTCTTTACTTCGGTGACGTCGCCACATCCGATAATTCCCCAGCGTACTTTTTCAAATTTCATAGAATGTGTTTCCTCCTTTAAAGAGAATGATGATTATCTATTATCCTTGATTTCTATAAAAAAAGCGCCCTATATTGGCGCTTTTTTCAGAATCAGATATTCAACCTACTTTTTTCGAATTCTGTTTAAATACTTTTCTTTCCAAAGTATGTTTTTCAATCTCGTTTTTATTCACATCGAAACCAATTCCGGGGCCATTAGGAACATCTACTCTTCCATTTTCCGCAACTACTTCCGGCTCAATAATATCATTTTCCCAGTATCTTGCGGAGGATGCCGTGTCACCAGGAAGTTTGAAATTAGATAATGACGTAATAGCTATATTATGCGCTCTCCCAATTCCTGATTCAAGCATACCTCCACACCATAGGGGGATATTTTCATTTTCACAGAGGTCATGAATCTTTTTAGCGTTTGTTAATCCTCCCACCCTCCCAATTTTCATGTTGATAATCCCACAACTTACTAATTCTATTGCCTGCCTAGCATTTTCAAGGGAATGTATACTTTCATCAAGGCATATAGGAGTCTCTAGTTCTTCTTGCAATTTAGCATGATCAACAAGATCTCCTGCTGTCAAAGGCTGTTCAATCATCATCAGATCAAATTTATCCATTTCTTTTAGTGTCTTCATATCTTCTAATGAGTAAGCATTATTTGCATCTACCATTAAGGGGATATGCGGAAACTTATTACGTATTTGACTCAATACTTCTATATCCTTCCCAGGCATAATTTTGACTTTGATCCGTTTATATCCTTCTTCCTTTTTCTCGGCAATTAAATTCAGTAAATTTTCACTCTTACTTTCTATTCCTAAGCTAATTCCTACATCAACAGTTGATTTATTTCCGCCTAATGCTTTTGCTAATGAAATTCCTTTTGATTTTGCATATAGATCCCACACGGCCCCCTCCAAAGCTGACTTCGCCATATTATTTAGCTTATATAAATCAAATATTTCTTGTAGATCATCTGGATGATCTAATGAGTTTTCCAAAACTAATGGAATTAAAAATTTTTCTAACATTAACCAGCTAGATTGAGTAAACTCTTCGCTATATAGCGGCCGTTCAGAGGTCACACATTCTCCCCAACCTGATAGACCCTCTTTATTCTTAGCTTCAACTAATAAAAAGAAACGATTATGCTCTGTACCAAAACTAGTTGTAAAAGGGGTTTTCATTTTCATTTGCACTTTATACAAAATAATTTCATCGATGTTCATCAACAACATATCCTCTCTATATTAAATTGAACCCCAGCCAATCCAAACAGCAATAGCTAAATAGAAAGCACCTATTGCAAACCAAATCAAAACTAGCGGCATGATGTATTTAATCCATTTCGTCCATGGGATTCCAGCTATGGCGAGGTTAGCCATTAAAATACCGGATATTGGTGTAATAACATTAGTAAATCCGTCACCCATTTTATAGGCCTGCACTGCAACTTGACGTGTAATATCCATCAGATCTGCCAGCGGAGTCATAATTGGCATAACGATCGCCGCTTGCCCGCTTCCAGAGGAAACAAGAAGGTTAAATACACCATTCGCTAATAACATTACTATTGCGCCCCAAACACTTGAAAACGGTTCCATTATTGTTGCCATTCCTTGGACAACGGTATCTAAGATTTGACCATCTTGTAAAATCACCACAATTGATCGGGCCATACCAATGATTAATGCTCCGTAAACTAATCCTTTACATCCATTAAAGAATTCTTCTACTAATCTGTTAGGAGTAATTTTGGCTATTACTGCTGTTCCTAGTGAAATAACAATAAACATTGCTGCCATTTCATTAAGAGACCATCCGAATTGAAAAACTCCAAAAATATATATTCCAATTCCTACAGCTAACCAGGTAATAACCAGCTTATGTACACCAGTTAATTCTTTTGGAGTTTTATCCACGTTCTTTTCCTGGTGTTTTGGAAATCTATTATTACCTAATACACTTTTTCGAGGATCTTTCTTAACTTTGTTTGCATACCACCAAATATACAAAATAGTCGATGAAAGTACGGTAAGATAAATTAATATTCTAAATCCGATACCTGAAAATAGTGGTACTTGTGCAATTTGCTGGGCCATTCCGGTGGTTAATGGGTCTAAAAAAGCAGTATTAAACCCTGCGTAGGCTCCTAAGTAAATAATAGAAACCCCAACAACCGCATCTAATCTCATAGAACGAGCCATAATAATTCCAATTGGTATAAAGGCAATAACCGCATTGACAATGATACCTAAGGCTCCGAAGATAGAAAACAATGTGCAAACGATAATAATTAGCCAATATTCTTTGTTCTTTGTTTTATTAATCGTTTTCATAATTAAAGCATCAATGGCACCAGTATATTCTATTACTGCAAATGAGCCACCGATAATCAAAACCAAGAAAATCAAGCCCGCGGAATCAATCATACCTTGCTGGATGGCTCTGAATACTGCAATAAAGCTTGCTGGTTGTTGGCCAGTCCCATGATAACTATCAGGTATTACGGTTGTAATCCCATCTGTAGTTTCCCTATCAAAGCTCCCAGCAGGAATGAAATAGGTTGCAATAGCGGCTAAAACTAAAATTCCAAATAATATGACATAAGCATCTGGTAATCCTATTTTCTTCCTTTTTGACACCTGAGGTTCCTGTTCTTCAATTCGATCTTGTTGAGCACTCATTACTTTCCCTCCTATTTTCAGAAAATTTTTACTTGTATAAAAGTTTAATGAATTATATAATTTATTTCAATAGCAAATGTTGCAAAAACTTCAAAAGGTGAGATTATGAACCCAAAATACTTAACTAAGACAAAAGCAAAATTTCCAGATTTAACAAAAGGACTCAAAAAAGTTGCGGATCATCTAATTACAGATCCTATGATATTTGCCATACATCCGGCAAAAAAGGTAGGAAGCATAATAGGCGTAAGCGAAACTATGGTCATACGGTTTTGCAATACCATTGAATATGTGGGGTTTAAGGAGCTTCAAAAAGATGTAAGAAAGCATCTTTTAGACTTAAATCAAAATTCATTTGAGACAGAAGACTATGCAAATAATGAGAATAATAACTACGTGGATAGCATGATCAGAGACATAAACAACATAAAAAAATATGTTGATGAAATAGATACAGAGAAAATCGATGCTATGACTGAAGAAATCATAAATAGCGATAAATTAGTCATTGCAGGTTATTATCACTCATTCACTTTCGCTCATTGGCTTTACTTTAATTTAAATTATATTTTAGGAAATGCTTCTCTCTATCGACCCGAAACAGATGCTGGATTACTAGACTTACTTCCAGAGAAATCTTGTATTATAGTTTTTTCTTTCTATCGATACGCACTTGATACACTTCGTCTTGCGGAAGAAGCAAAAAGCAAGGGTATTAAAGTGATCACTATAACAGACTCCCAAGTCGCACCCATTGTTGAATTCGCAGATATCGTTGTTCCCATTCATGTATCTAATAAAAATTTATTCAGTAAGGGGCCAGTCACCATCTCTCTAATAGATGCTATTTTAAATGAAGTGATAGAGAGAGTAGATGAGAGGGCAATAATACATGAAACTTATAAATATTTCATAAAGGATGGTGAAGAATAATGAAGAATCTTATTGAAGAACAGGTTAAGGAAACTTTTCATTATTTACATGAAAATGCAGAAGTTAGTTGGAAAGAAGTTGAGACCACAAAATATATTAAAGAAATACTAGAAAAAAACGGATGTAAGGTTCGAACGTTTGAGGATTGTACTGGTTTAGTTGGTGAATTCGGAAATTTCGAAAGCAACTTACCAATAGTGGGTGTTCGGGCTGATATTGATGCATTGTGGCAGGAAGTGGATGGAGAATTTAAAGCAAATCATTCATGTGGACACGATTCTCATATGGCAATGGTGCTTGGTGTATTGTGGAAACTAAAACAGAATAGTAATTTAAAAGATAAAGTTGCAGTGAAATTTATTTTTCAACCTGCAGAAGAGAAAGGTGCGGGAGCGTTAAAGATGGTCGAAGAACAAGTAGTTGACGACGTCGACTACTTATTTGGAATACATCTAAGACCAATTCAAGAAACTGACATGGGACGAGCAACTCCAGTAATCGTACACGGAGCTGCCAAAACTATTAATCTAGAAATAAAGGGTGAAGATGCTCATGGAGCTCGCCCACACCTTACTAGTAATGCAATTGAAATAGGTTCAGAAATTGTAAACATGCTAGGAAAAATTCATCTAGATCCGCGCACTCCTCATTCAGTTAAGATGACGAAATTTCATGCTGGAGGTAAAAGCGCCAATATTATCCCAGGAAATGCATCACTATCATTGGACCTTCGAGCTCAAGACAATGAATTGATGGATAAACTAATTAAATCTGTCTATGAAATCTTAGATTCTGTTAAATCATTATACAATGTAGAAATTCTAACCAACTCTCATGGAATAGCCGCCGCTAAAACAAATGAAGAAGCAATCCAATTAATGGAAAAAGCTATTAAAGATACCTTGGGTGAAGATAAGGTAGACAAGCCTTTAATCACACCAGGAGGAGATGACTTTCACTTTTACACAATTAAAAGACCCGATTTAAAAGCAACAATGGTAGGCTTAGGGTGCGATTTGAAACCTGGTCTTCATCATCCTGAAATGACTTTCAATGAGGATTCTTTAATGGATGGGGTGAATATTTTATATCAGGCAATTTTAAATACTTACGGCATAAAATAACTGGCCATATTTGATGCTAATTCTTAGTTTTATGCACGCCGACACCAGGAAACTCACCTTCAAAATCAGCCCGAATAGATTTAATCCGTCTAAACGGGCTGATTTTATTCATGATTAATTAATCGAAGTTATTCTGAATAAGGATATCGATGTAAGAGGGCTCGATCGATACCTTCATATATTCATTGAAGTCTTCTTCGGCTTCACTCCAAGGAACATAAACTCCGTAAATTTCCTCCTCCTTATCATCCATATAGTATAAGGAGACAATATCACGGTAATTAAGGATACGTCCCAGAATGTTTGGACGATCCTGAACACGGTTACTAGTCGGGTTATCAATAAACATTCCTAGGGGGTACTCATAATTCTCAGGTATGTAGTTTAGTTCCATTTGGTCTTGATAATCAATTTGAAGACGAACGTAATTTGTATCGTAAGTTCTCACATTAGTCCTCTCTTTAAGAGGAGTGCACTCTAACTTTCGAATACGTTCTCTCGGGATTATGATTGACTCAATATTCTCAAACACCAATTCAATGAAACAAGTGTCTTTCATTATCCATTCCCCCAATTCACTTATAATCTTTAACTCTTCCTCATTGCTACGTTCTTTCATGGAGCTAACCCTTCTATTAAGAATATTTATTTAACACTATGTCCAGGCAACTGGATACCGTGCCAATCACTCACTTCACATTGACCATACTCATTATCCCCCACAGCAACCACAGTCCCATCTGATTTTAGACCAATTGTGTGGGCACAACCAGCTGCGATTGCCACGATATCGCGCCAATGGCTTACTTCGCATTGCCCCTGCTTGTTCATACCTGCTGCCATTACTGTGCCATCCGATTTTAGCCCGATCGTATGATAACTGCCCGTCGCGATCGCTACTATATCGCTCCAGCTATTGATATCGCCTTGATCATGCTTGTTCATCCCTGCCGCCACAACTGTCCCGTCTGATTTAAGGCCGACGGTATGAAGGTAACCCGCTGCAATCGCCGCTATATCGCTCCAGCCGTTTATATCGCATTGACCATAGCGGTTATTCCCTACTGCCTCCGTGGAACCATCCGATTTTAGCCCAACGGTATGCCAATCACCTGTCGTGATCGCCACCATATCATGCCAATCGCTTACATCGCTTTGACCTTCGTTATTTCGACCCGCAGCAACCGCGGTGCCATTCGATTTCAGCCCAATGGTGCGTCGCCATCCTGCTGCCACTGCTGCAATATCCCTCCAGTCGTTTATATCGCATTGACCATGCTTATTCCAGCCCGCAGCCATCACCGTGCCATCTGATTTAAGGCCGACGGTATGAGCGTTGCCTGTATTTCTCGCTCTATGTACGTTACCAGCCGCAACCGCCACGATATTTCGCCAGCTGCTCACCTCACATTGACCGTATTTATTGTCACCCACTGCAGTTACTGTTCCGTCCAATTTTAGTCCGACAGTATGACGATGCCCAGCGGCCAGAGATTGTTTAAGCATTCGTTTTAACGTTAATGGTTTTTCTTTTGGCGCACGATCATCCATGGTCTGCCTCCTTGCGTTAATTGATTCAGAAATTTTTTATCTGCCTTTATTTTATCATCAAAGGGTTGGTTTCATTTAAAAAAAGAACCAACAGATCATGCTCGAACTGTGATGTGAGAAGCAACTAGTCAATCCAACATATTCCTAACAGTTAATACTTTGGATTACTTGGCGATTCAGATTCATTTTGAGTTTTCTTAAATTCTTCTTCAATTTTATCAATAGTAAAGTACCATATGACGCTTATACCTAAGTAATACAAGGCCATTATGGAAAGGTTGTCTGTTAAATTTGTCCATAATGGCGTAGATAATACTAGCTGCCCCCAAGCAACAGCTACCACAAAGTAAGTTAGTGGTGTTATAACATGAGCAAATAGATAAAGAGTCTTTCTGAATTTACTCATCATTCTCCCTCCTATTAAAATGGCCTCCTGTCTGCCATGTACATTTTCCAAATAAATTTTTTGCCAGTAATACCAACAGCATTAGATAGAAATAGATGCTACACTTTGACTATCTACCATCACTACTTAAACAGTGTTCCATATCCACAGAATACTGTGAAAAGTTGATTTTTAAAATCACATAATTTATCAAAATCGTCCTTTATAAGACGATTTTTTTATTTTGAAAGAAATAATTAAAGCCAAATGAGGAGTCCGTTTGTCTAATAGATAGATAAGAAACAAAGAGAGGATGAACAATCATTATTCGTTTAGTAATTAAGGCGCAAAAAGGGAATGACCAAGCCTTTCTGGAACTTTTCCAGCTATACCAAGAAGATATATATCGTATTTCTTATGCTTACGTAAAAAATCAAGACGATGCTTTAGATGTAGTTCAAGAAGTGGCATACCGTTCCTTTAAAAAGATAGATACATTAAAAAGCCCAAAATATTTCAAGACGTGGTTAATCAAAATTGCCATCACTTGTTCCATTGATTTAATTAATAAAAATAAAAAAGTCATTCAATTGGATTCAATAGATCAAGAATTAATGGGTTCAAGAGATGAAGATACCTCCCTTTCTATTACCCTTAAAGGATTACTGGATCAATTAAATGAGGATGAAAAAAGTATCGTAATCTTAAAATCTTATCAAGGTTATACATTTAAAGAAATAGCAGCGTTATTGAATATGCCTTTAGGAACGGCCAAAACATTGTTCTATCGTGCATTACATAAACTTCGAAAGGATTTTAAGGAGGCTGATATGTGTGAATGAGATAAAAAGAGAATTGGAAAATATCGAGATTCCAAAAGAATTACATAACAGAGTTTCTTTAGGCGTGAAGCAAGCTAAAAGTGAGAAAAAAAGCAAGAAAAGATTCCCAAATTGGATACTTAGTTCTGTCGCTTCACTGATGATCATGGGTGCAGGAATTGCATTTGGTGGTCCATATATTGCAAATGCTGCCGGTTCACTAATCAATCAAATATTTGGTTCGGAAGAAAATTTAACACACGCTTATCCTGAGGAAAGTGAAGAAGAGATTGATTTCTTTGATAAAACTTTAGCCTATGCAAAAAAGTATTTAACAGAAAAAGAATTCACTAATTATAGCCAATTACTAAAAGAACAAACTGATATATTTAACAAGGTACAAAATGAAAACAGGAAATACCCGAACGCTGAAGAAGAGAAGAGATTGGATCAAATACAAGAATCAAAGCGAACTTACGAAAAGAAGTTTGCGCCAATACAATCCCAACAGCTGGCAAGTTTTCCTTTTACTAAACCAACTTATCTACCTGAAGGATACAAAAAGGTTTCTGAAAACTACTCTATTCATGATGGGAGTGAGGAACCAGTTGTTGATCTGGGTTATAGCAATGGAGAGACTAATTTTTCATTACTACAGATGGATATCAGCCAAGAAGATTACTTGGTTGATATGCAGGAGGCTGGTAAAACCAACACCTATTCTTTAAATGGATTTAAGTTTGAATATATTTCCACTCAAGACAAGAGTTTTAGCACGAAGGTCGGTATGAGGGTTGTTGTTCCAGAAAAAGGTTACAAAATCATACTCTCTACAGAAGTTCTGTCAAAAAAAGAAATGGAAAAAGTATTGCTATCTATGGTCAAAAGTAAGTGACCTTTCAAGAGGAGATTTCTATTAACTAATATTAAAAATGAACAGTACCAATAAAAAAATGCCCCAGCCGTTCACTAATGAACAGCTGGGGCACATCGTTTAAACCACTTGTTAATGAATTTATCTAATGGAAAGTTCCATTAAAAACTCCACGTCCATATACTCTTTAAGCATGACCCTTTTACTATACCTCAAACGCTTTCGCCTTCACCACTTCCTGATACCACAAGTAACTGTCCTTCTTCGTCCGCTCAAACGTATCAAAATTCACATGCACAATGCCGAACCGTTTATCATACCCTTCGGCCCACTCGAAATTATCGAGCAGCGACCAGACAAGGTAGCCCCGAATCGGCACTCCGGAATCCATCGCCCGTTTCAAAGCGGTCAGATGCTGCTTCAAGTAATCAATCCGCTCCTTGTCGTGTACTTCGCCGTTCTCCACTTCATGGTTGTAGCAGGCACCGTTTTCCGTAATATAAATCGGAACCTCGCCATACGTCTCGGTAATCGAACGGAGAATTTTGTAAAAGCCATCGGCATAAATCGGCCAGCCAATATCCGTTCTCCGTTCATCGAGCGGAATCTCCTCTAAATCAAACAGCCAGTTGCCTTCTGAGTATCTCCCCAGCCCGCCGGTATAATAATTGATGCCCATAAAATCAATCGGCTGAGCAATGATTTTCATATCTTCCTCGGTAGCATGCAGAACCGCATTATGTTTTTCAAACAGCTGAACGAGCCTGTCCGGATACGTTCCTATAAAGACGGGATCCATAAACCATTCTTTATGCCACATCAACGACGTGCGGCAGGCTTCCACATCTTCCTTCCGATCACTGAACGGCTCGGTCCAGGTGACGTTCGGGGCATAGCCAATTTCACCGTCCGGAACCAGCTTTCGAAACGACTGAACCGCAAGTCCGTGGGCCACAAGCAAATGATGGGCCACATCGACCGCCACTTGCAGATCTTTTTTTCCGGGCGCGTGCACGCCTAAATAATTGGATAAAAAGGAGGCACACCACGGTTCATTGATGGTCAGCCATTTCTTCACCTGACCGCCGAATTCCTTATACATCGCCTCGGCATAATATTGAAACGCTTCAGCCGTCTTGCGATTCTCCCAGCCGCCGTCCTCCTGCAGCACTTGCGGGAGATCCCAGTGGTACAGCGTAATCATCGGCTCGATGCCGCGGTCAAGCAGGGCCTGAATCAAGTTGCGATAATAAGCGACGCCTGCGGGGTTTAATTCTCCCGTTCCATCCGGGAGCACGCGGGACCACGAAATGGAGAAGCGATACAGATCGACGTCCAGCTCGTCTAATAACGCCACATCTTCTTCATACAAATGATAGCTA
Source organism: Halobacillus rhizosphaerae (assembly GCF_046719735.1). NCBI lineage: Bacteria > Bacillati > Bacillota > Bacilli > Caryophanales > Bacillaceae > Halobacillus > Halobacillus rhizosphaerae. The sequence goes on from NZ_JAUTWQ010000018.1 coordinate 86,363, forward strand.
TCACAGGCTTCGTCCCCAGTTTCGCCGTTTTTCACATTTCCGGGGGTATGGGCGAACACATCCCAAATGGAAGCGGACCGGCCGTCTTCAGCCGCCGCTCCTTCCACTTGATAGGAAGCGGTCGCGGCTCCCCACTTAAAGGCTTCAGGAAATTGTATCGTTGTCATTCGTTTATCCCTCCATCTATAATTACGTCGTTGTAGCGCGAATCACCAGCTCCGGATCGACTTTAACCGGATAGATTTCCTGCTGATCCTGAATCAGATCGCTCAGCATGTAAGCGGCCAGTTTACCAAGCTTCTGCTTATCCTGTTTCACAGTAGTCAGCTTCGGATCACTGTAACGGCAGGCTTCAATATCATCGCAGCCAATCAGCTCGATTTCATCCGGCACCGACACGCCCTCTTCTTTCATCGCTTGTAACGCGCCGAGCGCCATCATGTCGGACGCCGCAAAGACCGCTTCCGGCCGTTCCTTCCCTGCCAAAATTTCCTTCATCCGCAGGTAGCCGGTTTCTTCAAAGAAGTCGCCGTATTTGATCCAGTCCTCATGAATCTCCAGTCCGAATTTCTTCATAGAATCAAGCACTCCCTGATTCCTGATATTGGCCAGAAAAGAATGAGGATTGGCGCCGATATAAGCAATCTTTCGCTTTTGTTTCAAATATAAGTATTCAATCACTTCGGCCCCGATTTTCGTATTGTCCGTCATAATGTAACTGGACCTCGGACCCTTGAGCTCCAAATCGATGCCAATGCAGGGAATTTCACTCTTAGAAACTTCAAGAATGGCTTCTTCAATCTCATCCCCGGCAATGATCAGGCAGCCGTCCACGTGAAAATGCTTGCACCTCTCCAGGTATTTGCTTTCCCCCTGATAGAACTTCTCATTAGAAAAAAGCAGCAGATCGTAGCCTAACGCGCCGACCGATTTCTTAAAGGTATTCACCACTTCATTAAAAAACGGGTGCTTAAAATCGACGTTAATTTTGCCGGCATAAATCAGACCGATCAAATTCGATTTCTTTGTCGCCAGCGCCTTCGCGGAAAAGGTCGGCTGATACTGCGTTTCTTCAATGACTTTATAGACTTTCTGGCGGGTCGCCTCACTGATCCCTCCGTAGTTATTGATAATCTTCGACACGGTTGCAGGGGAAACTCCGGCCATTTTTGCAATATCCCTGATTGTTAAGTCCATCTGAACGACATCTCCTTCTGCCTTAAAGAACTCTCTTGTTGTATTTATTGTATCAACAATCAAAGATGCTGGCATGGTTTACTTAATGGATCCTTCGGTAATGCTCGAAATAAATAACCGGTTAAACATAAGGAAAATAATAATCAACGGCACCGTCGCCCAGAATACTCCGGACAGCAGCATGCCAAAGTCCACCCGGTACGCATTGTTCATCGTTGCAAGCGCCACCTGCAGCGTATAGGAGGCGGGCTCTCTTAGAACGGTAAACTGCCAGAGGAACTCTCCCCACACCAGCGTAAAGACGATAATCCCGAGCGTCGCAAAAGCAGGCTTGATAATCGGCAGTACAATGCTCCGGTATATTCTAAAGTTCGAGCACCCATCCAGCTTCGCCGCTTCGATCAGTTCATCCGGAACCGATTCACTAATGTACTGCCGCATAAGAAAGATGCCAAGCGGGTTTAACAGAAACAGCACCCCTGCACCCATCAATGAATCCAGCCAGCCCAGCTTCGACACTAAATAATACTGAGGAATGAGGCCGAGCTGAGGAGGAATCACCATCGTTAACAGGATGCAGATAAACAGCACATTCTTACCCGGGAACTTAAATTTAGCAAACGCAAAGCCCGCGAGCGAACTAATCAGCAGCACCCCGAGCGTGACCGTGCTGCACAACAGCACCGTATTCCACATCGCATGGAAAAAGGGCACCATATCGAGCACTTTTTTAAAATTGGCCACCAGCTGCGTTCCCGGCAATAGCGTTGGAGGGATGGAGTTATAGGCCGCACTCGGACGGGTCGCCATCACAAACATCCAGTAAAACGGAAAAATCGAGAACAGGGCAGCCGCTCCAAGAATCACGTAAATCACCGCCATGCCCGGAGACCTTCTTTGCTTCCCTTTCGTACTCATCGCTTCACCGCTCCCTTCTTCTTACGTCCAGCCCCGCTGGTTAACCACGTATTGAGTCCCGCGGCTCCTACAATGATGATCAGCAGCAGCACCGCGGTTGCGGATGCGGTCCCAAACGAGCCTAATTGGAACGCGTCCCGGTACAAATACATCACGACCGTCATCGCTTCATCGCGGTTAAACGCACTGGATCCAAGAAAGACCGTGGGTTCCGCGAACAGCTGCAACGCCCCTACCGTAGACATAAACACGGTCAGCATAATGAACGGCCGCAGCAGCGGCATCGTGATGTGGAGAAATTGCTGGGTTTTATTCGCTCCGTCAATCGTCGCTGCTTCATACAAATCTTTCGGGATACTTTGCAGACCCGCAAGATAAATGATCATGTTATAGCCGACCCAGCGCCAGAACACCATCAGCGAGATCGCAATCTTCGCGCCCCACTCCGACGTTTTCCAGCTGACCGGGTCAAATCCGAACAGCCCCAACGTATAATTGGCAAGCGCAGATTCATTGCTGGAGAAAAACACACCGAAGATTAACGCCACCGCAACCATCGAAGTGATGTATGGCATGAAAATCGTCACCCGGAAGAAATTCGTAAACTTCAGAGCCGCCATATTTAATAAATAAGCGAGAATGATTCCAACAACCAGCTGCGGCGCCGTGCCCATCAGTCCGATAATGACGGTGTTATATAAAGATTTCCAAAACAGCGGATCCTGGATGACCAAAGCGAAGTTGCCAAACCCGACATACTCCATCGCCCCGAGCCCGTTCCATTTCTGAAAGGCGAGCACAATGCTGAAAATGGCCGGATACAGCCCAATCACGCCAAAGACAATAAAGAACGGCGCCACATATAAGTAACCGGAAAGCATGTCTTTCTTACGTTCCGATAAACGTCTCGTTTTCTTAGCAGCGTATACTTGCTTCTCTACACTTTCCATTGCTTCTCCCTCCTATATAAGAGGGCCAGATGAAGGATCATCCAGCCCGTTTGCTGCTCCTAAGAACGTTTCAGTAAATCCTCAATCCGTTTCACGGCATCCTTCCATTCCTTCTCTGGATCGCCGCCTTGCTGCACATTCTGCATCGCTGTTAGAATTTCACTGTTTACAGTTGCATATTTCGGTCCTTTATATACTTGAGGGATGTCTTTTGCCGCTTCCGCAAAGTAAGCCGCGGTGTTTTCTCCGCCGAAGTATTCATCTTTATTGTTTTTAAAGTTATCCATTTCGTACACTTCAGGCGCAGAAGGGAACAATCCGCTGTCCTCGAACGATTTCATTTGATTTTCCGGAGAAACAACCCACTTGGCAAATTCAAACGCTTCCTTGCTGTGCTTCGTTTCTTTAGGAATGGCCAGGTACGAACCGCCCCAGTTACCGGCAAAATCCTTCGGTAAAGTCGTTACGCGCCATTTCCCTTTGGCATCCGGTGCATTCTCTGTCATATAGCCTTTCAGCCACGCCGCACCCATTTCCACCGCAAATCCATCTTTATTGAGCGCATTGGCCCATTCCGGCGACCACATTTCATATTCGCCGACATAGCCTTCTTTATTCATCTTCACCGCATAATCATAGGCTTCCTTCACACCGTTGTCCGGCTGATCAATCAATAGATTGCCTTCTTTATCAAAATAGCTGACCTTCAAGGCATCCATATGAGCCCGATACGCCATTTCCATGCTGTCGACCATCGGCTTCCCGGTTTTGTCCAGCACCTTGGCAGCCGCGTCAGCAAAAGCTTCCGGAGTCGAAATCATTTCACTGACTTTATCCGGATCCGTTGGCAATCCTGCTTTTTCAAAAATGCCTACGTTGTAATACATCGCTTTCGGTCCGATGTCGGTCGGAATGCCAAACAGGAAGTCGCCGTCTTTACTTTCGGCCGTATTCCATTTCCAATCTAAGTATTTGTCCTCAATATCCTTCGCTCCTAAGTCATACAGGTTATAGAATCGATCCTGCGCCTGACGGTAGCGGTCCAGCTGATCGATTTCCAGCATCGCAATATCCGGAGCCCCGGTTCCCGCAGACAGGGAGGTAAATAAGCTATTGTGATGATCCTCTAATTCCGATGTTTTCACTTTAATCTTCACGTTTGGATGATCTTTCTCGTATTCTTTCGCCAGATCCTCATAGTTCGTCGCTCCGAATGTCCAGAAATCTAACGTAACCTTCCCGTCACCAGACGCCGACTCCTCATTATCACTGCAGCCAAAAAGAAAACCACTCAAACAAAAAACGAATAATACCGCTAGTATACGCTTGATTTTCATGCAAGCCTCTCCCCTTCCACCCCTTCACGAAATGTAACGAAACCGGTTTCGTAAAAGGGTAAAAAAATAATGATTTTTATCGCTTGTTTAGATTATAACCACAAAATGTATCCGCTTTCAATAGATTTTTTAGAAAAATCACAAAATTATACAGAAACCGGTTTCGTTAATCGACATTCTTATCCTGTCCTCCCCTCTCCCACATGTATATGACGGAACGAACGGGCTTATGCTTTGGGACACGGGGACAGGTTCCTGTGTCCCAACGTTCTGAATTCATAGAAATCACTGGGACAAGGGTACCTGTCCCTATGTCCCAACAGTTTTACACGACTTCCCCCATAAACTTCCCATACTCCTTCTTAAACTGAAGCTTCACCTTCCCCACAGGACCATTCCGCTGCTTACCGATAATTAACTCGACCTTATCGTCGTTTTCATGCCATTTATAGTAATCTTCTCGATACAGAAAGGCGATGACATCGGCGTCCTGTTCAATGTTTCCCGATTCGCGCAAGTCGGACATGAGCGGCCGCTTATCCTGACGCTGCTCCACGGACCGCGATAATTGAGACAATAAAACGATGGGGATTTCCAGCTCCAGGGCTAATAATTTCAGCTCTCTCGTAATGATGCCGATTTCGAGATCCCGTCGTTCTGAGCGTGTAGTGGAGGACATCAGTTGAAGATAATCAATGATGACCAGGTGGCGGGCCGTTTTTTGTTTACGTACATACGACCTGACCTTTGCGCGGATATCTCCGACGGTGCGTGCTTGCGTATCAATGGCGAGAGACCAGTCGGAGATCGGCCCCATCACCTTCGTAACGTCTATGTAATCCTGATTGTTAAAATTCATGGAGCGCCACTTTTGCCCATCGACTGAAGCTTCTGAGGAAAGAATTCGCTGCAGCAGCGGCTTTTTCCCCATTTCCAAGCTGAAGATCTGGGTGCTTCCGCCTTGTTTGCAATGATGAGAAGCAAGATTGAGCGCAAAGGCGGTTTTTCCCATGGAGGGCCTGGCTGCGAGAATAATCAAGTCACCTTTCTGGTTTCCGCCTGTCATCTGATCCAGTTCCACATACCCCGTTGAAAACCCAGTCATCCCATCCTGAATGGGATTTTTCATGTCATTCGCAATCTCAAGGAGGATCTCCCGTGTCGATCCCTCTTCCTGGTCCATCCCTAACTCTCGATACGTTTCCATATTCGCCTGTAACTTATCATACGTTTCATCATCGAGAGCTTTCACGTATTTAACAGCTGCTTCTCTTATTCGGCGGTGGCGGTACGCATCAAGAACTAACCGTTGATGATGCCTAAAGGTCGCCGTCGTTGGAATGGATTCTGCAAGATCGGTCAGATAGGTGACATTTCCGACCTCTCTAATCTTGTCTTTTAACACCGTGGTCACTGTAACGATATTGACCGGTTCATCTGCTTGATGGATGGTTCTCATCGCCAGAAAAATCTTCAGGTGCCTTTGATCCGTGAAATGTTCCGGGGCAAGAATGACCTCACTCATCAGCGACCCTTCCAGTAATAGGGTTCCAATCACCGACTGTTCTGCTTGTAGATTTCTAATCATTGCGACGACACCTTCCTGATCAATTCATTCAGCTTCTCTTCAAACTGCCGTTTCGTTTCCTCGGGTACTTCTGCCGCTTCCTTTTCCCACTGCTTCATCTTTTCGCTCATCCCATTATCAGGAACCTCATAAACGGCAATGTCACATAAGGCAGGCGGATAGGGTGAATTCCTGACGTGCCCCTCTACCCGGCTCATGACTTTATCGTAATCCATCGTTTCCAGCTGGGAAATCATCAGGTTCACTTTCCTTTTGGTCATCGGGAATTTATGATCTCCATACATCTCTCTGATCGTTCTCAAAATTTCCAACGCTTGATCGTAGTTCATAGATTTCTCTCCTTTCTAATTTCCTCAAACATATCCTCTATTTCATCTTCTCCCGTTTCCTTTGGCCGCTGCTCCTGAGACAAGGCATCCACCTCTTCAAGCGATGTCGCTCCCGCGGACTGCCACCGTTTTAAGATCGCCTCACAATATTTGAAAAACCGTTTGTTCTGCTGCAAGGAATGCTTCATCGATTCAATCACCAATTCATCCGACAGGTCCTCACACCACTGCGCAATTCGCTCCGCTATAAAGGGACTCAGCATCCCCATGTTCTGTTCGTAAAAATCATGAGCGTTCGGAACAGCTGGGGTCGGATGATTTTCTTTTCTTTTTCTTTCTTTTCTTTTAAATAAAGCGCTCAGTCCTGGGTTCGTTCCTTCGCTCACTCCTGCGTCCACCCCTGCGGCCGCTTCTTCGGGCACAACCTGATTGATACAAGAAATCATTTCATACAAAGGGGCACGATTCCGGTTAACAAACGTGTGCTTGATGTAGCCCTTCTCCTTCAATTCTGTACGCGCGCGTTTAAACGAACTCTCAGTCAGACGAGCCTTGGTCATAAGCGTAGCTGATGGAACCGCAAATTCTTTCTTCCAGCCGACTTTGTTATTGAAGTGCATCAACGAAATCCACAGCATCGAGGCAGATAAAGACAGCTCCTCCAATTCCAGCTGATCTAGAAACGCGTTCAATTCTTTTAAGTAATTCATTTTTTTCCTCCTTCAATCAATTGAAGGCATAAAAAATAGACCTTCTTACCTCTACAATCGAGTGGAAGGTCTGGTTTGGTGTCTAAGAACTTTAAAGTTTTTAAAGAAAAATTCTTCAATCTCCATAAAGAATACGAAATAGATGGACAAAAATTTTGCTCTCTGGTTGCTATTTACCATTTAAAAATTTTGAAGAGAAGTAGCGATTGAACTATATTTAAGGAGTGTCATAAATTTCGGCCTATAACCTCATGGTTATCCTGTTTGATGTAATTGAAAGATAGTTGATTATGTTATTACTTTTAGTGTTGTTCTATATCCCATGTACATATGAGAATTTATAACAGATCTAGAAATAATTCTATTACTGGAAATTCACATTTTTCCCTCTTATAAAAATATTCTTCTTGTCCTAAAGGACCAAGTATATTAGGTTCCTTAACAGGGTCTTTGTCAGTCGTCAAAACTAACGTAACAGTAAAATCTTCTATTTCTACAAAGGTTTGATGAAATTTATCTTTATTTACTTCATAAAATTCACCTTTGTTGTACAACTGGCTAGATTTTAGTTTACACCTTATTACCGTGTCTAAAGGTTTTAGTAAAGACCCTTCATTATTATATTCCACTCTATATAACTGTCTTTTATCACCCAAGGAAGACGTCAGATCATATATATGGTTTGTAACTTTACCTAGTAAAATAAAGCTATTTATATTAAAAACATGATCATGTATAGGCATAGGTGGTTCCTGGGTCTTTCTGTTATTAGGTAACCATACATGCAACCTGATATCTCCTACTTCAGCTGCATGGCCCAATTTTGAGTGAAGAAAGCCCAAAGGGTGCCAATTAAAACTTATTTGATCCCCATTTTCAATCAAAAAATCTTTTAAGGTATTCTTAATGATTGATCGTTTGTCTTTTTTCAGCATCATTTTAGCTAAAGAGTTTATTAACTTAGTATCCATATGGATTCTCTCCCTTAATTACTATTTTGGCCATTTCTTCAAAGTCATCTATATCAAAGGGATCTGTTTCTATTCCTAAACTCTCAACAAATTTTTGTACTTCTTCCCCATTAACTTTCGAGAAGGGTATCCCATCTATTTTTGGGGTAAGAATGCGGCTTTGACTTAAACTTAACCTTAAGTCTTCCAAATATGACTTAAAAAAAAATGTACCTTTTTCACACATTAATGCTGGCTCACTGGGATCTTCTTTAGTTATTACTGCAAGCTCAGTAGATAAATCTATTCTAAAAAGAGAGTAATGCTCTATTAAACCAACTTCTACCTCTAATAATGGTTGTTCTTTTCTCCACGTGTAAGCTGCTACTATTGTTGAAAGGATCTCTTTTTTTAGTTTTTTATAATTCCACCGTTGGTTTAATCCGGATTTTACTTTATTTCTATAATCAACATATTTTTCACAAACTCTTCTATTTTCAGGGTTAATCATTATAATATGTATTTTTTTGGAGAAATTAGAGTGTCTAGCATCAATTGCTAATTTAGGAATTGTTTTAGATCTAGTAAACCTCCCTGTTCCACCCATAAACCAATATTCATCAGTTTCTCTAGCTCGTTCCAAGTAATCTTTAACTTGTTTGGGTTCTACAATTTCCATTTGGGATTTTTTCACTACTCTAGGGGTAAGCCAAAAAGCTAGTGATGCAATAACTACTGTACTTACACCTGTTGAAAAAAGAGCATCTATCATTGTGTTAATAATATTAAATATGTTTTCATCTAATAAATTGGAAAGAGCGGGCATTAACAATAGTCTTATAAGCAATAAAATAATAAATAAAATTAATGATATAAAAAAGAAAGTCCTTCTTGCATACTTTGATAGTAATATTTTCTCCATATTTTTCCTCCGAAACTATTTATTAGTGTAAAACCATTTTACCATTTAATAGAATTCAACCAAATAAATTTAATACTACTCTAAAATTATTTTATAAGCATAATTTAGATATAGACCATAATTATTTACCAATATGTAAGTGGTTTGCCTCTATCTCTTGTTGAAACTAATTGTAATTTTGAACCTCCCCATCAATCTATTGGTAAAGAAAAGATTTGAGAAAAATCTCTTTGAATTATTGTCTGGGGTACACCAAATACACTCTAAGTAAAATAAACAAGACGGACACCTCGTTTGTCGAGTTGACCGTCTTTATATTACTGCATTCCTTTTTTGTTGCATACTATAAAGGTTTCCATTCGCCCTCTTCATTTTGAAGCTGCTGACCTAGACGATGGGGTACTAGAACCTTTTGACTTTTTTCTCTTTTGTTTTCGGAAAACCCATTGTCTTTCCAGAATGCCTAGGAATGTACAACTTCAGCTCCGGAAAAGTGTGAATCAATAAGTGCTATATTACGTGTAGAATACGTTGGAACTTACCCATAAGGTCTGGACACTCTTTCATTATCTTACAGGTCGATGGTTTCAAGACCCACCCTATCCAAAAGTTACCTCCAGGGACATCGAGGGAAATGAAACCTTAACGAAATAAAAAGGAGAGGATCGTTTTGGCTAATAAAAGACCCGTCGTGGCCCTTACCGGAGCAAGTGGCTATATCGGAACGAACCTGATGAAGAAGCTGACTGATCACACGGATGTTATTGCATTATCGCGAAATGGAGAAAATAAAGAAGACACGGAACACGTCAACTGGCGCTCCTGTGATCTTTATTCAATGGCAGATGCGGAAAAAGGGCTGGAGGGTGCAGACATTGCGGTGTATCTTGTTCATTCCATGATGCCAGGCGCAAAATTAACGCAGGGGTCGTTTGAAGATATGGATGTGATCTTAGCGGATAATTTTGCCCAGGCAGCGAAGAAGCAAGGAATAAAGCAGATTATTTACTTGAGCGGCATTATCCCTGAGGATTCACCCTCTTTATCCAGACACTTACGAAGCAGACAGGAAGTTGATCAGATTCTCCGTGCTTACGGGGTGCCGGTGACTACGATTCGGGCGGGATTGATCGTCGGGCCCAAGGGATCTTCTTTTCCTATTCTTAAGAAGCTGGTGAAAAGACTTCCGGTCATGCTGCTGCCAAAATGGACGAAAACGGAAACGCATCCGGTGGCGCTGCCTGATGTTCTGAACGCGCTTGATAAAAGTGTGGAGGATGAAGAACTGAAAGGACGCTCGATTGATGTGGGAGGTCCGGAGGTGATGACGTACCGATCGATGATGCTGAAGACCGCTCACGTGATGGGGAGAAACCCTAAGCTGGTTGATCTTCCGTTTATGACCGTGAACCTTTCGCGTCTATGGGTGAGTTTTATTACCGGTGCTCCGAAAGAAACTGCCTATCCGCTGATCGAAAGCCTCACTCATCCGATGACGAGTCATCCTGAGAACGAGGTGCCCGGCATCAGCCGCGGTTCGATTACGTTTGAAGAAGCAGCAAAAGATGCCCTCGAGCAGGAAGCTGCCAGTAAAGCGAAGGTCAATAAGAAAAAGCCGAATCTCTCTATCCAGCAAGATGTCCGGTCTGTTCAACGTATTGTGATTCCAGATGGGAAAGATGCCAACTGGGCGGCACAGCACTACGTGGAATGGCTCGAGGATCGATTAAACCCATGGATTAAGACGACGGTGGATGAGAATAAGAACTGCCGCATAGGCTTTTCCGCACCCGCTGTTGAGCTGCTTCAAATGAATTACTCTCATGAGCGAAGCACCTCCACCCGGGCGCTGTACTACGTGACCGGAGGCAGGCTTACCGACAGCCGGAAAAACACACGAGGTAGGATGGAATTCCGGCAGATCCCGGGGACCAACGAAGCGATTGTAGCGATCCATGATTTTATGCCATCGCTTCCCTGGTTCTTTTATAAATACACACAGGCGAAGGTTCATTTGCTAGTGATGGCAATGTTCAGCCGGCATTTAAAGAGGATTGAGGAGCGTTCGGTAAACAGAGCCATTACTCTTGAATGATAAGGCGTTCCTTCCAATCAACAAAAGCATGGACTTCATGGTTAGCCATGGAGTCCATGCTTTTTGATTCTCCTATTATTTATTCAAGAAGACATATAAACTCATTCCATCTTTTCTTATTGTGTGGTTTTGAAAGGGAGTTTCTTTAATAAATACCTCAAAATTCTCTTTCGTGTAGGCCCCTTTTTTCAGGAACGTTTTAAAGGCAAAGGTTACAAAGTACTTGTCAAATCCCTTCATTCCCGTTCTTTTCACTTCCGTCTTTATATCTTCGCGTGTGGACTCGTGATTCATATCGATAATGAGAGCCGTTCCCCCTGGCTTCAGCACTCGATGCATTTCACACAGGGCCTTAACAGGATCTTTGAAGTTCTTGAAGGCCGCAGTGCAGACAATAAAGTCGTATATATTGTCTGCACAAGGAAGATTTGAAGCATTTCCTTCTTTAAAATCCACAGAAAACTGGGCTTCGCTCGCATTGTTCCTGGCAATTTTGACAAAATCAGGGCTGAGCTCAACTCCAGTTACATGATACCCTTTTTTAGCCAATTCGATCGCCAAATAACCGGGTCCAGGAGCAACTTCCAGAACTTCGGCATGATCACCCACGTGAGAGGCGACTTCATTCGCATAGCCTCGCATTTCAGCCATTCTGCTCTTACGAGAATTTTCATCGTACCATTTAGCTGTTAAGCCATAAATGCCTACGTCTTTCTTCTTTCGCACCGTTTTCATCATAATGAGCTTCACCTGCTTCATTTTTTGATTTAATCATCGATGGATCGCACCGCTATAAATAGGTTGGGACAAATTGAAAATGCATGGTCGATCGCCTATAATGAGTTATCTAACATTGTTAGTCCAGCTAACACCGTTAGTTTAACACCTAACACCGTTAGAGTCAATCTGTTTTTAGTGGGGAGTGATTTAATGGCGATTACAAAAGAAGCCATCGTACAAGCCTCTCTCGATATCTTGAATCGCGAAGGAATCAGTGCTTTATCGATGAGGGCCTTAGCCAAAGAGCTTGATATTAAAGCCGCATCTTTGTACTGGCATATCAAGGATAAGCGGGCATTATACGATTTGATTGCTGAACACATTAATCAGGAAATTGTCCTTCCTGACCCTATTGAAGATCCTAAAGAAGCCATCATCATCCTTGCTTTAGAATTCCGCAGAGTGCTCATGAACACCAGAGATGCGGTAGAAATATTCTCACAGTCTTTCCCGGGGACCCCTAGCCGGCTGGAGACCATTAAGTTTCTATTAGCGGAACTCACCAAGCTCGGGGTTTCTAAAGAAAATTGTCTAACCGCTGGCAATCTAGTGAATAACTACATCACCTCGTTTGTAGCGGATGAGCTTCGGGCCAGCCACATTTCTGCTGAAGAAGCTCAGCAATTCGGGCAGCTTTTTGGGGAGGAATATGAATTCAATATGGAATTTGAGAAGCAATTTCTGTATGGTCTGCGAGTGATCATGGCAGGGTTGATTTCGGAGTAAAATGAAAAGCCCACCAAAATACAGTTGAATTTTGGTGGGCAATGTTATGAAATACTTCTATTCTACGACCCATTCCCGCCTAAGTTGTATTAGGGAACTTTTGGAAAAACCAGCACAACTCGTGCCCTTGCACTTTTCTTTTGATACTATTAAAGTATATATGGGTTGAAAATCCGTCTAAAATGAATGTAACAGCAATCATTTCACTTTTTAGTTTTGGGAACGAGGTTTCCCATAAGGAAAGGGTTTAGATATACTATGAAAGATAATTTTTGGCACGAGCTGCCACGGCCGTTTTTTATTCTGGCGCCGATGGAAGCCGTGACCGATGTCGTTTTTCGTCATGTTGTGACTGAAGCAGCGCGACCTGACGTGTTTTTTACAGAGTTTACGAATACGGAAAGCTACTGCCACCCGAAAGGTAAAGACAGCGTACGCGGCCGTCTGACGTTCACAGAAGATGAACAGCCGATCGTTGCCCATATTTGGGGAGACAAACCTGAATACTTCCGGCAAATGAGTATCGGTATGGCAGAAATGGGCTACCGCGGCGTGGATATTAATATGGGATGTCCGGTTCAGAATGTGGCCGGCAGTGGAAAAGGCTCCGGGTTAATCCGCCGCCCTGATGTTTCCGCAGAAATTATTCAAGCAGCTAAAGCAGGAGGCCTTCCCGTAAGCGTGAAGACCCGTCTCGGCTATACGAAATTGGAGGAATGGCGTGATTGGATCAAGCACCTTCTGGAACAGGATATTGTGAACCTATCCATTCACCTCCGTACGAAAAAGGAAATGAGTAATTTCGATGCTCACTGGGAGCTAATCCCGGAAATTAAGCAGCTTCGTGACGAAATCGCTCCAGATACGCTTCTGACGATCAACGGCGATATTCCAGACCGTCAAAAGGGACTGGAGCTTGCGGAGAAATACGGAATCGACGGAGTAATGATCGGGCGAGGGATCTTCCATAATCCGTTCGCGTTCGAAACAGAGAAAAAAGAGCATACCAGCGAAGAACTACTCGATCTCCTGCGCCTGCAGCTCGATCTGCATGATAAGTATTCCGAAGAACTGGAACCGCGGATCTTCAAACCGTTGCGCCGCTTCTTTAAAATTTATGTTCGAGGGTTCCGTGGAGCGGGTGAGCTGCGGAATAAGCTGATGAGCACACACTCTACTGACGAAGTACGTGCTTTGCTTGATGAGTTTACGGAGAAGGATGGCGTGGAAGAACAGAAAGGTTTTTCTGTTACTTAAGTAATGCCAATTTCCTTGCACCGAAGAGTTTTACTGGAGAGAAGAGCCATTTGTGCTGAACTATAACCCGAATAATGGACACTTATAAA
>NZ_JAUTWQ010000019.1:0-25256 GCF_046719735.1 Halobacillus rhizosphaerae
AGGAAAGCGAGTTATTTCCCATCCAACCCCAGTCTTGTTATGGCAACGGACCTGAAGTATCTCGAAGCTGAGTCTTCTAGAAACGGGTGCTATAGAGGGATAGGGAACCAAGAGCTTTTAGTTAAACGATTAGTATAAAAAATATGTAAAAAGCATACCCGCCCCCATATAGGAGAAAATAGCTTGAGCCCAGTACCTCTTGCTTTCCTTCCTGAGCAGCAGCAAATTTAAACTTATAAACACAAGCAGGCTTCCTATTAAACTTAACAACGGTTCCAAAGAGAACATTGGATCCATAAAAGCGTACGCCACCCAGGTGTGCAAGTAAACTATACAAGTCATCACACCTAAAGCAGCATTTAATATAATAAAAAAAGTATGTTTCTTTGCATTCATCGCCATCACCAAATCTTTCTGATGACTACATGCTACTAGCCCTTAACTCAAATAACAACTCCTCGATATTTAAGATTCTGTAAATATTTGCGGATCTGCTTTCCACTTTTCAAGTTTTTCAAGTTGAGCTGCTGACAGTTCTTCATTCTCTTTCATTAAAGTTAACAACTCATCGTAGGCAGCCAAAGATTGGTACGTAAGATTACTATTCTTAAAAGCTTCTTCAGCAAGAGTCAAATTATACGTAAAAATAGAGAGAACATCTACAATTTCTACCCCTTCATTCTGTAAGGCTTCGGCTGCTTCAATAGATGATTTCCCCGTAGAAATTAAGTCTTCTATGACTATGGCTCTCGAACCCTTTTCTACGACTCCCTCAATTCTGTTTCCTTTGCCGTGCTTTTTCGGTGAAGACCGCACGTACACCATCGGTAGTTCTAGAAGATCCGCCACCCAGGCCGCATGCGGAATTCCAGCAGTAGCACAGCCTGCAATGACATCTATCTTCTCTCCTTTATTACGGATCGCAGCAGCAAATCCTTCTGCGATTCTTTTCCTAATAGAAGGATAGGACATCGTCAAACGATTATCACAGTAAATGGGAGACTTTAAACCTGAAGTCCATGTGAAGAAATCCTCCGTTTTTATTTGCACTGAACCAATCTGAAGTAAATCATTAATGAATGGATTGTTGCCCATGTTGTAACTCCTCCTTAATCATTTGATATGTGCGGAGCGGGTTTTCCGCTTGGGTAATACTTCTTCCTACGACGATAGAGTGACTTCCCTGCTTACCTGCTTCGAAAGGGGTGGCAACCCTTTTTTGATCATGATGTTCATCCAATTGCCGTCGTATTCCAGGAGTTAAGGTCACAAACTGCTTACCGCACACTTCACGAATGAAGGAGACTTCTTTCACTGAACAAACCACCCCATCCGCTCCAGAGTTCTTAGCAAGCAAGGCATAGTGCTGAACGATCTCCTGTAATGGTGCCTGGACTTTTAATTCTTCCTCAAGCATAGATTGATTGGTCGAAGTCAATTGCGTGACCGCGAGCAGCAACGGAGGATTTTCTAAAGCGGCTAATCCCTCTTTTGCTGCCGCAATCATCTCGCTTCCCCCTTGAGCGTGAACATTCACCACATCCACTTTCAATGAGGCTAGAGACGCCATTGCCCTTTTTACAGTCATTGGAATATCATGCAATTTTAAATCTAAAAAAATCGGGTTTCCCCTATCGTTTAGCTGCTTAATAATAGAGGGACCCTCTTTATAAAACAGCTCCATTCCTACTTTCACAGGGACCCCTTGCAACTGGTTTTGCTGAAGAAAAGTTAATGCTGCATCCGCGCTTTCAAAATCAAGAGCGATATACAACGGCTCAATAGTTTTAATGGTGAGCACCTCCAATGACTTCTGTCAGCGAAGAATACCCGTACTTTTCCAACGTATGAGGCAGCTCTTCAATAAGTTCTTTGCATACAAATGGGTTTTTAAAATTGGCACTTCCTACAGCAACCGCACTTGCTCCGGCAAGTAAATATTCTATAATGTCATCGGTTGTTTCAATGCCGCCCATTCCAATAATAGGCAGATCTACCGATTGATAGACTTGATGAATCATCCTGATGGCAACCGGTTTAATTGCAGGCCCAGACAGACCCCCTGTTTGGTTTGCGATAATCGGCTTACGGGTCTTCGGATCTATTCTCATTCCTGTAAGTGTATTGATCATCGTTAATCCATCTGCTCCACCTTCTTGTACGGCTTTCGCCATAGATACAATGTCCGTTACATTAGGAGACAGTTTCACATAAACAGGGACGCTGCTCACTTCTTTGACCTGTCGAGTTACATTTCTAGCCAGTTCAGGATTCGTTCCAAATTGAACGCCGCCTTCCTTCACATTTGGGCAGGATATATTAAGCTCCACTGCACTTACCTTTGAACTGGATATTTTTCTTGCTACTGCCACGTATTCTTCTACTGTACTACCAGCAACATTGGCAATGATCGGAGTTTGATAGTTTTCCAAAAACGGTAATTCACTGGCCATAATCGAGTCTACTCCTGGGTTTTGCAAGCCGATCGCATTAAGCATTCCACTTGCAGTCTCAGCGACCCTGGGAGTTTTATTTCCAAATCTCTGCTCGCCTGTGGCTGCTTTTATAATGATCGCACCAAGAATAGATAAGTCGTAAAACTGAGAATACTCACGTCCAAATCCAAAGCAGCCTGACGCTGGCATAACAGGATTTTCCAGAGAAAGCCCTGGAAGATTTACTGATATATTCATGTAAGAATCACCTCGTCCGGTTTAAATACAGGGCCGTCACAGCAAATCTTCCGGTACCCCTTATCATCGTTGGATGGCACGACACAAGCGAAGCAGGCACCGATTCCACACCCCATGCGTTCTTCGATGGAAATGTATCCTGGTAAATCAGATAATTGCTCCTTTACCGACTGGAGCATTACCGTTGGTCCACAGGAGAAAAACGTGTCGACTTTTTCCTTAAGATTAGCCGTTATATCCGTCACAAACCCTTTTGTCCCCAGACTGCCATCATTCGTCGTGACGTAAACTTTCCCCAGTTCTTGAAATTGTTCTTGAAAAAATGCGTCTTCCGCGCTTTGAAATCCAATAACACTAGTTATTGCTACGTCCCTTTTATGAAGTTCTTTAGCTAAGTAATAGAGAGGTGGAACCCCGATCCCTCCTCCTACGAGTAAAGCACGTTTTGTCGTCAGCTGATCGAGTGGATACCCTCGGCCGCCCGGGCCGAGGACATCTATTTTCTCACCTGGTTTCTTTTTGCTTAAAGCATCTGTGCCTTTTCCCATGACTTTATAAAGCAGAGTCATATTTTCCACGTCTTTATCCACGTCTGCAATCGAAACCGGACGTCTTAAGAAATAATCCTGACTCACCTGAATATGGACAAATTGCCCTGGTTCTCGCACGTGTTTCACTATTTCTCCAGCTAGTACAAGCAAAAACGTGTCTCTCGCTATTTTCTTGTGCTCGACGATCTCCATCCATTCTCTATTCATCATTGAAACAACGCCTCTTTCGCTTGTATGGTTCTGGCAGTGAAAGTCATGGCATCGATCACATCCACAATGGTTTTAGCGGTATCCAGGCTGGTCAAACAAGCAATTCCGTGTTCTACCGCTTCACGGCGAATTCTAAATCCATCGGTACGAGCCCGTCTCCCTTTATTTAGTGTGTTCACTACGAATTGCACTGACCCGCTTTGAATCAGGTCAATAACATCTCTCTGTTCGGATCCCACTTTACCTACAGCCTCAACCGGTAGACCTGCTTCTTCAATCGTATGAGCGCTGCCCTCTGTTGCGAATAACTGAAAACCTAATTGATAGAAGGTTCGAGCAATATCAAGCATTTCTGTTTTATCCTTATCAGCTACGGTCAGCAGCACAGAACCTTGAGTCGGAATTTTCAGACCTGCTGCAGTCATTCCTTTGTATAAAGCTTTCTCAAGGGTTTGGTCATATCCAATGACTTCACCCGTCGATTTCATTTCGGGTCCCAGGGTGATATCTACGCTTCTCAGCTTCTCAAATGAAAACACGGGAACTTTGACATATACACCGTCTGGTTTTACGGCAACGCCAGAAGTATAGCCAAGATCGGCGAGCGTTTCACCGAGAATAACTTTCGTTGCGATTTTCGCCATAGTTACACCCGTAATTTTACTTAAGAATGGAACCGTCCGGCTTGCTCGCGGATTTACTTCAAGTACGTAAGCTGTATCATCCTTGACGACAAACTGAATATTAATTAATCCCTTCATATTCAGCTCTGAGGCGATTTTAGTCGTAGCTTCAATACACTCTTGCTCCAGTTTCCTTGTAAGTCTTTGAGTAGGATATACAGCCATAGAGTCTCCTGAGTGCACCCCGGCCCGTTCGATGTGTTCCATAATACCCGGGATGACCACGTCAGTCCCATCTGTAATAGCATCTACTTCAATCTCCATTCCAGTAATGTATTTATCTATTAAAATAGGATGACCATTGTGAACCTTCACATTTTCTTGCATATATTGAAGCAGCTCATCCTCTGAATAAACAATTTCCATCGCCCTGCCCCCAAGGACATACGACGGTCTGACTACCACCGGATAACCAATGTTTGTAGCTGCAGCTACTGCTTCTTGTTCACTAGTTACACTTTCCCCGCCAGGTTTAGCTATTTCCAGCTTGTTCAGCAGCTGTTCAAATAAATCCCGGTCTTCCGTTTGGTTGATGGCATCCATAGTGGTGCCTAGAATGTTCACTCCGAATCGATTTAAACCTTCAACTAGATTAATGGCAGTTTGGCCGCCAAATTGAACGATGACCCCTTCAGGTTTCTCTAAATCTATCACGTGCATCACATCTTCAAGCGTTAAGGGTTCAAAATAAAGCTTATCCGATACACTAAAATCCGTCGATACGGTCTCAGGATTGTTATTCATAATGATGGCTTCATAGCCCATTTCTTTTAGAGCAAGCACAGAATGAACCGTGGCATAATCAAATTCTACCCCTTGGCCAATGCGGATCGGGCCGGAGCCGATGACGAGCACTTTCTTGCTTGCTGTGACGATCGATTCGTTCTCCTCTTCATAACTGCTGTAGAAATAAGGCGTTTCTGAGACAAATTCTCCCGCACACGTATCGACCATTTTATAAACAGGACGAATGTTCTGCTCTCGGCGGTACTGAGTGATTTCATCGCTTTCCATTTTTAGTATGCGAGCCATTTGCAAGTCAGAGAATCCGGCTTCCTTCACTTGTTTCACCATGTCATATTGCAGCCCTTGTTCCTTCAGTTCAGCTTCGAGCTTGATGACTGTTGCCAGCTTGTTTAAAAAGAAGGGATCAATCCCTGTTTTTTGATGAATGTCTTCAACAGATACATTCTTTCGAAAAGCTTCTGCAAGCACAAAGATCCGTTCGTCATCGGCTGTTTTCATTCTTTCCAATAAATCTTCAGCTGATGTATCTGTGATGGACTCCAAATAGAGCTCTTCCGTTTCTCCTTCTAAAGATCGCACACCCTTTAGGAGCGATTCTTCCATCGTTCTGCCAATCGCCATAATTTCTCCCGTTGCTTTCATTTGTGTGCCAAGCTTTCGGTTTCCTTTGGCAAACTTATCAAACGGCCAGCGTGGAATCTTGGTAACCACATAGTCGAGAGCTGGTTCAAAGCAAGCATAAGTAGTTCCTGTAATGGGGTTTTTAATTTCATCCAAGGTCATGCCGACAGCAATTTTTGCGGCAAGCTTTGCAATTGGATAGCCCGTAGCTTTGGAGGCAAGAGCTGATGATCGGCTTACACGCGGATTTACTTCGATAATATAATACTGGAAACTGTCAGGATCAATGGCAAGCTGCACATTGCACCCTCCTTCAATCTCCAAAGCTCTTATAATATCCAGGGAAGCATTTCTCAACATTTGATATTCGCGGTCACTCAGCGTCTGAGAAGGAGCGACTACAATGGAGTCCCCAGTATGAACGCCTACTGGATCAAAGTTTTCCATATTACACACAACGATCGCATGGTCATTACCATCCCGCATGACCTCATATTCAATTTCTTTAAAACCAGCAATGTTCTTTTCAATCAAACACTGGTGGACAGGAGACATGGAAAGACCATTACGTGCCGTTTCTCTCAGTTCTGCTTCGCTATAACACATTCCTCCGCCGGCTCCACCCATTGTGTAAGCAGGTCTGACAATGACCGGATACCCAATCCTGTCAGCAAATTGCAAGGACTCTTCCACTGTACTTACGATCTCACTATCAGGGACAGGCTGCTTCATCTCATGCATAAGTGAGCGGAATTTTTCTCGGTCTTCTGCTCGTTCAATTGCATCTAAAGGACTACCTAGTAGTTCTACGGCATATTCCTTTAAGATTCCTGATTCGCTTAACTCTACAGCTAAATTTAAAGCGGTCTGGCCGCCGAGTGTGGGAAGAATCGCATCAGGTTTTTCTTTTCGAACAATTTTAGATAAAAATTCCAGCGTAAGCGGCTCCATATATACTTCATCTGCAAAAGTATGGTCTGTCATAATGGTTGCAGGGTTAGAGTTGGCCAGAATAACTTCATAACCTTCTTCTTTCAGAGATTGACAGGCTTGAGTACCTGAATAGTCAAACTCTGCAGCCTGTCCGATAGTTATAGGTCCTGATCCAATGACTAGAATTCGTTTTATATCTGTACGTTTAGGCATGTGGAGCCCTCCTTCTTTTTCGCTTGTTCGTCTGTAATTCTTTGGAGAAAATTATCAAATAGATAAGCGGTATCTTCAGGTCCAGGCGAGCTTTCCGGATGATATTGAACAGAAAATACATTAAAGCGATTATGCTCCAATCCTTCGACGGTCTCATCATTTAAGGAAACCTGAGTTAATGTTAATTTTGTTTGGGTTAAAGAATCTGGATCTACTGCATACCCATGATTTTGGGAGGTAATAGAGGTGCGGCCGGTTTGCAAATCTTTCACTGGCTGATTTATGCCCCGATGTCCGAATTTCATTTTTTTCGTATTTGCTCCAGCGGCTAACGCAATGAGCTGATGGCCGAGGCAAATCCCGAATATGGGTACACTTCCCATGAGTTTGCCAATCGTTTGGATCGCTTCCGGAACATCTTTAGGGTCTCCCGGACCATTAGAGAGCATCACTCCATCAGGACGAAGCCGCTCTATTTCTTCTGCGGAGGTGTGATAGGGAACGACAGTAACGTGACAATTTCTTCTAGTAAATTCACGCAATATCCCGTGCTTCATTCCAAAATCAATGAGGACAATCCTATATCCTCTGCCTGGAACGACATAAGGTTTGACGGTAGAGACTTGTTTGACCTGATCACGAGCGAGCGGAGTATCTTCCATTGCTTGCAGCACTTGTTCGACTGGCCGGTCAATGGAAGTAAGCATGGCCTTCATCGTCCCATGTTTACGAATAATTTTTGTAAGTTTGCGTGTATCAATTCCGCTTATTCCGGGAATTCTTTTAGCTTTTAAATAATCATCTAATGTTTCTTCGCTTCTGAAGTTGGAAGGATGCTCACAATGCTCTTTGACCACAACTCCCAGAATGGCTGGATCAACCGTCTCAAAATCATCTCGGTTTATTCCATAATTTCCGACCAGCGGGTAAGTAAACGTCACTATTTGCCCACAGTAGGATGGATCTGAAATGACTTCCTGATAGCCTGTCATTCCCGTATTAAACACGATTTCCCCCATCGTTTCTCTGTTGCTTCCGAAGCCTTTTCCTACAAATGTCGTACCATCCTCAAGAACGAGTTGTTTCATCATTATTCTCCTCCCATACTATTTTTCCATTAACGATTGTCATAACTGGAAACCCTTGTACTTCCCAACCGTGAAAAGGACTGTTTTTTCCTTTAGATACCAACGCATGACGATCTATGTTCTTCGTGGATTCAAGATCTATAATGGTGAGGTCTGCTAATTCTCCTGCTTGCAGCCTGCCATAAGGTAAATGAAAAATTTCACTTGGACGTATGGTTAACCAATCAATAAGCTGCTCTATGGTGGCTGTTCCGCGTTTAACAAAATAAGAATATAACAGCGGGAAAGCTGTTTCCAGGCCGGTAATTCCAAATGGAGACTTAAGAAATCCTTGTTGTTTTTCTTCTTCTGTGTGTGGAGCATGATCAGTCGCGATACAGTCAATAGTTCCGTCTAATAGCCCGTCAATTAGAGCTTGCTGATCTTCAACAGACCTCAGTGGCGGATTCATTTTAAAGAGAGCATTATCTGATGGGATGGAGTTTTCATTTAACAGCAGATGATGAGGCGTTACTTCTGCAGTCACATGAATGCCTGCCCGCTTAGCATCTCTAATAACTCGAACCGACTCCTTCGTAGAAACGTGACAAACGTGATAGTGGCAGCCGGAAGCTTCAGCAAGAAGTACATCTCTTGCTATATGAACGGATTCTGCAATATTGGGAATTCCAGGAACATTCAGCTTTTCATTTACTAATCCTTCATGAGCCACTCCGCCATACACGAGTGAATTGTCTTCGCAATGAGCAACGATCGCTTTATTTTGCTTTTTAGCAGCTAACATTGCTTCATACATTTGGCCGGCACTTTGAACACCGACCCCATCATCCGTAAAGGCAAATGCTCCTTCTTCAGCCAAAGCCTTCATATCTACCATCTCATTCCCAAGCTGCCGGGTCGTAATCGATGCATAAGGCAAGACTCGCACATAAGCATCTTGTTTAATTTTATCTATTAAAGCTGCCATCGTTTCTGCTTTATCAGGCACTGGTCTTGTATTCGGCATGGCACATACAGTGGTAAAACCGCCTTTAGCGGCAGCTTGCGTACCGGTTGCGATGGTTTCCTTTGCTTCACCGCCTGGTTCTCTCAGGTGAATGTGAACATCAACAAATCCAGCAGAGATTAAATTTCCCTTCACATCCATGACCTGATCTGCTTCTTCTTCTATCTTTTCGCCGATTGCTTTGATCTTCTCTTCCTCTATTAGAACTTCACAAGGATATAACTTTCCTTCAGTTAATCGTTTTCCATTCACTAATTTAATTGTCATGCCGTTCCCTCCTCAAGTAGATGCCGGATCAGGGCCATTCTAACCGTGACCCCGTTCGTCATTTGTCTGAAAATCCTGGATTTACTGGATTCAACGAGTGACTCTTCAATTTCCACCCCTCGATTAACAGGGGCAGGGTGGAGAATGATCGATTCCTTCCTCATCCTCGCTTCCCGTTCTATTGTTAAGCCATAGTCTTCTAAATACTGGGTCGTTTTGCATACTCCTTCATGACGTTCATGCTGGATTCTCAACAGCATGAGGACATCACACATGTCCACAGCTTCATCTATGGATATGTAATCTTCTGAGATCGTATCGTCTCTCCACTCTGGTTTGGCCACAAAATAAACATCTGCTCCCAGCCTTGCCAGTGCGTAAGCATTTGATCTTGCTACTCTGCTGTGTTTAATGTCACCAGCAATCACAACCTTCAGGCCTTCAAAACTTGCAAACTCATCTTTAATCGTATACAGATCGAGCAGTGATTGCGTTGGGTGTTCTCCGGTGCCGTCTCCCGCATTAATTACGGAGATCGATAATTGCTCCGCCACTTTTGAAAGCAGCCCGGTTTCAGATTGTCTGACAACTGCAAGTTTCACTCCAAGGGCTTCTAATGTTCTTAAGGTATCATAGAGACTCTCTCCTTTAGTTAAGCTGGATTCTTTCTCATCCAGTTCAACTACATCGAGACCAAGTCGTTTCTCCGCCATGTAAAAACTGTTTTTCGTCCTTGTACTCGGTTCAAGAAAAATATTTGCAGCAAAAAGATCGGGATAAGTCACAGAGAGATCTCCATTTTCAATTGATTTGGCCAATTTAAAGATTTTTTCCAACTGCAGGTTCGATAGTTCTCTCATGGAAAGTAAATGTTTCATAATTCTCTCCCTCTCCTTTTTTCCAAGGCGTTGTCATTTTGTTAAATTAATTCACCGTAACTTAGTTCCGCAGCCGATTGCCCACGAAAAAACGCAGCACCCCCGGGTGTGGGGGTGCTGCGTTTGCATAACAAACGAGCTAAACCCTGCTACACCCTTCGAAGCCTCTCCGGACCTCTTTAAAACGTGTATTGGTTCAGTTACGCTGCGCCATCTCTATCTTCTTGCTGATCATCTAATTCTGGAGCTTTAAACATATTCCCATTCCCCTGGCTCTTTTCTCTACCAGGCAAAATTAAATTCAGGACAATGCCGATGATTGCCGCTAAGGCCATTCCCGCTACTTCAACATTTCCTGCTTTAATCATGGCACCTCCAACGCCAATCACAAGGATGACGGAGGAAATAATTAAATTTCTTTTTTCACCAAGGTCGACTTGATTGTCGATCAGCATCCTCAGCCCGCTCGAAGCAATAATTCCGAATAATAGAATGGATACTCCACCCATTACAGCCGGAGGAATTGAGCTGATGACTGCTGTCACCATACCAATAAACCCAAAGAATATTGCAATAACAGCTGCTCCGCCTATTACAAACACGCTGTATACTCTAGTAATAGCAAGTACGCCAATGTTCTCGCCATAGGTTGTATTCGGAGGACCGCCAAGCATAGAAGCAATCATAGTCGCTACTCCATCACCAAGAATGGAGAAGTTCAGACCTGGTTCCTTTAAGAAATTTTTCCCAACCACTTTAGAAAGCACCATTTGATCTCCTGTATGTTCGGTAATGGTAACAAGAGCAAAGGGCATCATAAAGAAGACAATTTTCCAGCTAAAGACATCAAGTGGCGAAAAGTCTACGAAAGGAATAACGAATTCCGGCATTTGAAACAGGTTTCCGAAGAAGTCCCCTACTGAACTTGATGAAGCCAGAGAGGCCCATTCTGCTTGAATTCCACTTGTATCCACAATGCCTTGGGTAAGGGCAAACAAATATCCCCCAATGATTCCAAATAATATCGGTAACAAAGAGAAAAATCCTTTAAAATAAATCGAGGCAATGATGGTAATGCCCAAGGTGACCAGGGCTACTATAAAATGATGAAGGCTATAGATGTTTTCTTCTTTACCCGGGAGATACATGGCCATGTCAATAGCCGTGGATGCTAATCCCAGTCCAATAACTATAATGACGGGACCGACAACCACTGGGGGCAGAATGTTCATGAGCCATTTTAATCCGAATAATGATATGAGTAGAGCAATGATTCCGTATACTAATCCTGCAAAGAAACTGCCGACCATAGCCCCAGCTACACCACTTGACTTCGATACTTCAACGATTGGATAGATAAAGGCAAAGCTCGAGCCAAGATACGCAGGAATCTTTCCTCTGGTTATGGCTAGATAGGCAAGCGTTCCTGTCCCGCTTGATACTAAAGCTACAGAAGGCGAAAGCCCTGTTAGAAATGGGACAAGAATGGTAGCCCCAAACATTGCAAATAAGTGCTGTAAACTTAACACCAGCCATTTATGTTTCGCTGGTATATCATGAATTCCTAATACTGCGTTTTTCTGGGTCATGGTAAGATTCCTCCTTTATGCATAAAAAAAACCTCTTTGCTTAAAAGTGCGCAAAGAGGCAGACGCGGATCCGCGCCAACAACTTACGACCTTCTAAGCCTCACTGGACTTCCTATTAAAGGTGTAATTCGTGTTTATTTTTCAAATATCATGACATGGTCCTGATCATCGGTTTCCGTTAAAGTAACGGTTACGACTTCGTCCTGAGATGTCGGAACATTCTTCCCAACATAGTCAGCTCGAATGGGCAGTTCTCTATGCCCCCGGTCCACTAAAACAGCCAATTGAATTTGAGATGGTCTTCCATGGTCCATCAGTGCGTCCATTGCGGCACGCACCGTCCGACCTGTATATAACACATCATCTACAAGGATGACTTTTTTTCCATCAATATCTGTTTTTATATTTGTTTCTTTCAACTCAGGCTCTGCCTGCTCCTTATTAGGGGTCAAATCATCACGATAAAGCGTTATATCCAACTCTCCATCAGGCAGCTGGCCGCCTTCAATGTCCTGTATTTTTTGCTTTATACGTTCCGCAATCGGCACGCCTCTCGTTTTAATTCCGACTAACACGAGATCCTCAATTCCTTTATTCTTTTCAATGATCTCATGAGATATTCTCGTTAATGCTCTTCTAATCGCAGCATCATCTAACACTGTGGCCTTTTGTTTCAAGATATCACCCTTTCCTTATCACAATCTTAAGCGCATGCGCCTTGGATAGCAGCTTATGTTACGAGCAGCCAGGCGCTGAATGCAGCCTCACACGGCAAGAATTTATTTACATCCAAACATAGTTTCCTAGAGATAAAAAAACCCTTTTTCTTCATGAAGACAGAAAAAGGGTGTAAAGATACAACTTTTGTATCATCGCCGTTCCCTTCTCAGCCTCACGGGACTGTTCTTAAAGGTGCATTAAATTCTATGATTTATTATGTCAAATAAGTTTTAGCTTGTCAACGCCGTTTTTCTAAAAAAGCGATCATATCTTTGAAATCCTGAGGAGGTTCGACTTCAAATTGCATCCATTCCCCTGTACCGGGATGTTTAAAGCCTATTGATTTAGCATGAAGAGCTTGTCCGTCTAAATCTAACGTTTTCCGAGGCCCGTATTTCGGATCTCCAGCCAGCGGATGATTGATATACCGCATATGAACACGTATTTGGTGAGTTCTTCCGGTCTCAAGCGTACACTCTACGTAAGTAAAATCTTCGAAATGCTCCATCACCCTAAAATGGGTAACCGCTTCTCGTCCGCCTTCAACGACAGCCATCCGCTGGCGGTCTTTAGGATCTCTGCCAATCGGTGCGTCAATCGTGCCATACTCATGAGAGATCATCCCGTGTACAACTGCCACGTATTTTCTTTCTACTGATTTACCAGAAAGTTGTTCGACTAATGACTGATGGGCACGGTCATTCTTAGCCACCATTAATAACCCGCTTGTATCTTTATCAATACGATGCACGATCCCCGGTCTTTCGACACCATTGATTCCGGACAGATCATTGCAATGATAAAGAAGCGCGTTAACAAGCGTACCACCCTCGTGACCCGCAGAAGGATGAACGACCATTCCAGAAGGCTTGTTCACTACTAGAACATCTTCATCCTCATAAATGATTTCTATAGGAATATTCTCGGGAGCAAGATCCAGCGGCTTTGGCTCAGGGATACTCCAAGTGATGGTATCTCCTTGCTGAACTTTATAATTATTTTTTACTGCCTCTCCGTTAACAAGAACAAAGTCTTCTTGCAGCCAACCTTGGATTTGCGAACGTGAAGCATCCGTAATGACTTCAGAGAGAAGTTTATCAATTCTTTTTGACTGATCACTTTCAAGTACTTGATACTGTTCACTCAATTGCGTTTACTTCCTTTCTTCCTGCTTTCATCGACAAGAGTGGCGATCATAATTAAAATGACTCCGACTACAAGGGATGAATCGGCAACATTAAAAATTGGATAATCGTAATTAAAAATGTATACATCAATAAAGTCTACAACCTCTTTGCGAATCATTCGGTCCAGAAAATTGCCAATTGCCCCAGCTAAAATGAGAGATAAGGCAATTCCTACCCATTTACTTCGCTTGGCGTATTGCTGTAAATAATAGATAACCACGATAATTACGACTATAGTAATTAAATAAAAGAACCACATCTGTCCGGCTAATATTCCCCAGGCAGCCCCGGTATTCCGATGAGAAGTTAGATATAAAAAGTTATCAATTAAAGGAATGCTTTCTCGATATTCCATCGAGTGGACGATCATCCATTTCGTTAACTGGTCCAATCCAATAATTACAATAGCGATAAGATAATACACGTACATAAGCGGCCTCCAAGTTTTATTTTCCTTTGCCATTGTACCATAAATCACACGGCTTCGTTACGAGGAAGAGTGCTAGCACTAGGAAGAAGCAAGACCAATTCGATCGATCATATAGGTGTACCATATGAACTCCATGCCCCAGAGACTGGAAGCAGCCTCAACCTGCAACAGTTACCTACATTAAATAAATTTCCCTTTTATCCTAAGGATGAAAAAGGTACCGCTTATTGCGGCACCTTTGTGGTTTTACACCTGATAATGTTCTTTTACAACAGCTGCACAGCGTAAACACAATGAAGGATGTTCTTCATCCTTGCCCACGTTCTCAGAAGCTACCCAGCAGCGTTCACACTTTTCACCTGGATGCTTTTCAACAGCAACATCCACATACTGATAAGCTTCTGCTCCTTCCGCCTGACCTTTCACTGTCACTCCTGAAACGATCAATAACTGTTGTAAGTGATCAATTCCTTCTAACAACCTGCGCGTTTGGTCATCTTTAGGCACAAGAGTTACTTTTGCTTCCAGTGACTTGCCGATTACTTTCTCGTTCCGTGCTTTTTCCAGAGCTTTCAAAACATCGTCACGAACTTCCATAAAGTGGTCCCATTTTCGGACAAGAGACTGATCAGCTAACAGTTCAGCTTCAGGCATATCCGACAACTGGACACTTAACACTTCGTCCCCAGGTAGATAGCTCCATACCTCGTCTGTAGTATGAGGAATAATTGGCGCCATTACCTGCACTAATGCCTTTAATGTCTTGTAATAAACGGTTTGAATACTCCGGCGTGAATGATGATCTTCTGCTTCAATGTAGAGGATATCTTTCGCAAAATCCAAATAGAACGAGCTTAAATCGATCGTACAGAAGTTATGAACTTTATTATAAACGACAGAAAATTCATATGCCTCATACGCATGGCGAGTGTCCTTCACTAATTGGTTTAAGCGATGAAGCATATAGCGATCCACTTCCTGCAGGTTGCTGTCTTCAACTGCATCCTGCGCCGGATCAAAATCATGCAGATTTCCTAATAAAAAACGGAAAGTATTGCGGATTTTACGATATACTTCTGCCACTTGTTTCAAGATCGGATCCGAAATACGCACATCTGCCTGGTAGTCCGCAGAGGCCACCCATAACCGAATAATATCAGCCCCAAGCTGCTTCATTACTTTATCAGGTATAATGACATTGCCGAGCGACTTACTCATTTTTCTACCGTCGCCATCTAGAGCAAACCCATGACTCAAGATTCCTTTAAAAGGAGCTTTCCCTGTAACCGCTACAGCGGTGGACAAGGAGGAATTAAACCAGCCTCGGTATTGATCAGAGCCTTCCAAATATAAGTCAGCGGGACGCTGCAGATCTTCACGCTGTTCCAATACAGATTGATGAGAAGAACCGGAATCAAACCAAACATCCATAATGTCCGTTTCTTTAGTAAATTTACCATTCGGACTATGTTCAGAAGTAAATCCTTCAGGGAGGAGATCTTCCGCTACTTTCTCAAACCATATGTTTGACCCATGTTTACGGAACAGCCCAGCGACATGTTGGATGGTTTCATCTGTAATAATCGGTGTTTCATCCTCGGCATAAAATACAGGGATGGGCACTCCCCAGGATCTTTGTCTGGAAATGCACCAGTCTTCACGGTCACGTACCATGTTATACAATCGCGTTTCTCCCCATTTAGGTGTCCATTCCACTTGCTGAATTTCTTTTAAAAGCTCTTCACGAAAATCTTTGATCGAAGCAAACCATTGGTCTGTGGCACGGAAAATTGTCGGTTTCTTCGTTCTCCAGTCGTGAGGGTAAGAGTGTGTAATAAATTCGAGTTTCTCTAAAGCGCCAGCTTCATCCAGCTTCTCAGTAATTGGCTTATTCGCCTGGTCATAGAATAACCCTTCAAACCCAGGAGCTTCTTCCGTAAAGACTCCTTTGTAATCCACAGGACATAACACATCAAGACCGTATTGTTTACCAACCCAGAAGTCATCTTCCCCGTGGCCTGGAGCGGTGTGCACACATCCTGTTCCGCCATCAGCAGTTACGTGGTCTCCCAGGACTACGAGAGATTCCCGATCATAAATTGGGTGTTGAGCCGTCACTCGATCAGCTTCTTTCCCTTTAAATACTTTAAGGACTTCATAGTTTGTCCATTCTAATTTCTCTGCCACTTCTTCCAGAAGGTCTTGAGCAATGATAAATTTATCTTCTCCTGTTTTCACCACAGCATAATCATAAGCAGGGTTAAGAGCAATCCCTAAATTTGAAGGGATCGTCCACGGAGTAGTGGTCCAGATGATGAATTTCTCATCCCCAGCAAGGAGATCTTTTCCATCTTTCACGCTGAAACTAACATAAATGGAAGGTGAACGCTTATCTTGATATTCAATTTCCGCTTCTGCAAGAGCAGATTCTGAAGAAGGCGACCAGAATACGGGCTTTAATCCTTTATATATATATTCTTTTTTCGCCATTTCTCCAAACACCTTGATCTGCTCTGCTTCGTAGTCTTTATTTAATGAAATATAAGGATGGTCCCAATCCCCTCGGACACCCATACGCTTAAATTCATTTCTCTGGTTATCTAGCTGCCCCATGGCATACTCGGCGCATTTTTGCCGAAATTCGGATATACTCATTTTCTTGCGATCGACTTTCTTTTTTGCAAGTGCAGACTCGATCGGCAGACCATGAGTGTCCCATCCTGGCACATAAGGAGCATGATAACCTGTCATCGATTTATAGCGTACGATAAAATCTTTCAAAGACTTGTTTAAGGCATGCCCCATATGCAGGCTGCCATTTGCATAAGGCGGTCCATCATGAAGGACAAACAACGGGCGATCTTTTGTCCGCTCCTGGACCTGGTGATAAATATCCTCTTGTTCCCATTTTTTTTGAATTTCAGGCTCACGATTCGGCAAATTACCACGCATCGGAAATTCAGTTTTAGGCATTAATAAAGTCTCTTTATAATTCATAGCTTATTTCCTCCTTCATATATTACAAAAAAAGGTCTTCTCATCCCTTAAAGGGACGAGAAGACCTCGCGTTACCACCCTGATAGAATGTGCACGAAAGCACAATCCACTTGTCCTATTCGTATCGTGAATGACTCGATTACATCTACTATACGGTTCGATATAATTACTCGAGGGTGATCTTCTACTTAAGAGGTGCTCCGGCCTTCCACCATCGCCGGATCGCTGTGCATGCATAGCCCAGAAAGTGTACTCTCCCTGTCAACGTGTTCTTATATAGTTATGTTCTTGAATTATATGTAATTCAAAGAAGACCGTCAAGAATTATGACGTGCCAGTTCCTTTTCAACTTCCTCTTTATCATCAATTTTGGTATCAAATAAATGGTCCCAGTCATCATTATCAATCATATCCACCTGGGCTTCTACAAGCATACGGAGTCTCATCTTAAATACTTTGGCCTGTTTTTTCATATCTTCCACTTCGACCGCCACACTGCGCGACTTTTGAAGAGCTTCATTTATTATTCTATCTGCATTTTTTTCTGCTTCTTTAATAATAAGCTTGGACTCTTTATTGGCGTTCGTTTTCACTTCTTCTGCTGTTTCCTGAGCTACCAGAATCGATTTGTTCAAGGTCGTCTCGATATTATTAAAGTGGCCGAGCCGTTCATTTAATTGGTCAACTTCACGCTCTAATTCCTTACGCTGGCGAATCACCATTTCATAATCCTTAATGACTTGGTCCAAAAATTCATTTACTTCGTCTTCATCAAATCCCCTGAACCCACGGGTGAATTCTTTATTATGAATATCTAATGGTGTTAAAGGCACACCAGCCACCTCCTTAAGTAATCGATACAAATTTTCCCTGTTAGTATTCTTTCGACACAAAAAACTGAAATCCTTCTCTAATTTCTGGATTTAAATTAATTTTGCTGTCGTTATTTTAAATTTATCTTTTTTAGTTTTCCCATGAATCTCCACAATCTTGCTTCTACCTTTACCACGCACGCTCAGAAGATCCCCTTCCTGGAGAAGAAAAGAGGGACTCTCTACTGTCCGAAAATTCACTTTCACAATTCCACTATCAATATGGAGACTCGCTTTATTACGGGACAATCCATAAATTTCTTTAACGACCACATCGAGTCTTAAGGAAGATAGTGTAGAATCTCTTGTCTGCCATTGCTCATGACTCTCCAATAAGCAAGAGAAATCTTTTTCCTCAAAGAGCACATTCGCTTTTTTCACACCCGTTAAATTCATTCGAATATAATCGCTTATTTCATTTCCAGTTATGATTTGAATTCGACCATCACGTACGATTAAATCTCCCATTTTCTCTCTGCGAATGCCAAGCGACATAAAAGCACCAAGAACGTCTCGATGCTCTAAATTAATAAATTTATCAGGATAGGAAGCTTCCAGCAGCACCAGCTGATAATCTTCAGAATCCACACTTTCATACTCGGGTGCCAAAATAGCCCTTTTTCTTTCGGAATTTTCGCTTCCGCCGAACATCCCTTTCTCAAGAGGAGAGTCACCCGTAATGGAACGAAAAATATATTGTTCTCTCGGATTTAAAAAATCAGTCAGCTTCCGTTGAAATCTCATTTCTACATCGCTCTGCCATGATAACACTTGATCAATAAATGGGCGTTCTTCTTCTCTAAAATGCTGATATACCTCCATACTTTCACTCCCCCGAACGGTAAAAAAGAACAGATAGCCGTGAAGACCCTTCTTCACTCCACCTGTTCTATTCATCAGTACCCTAATAAAATTTTGTAGAGTTCCCACATTCCGGCCGTTGCAAACCTTAAAACGAGAATAGCAACAATTGGAGAAATGTCGATCATTCCAAGAGGTGGAATGATTCTGCGGAAAGGCTCTAAGAATGGTTCGGCTAAACGGGCTAAAATATTACCAAAGCTAGATTGGCGCGCTCCCGGAAACCAGGACATTAAAATATAAATGATTAATACCCAGCTATAAATTTCTAAAGCTGTTGTTAATACACTGAACAAAGAATACATCCGCTACCACCTTCTATTAATATCATCATCTTCTTTTGCAAGTATTTCTGAAATGGAACCCGAAATTTCTACATTATCCGGGGTACATAGGAAGGTCTGAGAACCCAGTTTTTGAATATCTCCCCCAATAGCATAAACGGTCCCGCTGAGAAAATCTACAATTCGCTTTGCCTGGTGATGATCGACTCGCTGCAAATTGATAACTACCGCTCTCCGATTGACCAGCTGATCCGCAATATCCTGGGCTTCATTATAACTGCTCGGCTCACTAAGAACCATTTTAGAAGATTGCTGGGCGCTTTTCAAACTTACAACATTCTGCTGACCTTCAGCTCTTCGTTTACTACGCTGCGCCGGAGCCTGTTCTTCAGCTTCTTCCTCCATCATTTCCTCATCAACGTATTCATATTCATCGTCCAATGTGAAGAACGAACGGAATTTATTTTTCATACTCATTTCTAACCACCTCAGATTAGTTTTGTTCTCCTACTAAGCTTGTCCCAATTCTAACATGGGTAGCGCCTTCTTCTATGGCTAATTGAAAGTCATTGCTCATTCCCATAGATAGCCACTCACAAGGAGCATGTGCGTATTGTTTATCACGAATGAAGTCTCTTAAAGCACGAAGCTTTCTAAACGTAGCCCTCAGCTGCTCTTCTTCCTCAATATGAGGAGCCATAGTCATTAGACCAGCCACTTTAATATTAGAATAAGCTTTCAGCCCTTCTATAAAAGACTCGACCTCATCAGGATCCAGGCCTTGCTTAGATTCTTCTCCGCTAATGTTAACCTGAACAAAACATGGCACTGGTCTTTTAGCTCGCTTGTTAATTTCTTTAGCGAGGGACTTACGATCGAGTGAATGAATCATCGTGACTTGTTCAATTACTTCCTTTACTTTTCTCGATTGCAAGGAACCTATGAAATGCCATTTCGCCTGCTCGCCAATTATGTCATATTTCTCAAGCAGGCCTTCTTTGCGGTTTTCCCCAAGATCAGTAATTCCAGCTTCCACGGCTTCCTGGGCCCTGGAAGTTGAAACATACTTAGTAACAGCAATAATGGTTATCTCTTCCGGATCACGATTACAATTACTGCAAGCTGCTTTTATTTGTTCTTGAATATGAGCAAGGTTATCTGCTACCGTATTCATTCTTTCTCTCCTTCCAAAGCTTACCTCTTCCAACCAATGTAACCTAGCATTCTGCCGGTGCTGCCATGGTCGCGGCGATGGGAGAAAAAGAGATCTTCTTCCTCATATGTACAATAGCCAGTCATGGAAATATTGTCATCTGCCAGACCAGCTTTAACGGCTATTGCCTGATTTAATTTCTTTAAATCCAACAGGTACTTTCCCTCTGACAAAGAAATAGCAGCTTCTTCTCTAAACTCGGCAGGTACTTGGTTGATTACCTGTTCATCAACTTCATACTGATTGAAGCCGATACTCGGGCCAATAACCATCTTTAATGTGGAGAGGTCAGCTCCTAATTTGTTAAATTTCTCAATCATATGCTGAGCCATTCCTTGAACAGTTCCTTTCCATCCTGCATGAGCGATCCCTATCCAACGGGTTTGCTCATCTAGAAAGTATAAAGGAACACAGTCAGCATAAAAAGCTGTTAATAAGACATCAGGGATGTTCGTAATTAAACCATCTACACCCTTAACCGCGGTGTCATGATCAAGCACACCTTTCCCGAGATCTTCAGGAGTTATGACCTTGATCTTAGTTTGATGAACTTGTTCGCCCATTACCCACTGGGTTAATGGAACATTCAAATCCATGGCGAGCTGCTTTCGATTTTTAAGAACAGCTGAATATTCATCCGGGACGTGCAGCCCTAAATTAAAGGAATGAAAAGGAGGCTTGCTAAACCCGTCTTTTCTAGTTGTAATCCCGGCAATCAAATTCTCCGTATTATTAAAACACATGTATTGTCTTGAAGACTTGTATGTGAAGGGTTCGGTCATTCTACCACCTCAATTTCCCTCCATTTTATCACATAATACATTATTTTTCCTGTTTTATTCCGGAGAATCTAACTTTTTCACTGCTGCTGAACCGCTGTACCCGGACTTCTTCACTAATATTACGTCTGCTCCAATGTTCACAATCTGATCCCAAGGGATGACTAATTCTTCTTCCTTTCCAAAAAGACCCATAGCTTTTCCCTTTAATGTAACAACTAATCCCTTTAGCCGCCCTCGATTTGTATCTATGTCTAAATCACTTATATACCCGAGGCGCTCCCCAGTCTCCATTGCAATCACGTCTTTAACCTGCAGATCAGAAATTTTCATAATTGTCCGTCCCCCTTTTTCTAACTATATGCAAGGAACGGCTAACACTTTCTAATTTAAAGTACTAATAAATAAGGCACTTCTTGAAATTCTGTATAGAAGCGGCTTATTAAGTCCCCATTGCTTTAGATATTTCCTATTTGGAAGGGTGACCTTTCTTAAGAGGCAAGGGGCTGTGCGTTACAGCCGTAGGTATGGTTTATCCTCTTTCACGTTAAAGCTGGTCATCATATCGAAACCACTCTAAATTTCCCCAAAAAAAGAACACGGCTTAACCAGCCGTGTTCTTTGCATTTTTATTGAAACATGGATGTATTCATCTCTTTAATAGCTGCTTTTTCCAGCCTTGAAACTTGTGCCTGAGAGATGCCTATTTCTTCTGCCACTTCCATTTGTGTTTTCCCTTGAAAGAAACGTTTCGTCAATATCATTTTTTCTCGATCATTTAACCGTTTCATACCTTCTCGTAGTGATAGCTCATCAAGCCACACCGAATCCTTTTCCCGATCGTCCTTCAACTGATCCACCACAAATATTGGGTCTCCTCCATCATTGTATATAGGCTCAAATAGAGAAACAGGATCCTGGATGGCATCCATTGCAAAAACTACATCTTCATGGGGAATACCCAATTTCTCAGCAATCTCATGAGGAGCAGGATCTTTTGACGTTTCCCCTATCATTTTCTCTCTCATTTGCAGCGCTTTATAAGCGGTGTCTCTTAACGAGCGAGAAACACGAATAGGGTTGTTGTCTCTTAAATACCTGCGAATTTCACCAATAATCATAGGTACTGCATAAGTGGAAAACTTAACATTATGGCTTAAATCGAAGTTATCGATTGATTTCATTAAACCAATACAGCCAACTTGAAATAAATCATCTCCGTATTCTCCTCGGTTATTGAAGCGTTGAATCACCGATAACACTAGTCGGAGGTTACCATTTATTAATTCTTCTCTAGCTTCGATTTTTCCACTTTGCAACTGCTCAAACAGGGCCCGCATTTCTTTGTTTTTTAGTACTGGCAGTTTGGATGTATCTACTCCGCAAATCTCTACTTTATGTCGTGACAATGTAAGACCCTCCCAGGAAGCTATAATCAGTTTTCAGTATCTCCCTGGAAGGAAAAATTATGCATTTGTTAAATTGGAATATTAGACCATTTTGTCAAACTCTCTTTGAAGTCTGCGGATAATCTTCTTTTCCAGCCTTGAAATATAAGACTGAGATATCCCCATCATATCAGCTACATCCTTTTGAGTTTTCTCTTTTTTACCTATCAATCCAAAGCGTAATTCCATAATTTGTTTTTCACGGTCATTTAACTGCTCCAACGCAGATTTTAAAAGTTTTTTATCTATCTTTTTCTCAATTCCCTTGGTGATAATATCCTCTTCCGTTCCTAGGATGTCTGAAAGAAGCAGTTCATTTCCATCCCAATCTACATTCAGCGGCTCATCAAATGAAACCTCAGTTTTAAGCTTATTACTTTTTCTTAAATGCATTAAAATTTCATTTTCAATACAGCGGGAAGCGTACGTAGCTAGCTTAATTTTCTTCTCTGGGTCGAAAGTATTCACGGCTTTTATTAAACCAATCGTCCCGATGCTGATTAAATCTTCAATATTTACTCCAGTATTTTCAAATTTCCTGGCAATATAAACAACGAGCCGCAGGTTTCTCTCGATCAACACAGCGCGGGCTGCCTTATCACCCTTAGGCAGCCGTTGAAGAAGCTCCTGCTCTTCTTCTCTGGACAACGGAGGCGGCAGTGCCTCACTTCCTCCAATATAGTAAATCTCGTCTTGTTTGATCCCTAATTTAATTAACAGCCGATAAAAACCAAGCCTTAATTTAAACAGCCATTTGATCATAGAAATTTCCCCTTTCATTTCTAAGCAGATTTACCGCGGACCATTAAGTGAGGGTGAATAAGTACTTGATATAGACGATCATGCGTTAGATCATGATGCTGGACACCAAGCAAGGGGTTCTCAATTACTAAACTCCCTTCCTTCGTTTTCACAGTAATACGATCTACAAGCAGAGTTACTAGCAGTTGTCCCCCCATTCCAGCACCCTGGTAAGGTACAAGTCGAATAGAGGACTGCAGAAGTTCAGAGCAATCATCAAAGTGAGAGAGAATATTCTCCACCTCTAACTGCTTAAATTCTTCAGCGTTCAAAAATTGATTAAAAACATTTCCATCTGCTAAAAAAACCATTTTTCTGCTAACGGGATCAATCAATTGGTTGCCACTGTCCACTAGTCCCTTACATTCAGCAGTCTTTCCATTCCAGTTAATCGATACATCGTAAATTTCTTCAAGTTTCATTCGGTGAAGACTCACATGCTCCAGCCGCCACTTAGTAAAGAACCAGGAGATGGGAAAGCCGATTATCACAAAAATCCAACTTACTGGATCTCCATACCCCGCATTGTGAGTGATCATCGTACTGCCTTCAAAGCTCACATCGCTAGACAAAAAATAGTGAATGCCCAGCATACTGCCACCGATCGCGAAGGTAATAAAGTAAAAGCTTACTAATTGCACCAGCCAGGAACGAATAGAAACAAATGAAAAAGCAATAAATATAATGACAAATGAAAAAAATAATTTCCCTAAACTAGTCGTAAACCACGAATGGGGCAGATACACGGTGATAGGTACGATGATGGAAGCAAAAAGCGCCCCGAACATTACTCTTTTTGCAGAAGTTTTCGTTCTAGTTAACCCTTGCGTAAGATACAAGATCATTCCATCCATCAGTATATTTAGCAGCCAAACCGCATCTAGATAGATCCTCCCCTCTCCCTTCCTACTTTCATTATTGAAAGTATAAGCTTGTCCTTCTAAAAAGTCTGTCAGTTTATGAGCCTTGAAAAAGCTAGTTTTGTAGCATGATGTCAAAACCATTTTGATATAGTGCCGGATGTGTTTCTGAGTATTTTATTTTGAAATTTAAATAATTGATGAAGTTCACGGGATCTGTGAATGTTCTCAATATCTTTGAAGTGGTTTTTCTGCTTTAATACCAGCAGGAGATATAACGAAATTCCAGGTAATTATCTTGAAATCAAGTCTTCAAGTAGAGTGAAGGATTGTGTAAGACTCGATTTCGAGACATTTGTTGAGGTTATAGGGGCTGCGGGGAACGACTCGTCTAGTTCCATCGCCCAGACACTCGAGACATAAGCCGCTCATCAACGGAAGGGAAAATCGCCTTCCTTTTGATGGTCGGCTTATGCTGGTCGTGTCTACCAGGGCGATTCCACATTTGAACACTTTCCGCTGGCGCGTGATGAGTCTCCTCGAGCTGTTCGCTCTGTGGGGTCTCATCCTGCACTTTCCTCCCGCAGGAGTCTCCCCGTTCCCCTTCACCCCTTGCTGTATGACTGTTCTCGAAATCTACTCATCACCCTCCAGTATAGAGGTCGAAATAAAAGATTTTTTGGTCCGAAAATACTGCTTTAGAACCCTGCTGCATGTTGGTAAAGAAAAACATGTGTACATTTATCCAAATATGGTTGAGTGGGAAAAGAGCATTGTTTTCCCTCCTAGCCATAGATGGATGAAAAAACCTCGCTATTAAAGAAAATATCTTATAGAATCGCTATAACTTATGATCTAACGGGGAGAGAGAAACTTCTAATATTAGGCTATTTAGAATTACCTGGTCTTTGTTTAGCAGGTAATTTTTAACCCCATTTCACTATTTCCGTTCTCTCGTAATCATAAAGAGGTCGGGGAAATGGGAAGACTCCTATGGGAGGATAGGACAGGTGAGATCCCACAGGGCCATTTGCCCGAGGAAGCTCACCGGCCGCCTATGGGAAGTGAACAAATGCGGAATCGACCCGATAGACACGACACGCATAAGCAGGAACATCAAATGGGATGTGATCTTTCATTCCGTTGATGTTCCTGCTTATGAAGCGAGTGTCTGGACGATGCAGCTGTCCGAGTCATTTCCCCGACCTCGGCTCGCTTTTAAGAGTAAAGGGAATCTTCAAGAATTGGGGCTTTTGTGGAATAAGGAACTTTCTATCTGTGTTTAAGCCCACCATCTTCAAGTTAAACAGAGACATAAAAAAGAA
>NZ_JAUTWQ010000002.1:0-141082 GCF_046719735.1 Halobacillus rhizosphaerae
AAGTGTTAAAATCAGTGATTACAAGGGCTATTATCCACTTTTGAACCTGTTTCTCCTTTTAGTACATCTCCTCCAGTTGATCGAATAACTTCATTTGTCACTTCTCTGGAGATAGTACTTGATACCATTTGCAGAATATCATTAATCACCATTTGGGAATCCTTAAATTCTGCCACTACAGGAATACTATCCAATTCTTCCTGTAAACGGTCAATTTCATTTTCTACTTTCTGCAAAGCTTCTGTTTTTCCATATGCCTGAAAGTTTACCGCTTGCTTTTGCAGGGCTTTAATCCGGTTGATATAATCTTGAACCTTTTTATTATCATTCAGCTTTGCTTCAAGCTGCTTAAAACGGTCAATTTCTTCAATATCCGCCATCATCTTAGCTAGTTTATGGGCTTCGTCAACAATTTGTTTACGTGTGTATTGAGCCACTCACTTCACCTCTGCCTTCGCTTCGACCATTTCTCCATCAAGAGACCAAGTCTTCGCTTTATTAATTTTTACCTGGACGATGCTGCCTATAGATGATTTCGGCCCGGTAAAGTTAACTAATTTATTTCGTTTCGTATGTCCAGCCAGTACGTCGGGATTGTTTTTGCTTTCTCCCTCAACTAGGACCTCTACCACTTCACCTTCATACTGCTGCATAGCTTCAGCCGATTGAGCATTGACGATTTTATTCAAACGCTGCAGACGGTCTTTCTTTTCTTCCATAGCAACATTATCCTGCATCTTTGCAGCTGGTGTGCCCTCTCTTGCGGAATAAATAAATGTATACGCCGCTTCGAAGCCGACTTCTTCTACTAAAGATAAAGTATCCTGGAATTGTTCTTCCGTTTCATTCGGGAACCCGACAATAATATCTGTCGTTAACGTAGCTTCTGGCATAGCTTTGCGAATTTTACTTACCAGCTTCAAATACTGTTCACGGGAATATTTACGGCCCATTATTTTTAATACATCAGAATTTCCTGATTGCACTGGCAGATGGATATGATCCAGCATGTTTCCACCTTTAGCAAGCACTTCAATCAAGCGGTCATCAAAATCACGCGGATGGG
Source organism: Halobacillus rhizosphaerae (assembly GCF_046719735.1). Classification (NCBI taxonomy): domain Bacteria; kingdom Bacillati; phylum Bacillota; class Bacilli; order Caryophanales; family Bacillaceae; genus Halobacillus; species Halobacillus rhizosphaerae. Next base: position 1,067 of record NZ_JAUTWQ010000002.1, read on the forward strand.
AAGTAGTAAATCGAATCCGAGGAATATCTACGCCGCGAAGTTCATCCATTAAGTCGCCTAATCCATAATTTATATCCAGATCTTTGCCATAGGCATTAACGTTCTGCCCAAGCAAGGTAATTTCCTTATACCCTTGAGCTGCCAAGTGACGGACTTCCTGAATAATGTCTTCTGGAAGGCGGCTTCTTTCTTTCCCTCTGGTATAAGGGACTATACAATACGTACAGAATTTATCACACCCATACATAATGTTTACCCACGCTTTAATTTTCCCATTACGGGAGCGAGGGAGATTCTCAATAATGTCGCCTTCTTTAGACCACACATCGATCACCATTTCTTTCCCAAACATTGCTTCCTTCACTAACTGAGGAAGGCGGTGAATATTATGTGTTCCGAAAATCAAATCTATAAATGGATGCTTTTTAAGTATGCGGTTCACTACAGATTCTTCCTGCGACATACAACCACAGACCCCAATAATTAAATTAGGATTTTCCATTTTTAATGGTTTCAGATGACCGATCTCGCCAAACACTTTGTTTTCTGCATTTTCGCGAATCGCACAGGTGTTAAGTAAAATAATGTCTGCTTCTTTTGTGTTGTCGGTTGAGGTATAGCCCATTTCTTCAAAAATACCGGCCATGACTTCTGTATCATGTTCATTCATTTGACAGCCATAGGTACGGATCATATATTTCTTACCCTTGCCCGCCTGGTCCAGATCTTCAGGTATGGTGAAATCGTAATGGACCTTCACCTCTTCTTTTCGGCGGCGCTGAGCTTTTCTAAGAGAAGGCGGCTGGTAGGTAGTTTCAAAATATTTCGTAAAGTCTTCACTTGTTTTTTCTTTCAAACGGTCCAGATTGTCCTGGTCGGATTTTACGTCCGCTGGATCCACCTGGCGTATTTGGGTCATTTGCTTTCGCTGTTCTTCGTTCATTGCAATCTCCTTTCAAGCAGAGCATTCTAACTGTCTTATTATATCAATTAATCAAGAGAAATTTAAGAGCTCTATGAATATTATTATAATCTCTCGCTTTTTAAGAGGCAAAACTATGTCATAAGACCCAGAAAACGGAACCAGCTTCTCTCTATTTTTCCTTGGATCTGATCCTTATACAATAATAGACCCCTATGAGATTTCATAGGGGGCAGGAGAAAGCTTAAATAATATTTAATTTTTTTCCGACTTTTTCAAAGGCGTCTAACGCCTCCTGTAATTCTTCCTGGGTATGTTCAGCAGTCACAATGGTTCGAATTCTACCCTTCCCGCGTTGTACGGTCGGAAAGACAATTCCTTGAGCAAATACTCCTTCTTCAAAGAGTTCATCGGAGAATTTGTGAGTTAAGGCATCGTCACCAATCATTACAGGGGTCACAGGAGTTTCACTGATCCCTGTATCAAAACCTAATGATTTCAGTCCATCTTTAAAGAATTTCGTATTGGCCCATAGCTTTTCGATCAATTCTGGTTCTTGAAGAAGAACATCGATCGCTGCATCATTCGCGGCCGTAACTGCTGGCGGATGAGATGTACTAAATAAGAATGGACGGCCTTTATGAATTAAATATTCACGCAGGGTTTTAGTACTGGCCACATATCCACCCAGCACTCCGATTGCTTTACTTAAAGTTCCTACTTGAATATGAACGCGTCCATCAAGATTAAAATGGTTCACCGTACCACGGCCGTTATCTCCAAGTACTCCGCTTGCATGGGCATCATCCACCATTACAAGGGCATTGTACTTCTCACACAGCTCGACAATTTCTGGAAGCGGGGCAATATTTCCGTCCATTGAAAATACACCATCCGTAACAACTAGACGAGTGCGGTAATCTCCACTCTCTTTTAACGCCTCTTCTAAAGAAGCCATATTCACATGTTTATATATTTTGCGGTCGGCTTTTGTTAGACGAATCCCATCAATAATAGAAGCGTGGTTTAATTCATCTGAAATCACCACATCTTCCTTTCCAAGAATTGAAGATAGGACTCCTTGATTGGTCGTAAATCCAGATTGAAAGACCAGGGAAGCTTCTGTATGTTTAAATTCAGCAAGCTTTTCTTCAAATTCCTCATGCATGGAGAGAGTTCCGGCAATTGTACGTACAGATCCCGTTCCTACACCATACTTTTCGTTAGCTCGATCGGCCGCTTCCTTCAATTTCGGATGAGAAGTCAATCCTAAGTAATTATTAGAAGAAAGCTGGATTACTTCTTTCCCTTTAATGGTTACTTTAGATCCTTGTGGGGATTCAAGGGGAATTAGTTTTCTAAATGTTCCTTCTTCTTTCATATCATCTAGCTGCTCTTGTAAATATTCAAAACCTTTCATACGTCTCCTCCTTAACAATTATTATGGATGTAATACTACTTTACCGCATTTTCCCTGATTCATTAATTCAAATCCCTTTTCAAATTCTTCCAATGATAAATGGTGGGTGATCATTGGCTTTACATTGACTTGACCAGAGTGCAGCAACCTTGAAACCTGCTGCCACGTTTCATACATTTTTCTCCCGGTAATCCCTTGGACTTGAACGCCTTTAAAGACGATATCATTCGTTACATCCAGAGTGACCGGCTTTGTTGGCAAACTCAAAATAGAGACTCTGCCCCCGTTTGTTATCATTTTAAATCCCTGGTCCATGGCGACTGGATGGCCACTCATTTCACAAACCACATCGACTCCGTGCCCGCTGGTTAATGCTCGCGCCTCTTCCACCGGATTTACCTTTCCTGAATGAAAGACAGCTGTAGCCCCCATCTCTTTCGCAAGATCTAATCGATAGTCATTCAGATCAAAAGCAAGTACCTGGGAAGCACCAGCGGCTTTGGCAACTCCTACAGCCATTAAACCAATCGGTCCACACCCTATGATGGCTACTGATTTCCCGGCAACATCACCGTTTAAAACTGTATGGACAGCATTTCCCATTGGTTCTTGAATAGAAGCTATATCCGTCGGTAGATCTTGCGGATTTCTCCATAAATTGCTTTCAGGCAGGGCCACATATTCCGCAAAACATCCTTGCGTATCAACCCCAATTATTTTAGTATTCTCACAAATATGGAACTGTCCCGTTAAACATTGAGGGCAGTGGCCGCAAACGAGATGAGTCTCTGCGCTCACATAGTCTCCAATTTTAAAATTGGCTACTTTTTCGCCAGTTTCCACAATTTCTCCTGCAAATTCATGGCCGAATACGTACGGCGGCTGCACACGGCTTGCCGACCACTCGTCCCAATTATAAATATGAACATCTGTTCCACAGATGGAGGTTGCTTTAACACGAATCAGTACTTCATCATCCTTGATGGATGGAATGGAGACTTCCTGAAGTTCGGCTCCAGCGCCTCGGTGGTGTTTGACAATTGCATTCATAGTTCCATTCACAGTGAACACTCCTATTGCTTTGCTTATATTAAATATCCTTATGCAATAACCATTTTATCATTAATTTAAAAAACCGCAACTTACGCCGTCCACCTCAAACGGACATATGACCACTAAAAAACCGTACTCTCTGGAAAGAGTACGGCTCGTCTGCATATAATGAATATTTGATTCATGAAAGCGTTTCGTTAACGGGGCTCGACAATTAACTTTATTGCCGTCCGTTCTTCCTCATCAATCATAATATCTGTAAAGGCAGGGACGCAGATTAAATCCAATCCACTCGGTGCTACAAACCCCCGGGCGATCGCAACCGCTTTCACTGCCTGGTTTAAAGCCCCAGCGCCGATCGCTTGAACTTCTGCAGTGCCATGTTCCCTAATAACATTGGCTAAGGCTCCTGCTACTGAATTAGGTACGGATTTAGCTGATACTTTTAATATATCCATTACTAGCTCCTCCTTCAATCACTATAGTTGTTCCATAACTACTATATTCCTGGAGATGTAGAATATTACCTTTTCAGTATGAATGAATTTGTCAAAAAATTCAAACAATCAACCAAAGAATGGATGATCATCATTGATGAGGATGCGTTCTACCTTTGTTGTTTTTCCGGTCCGTTCATCTACATCTGCCAAAAATCCGCTTAATTGTGTTCTTCCCTTTTTTGGAACTTCGAAACGTACCGGCAGATTAGTGAGGAACCGTTTTAAAACTGCTTCCCTTTCCATACCTAAGATGGCATCATAAGGTCCAGTCATGCCTACATCAGAAATGTAGCCTGTACCCTGAGGCAAGATGCGATCATCTGCTGTTTGCGTGTGAGTATGAGTGCCGACATTTACACTTACACGCCCGTCGACATACCACCCCATTGCTTGTTTCTCGCTGGTTGCTTCAGCATGAAAATCGAGGAAGATCAAATTCGTCCGCTTTTTTGCTATTTCAATAAGTTCATCAATTTTTCGGAAGGGATCATCATTAGGAGATAAAAATGTTCTGCCTTGAAGGTTGATGACAGCTATTTCAGCTTTTGGAGTCTTTACAAAGGTCATTCCTTTACCCGGGGTTCCTTCTGGGAAATTAGCCGGACGAATTAAATAATCCGCATGATCAATGAAGTCAAAAATTTCCTTTTTATCCCACGCGTGGTTGCCAAGCGTTACCGTTTGAGCTCCCAACTCAAGAAACCTGCGATAAATCTTCTCGGTTATCCCCTTGCCTGAGGCTGCATTTTCACCGTTAATAATCGTAACAGCAGGTTGATACTTTTGTTTTAATTTTGGAAGATACTCATCTACCATATCTCTTCCAGGTGAACCAACAACGTCACCAATAAATAATATTCTCATTACATCGTATCCTTTCTTGTATAACTTATATAAGTTTTGCACAATGAGCATAAGCTGTCAAAAAAACAATGAAGCGGCCAGAAGGCCGCTTCATCGGTTTATTTAGCATATTCCACAGATCGTGTTTCACGAATGACTGTAACTTTAATATGACCGGGGTAATCGAGCTCTCCCTCGATTCTATTTCTAATATCTCGTGCCAATCTTTTAGCTTCAAGATCATCAATTTCATCAGGACGAACCATAATGCGTACTTCTCTTCCGGCCTGTATAGCAAAGGATTTCTCAACTCCTTCATAGGATTCAGAGATTTCCTCCAGCTTCTCAAGACGTTTAATGTAGTTTTCTAAAGTTTCACTCCGAGCACCAGGACGAGCGGCTGACAAGGCGTCAGCAGCAGCTACTAGTACTGAAATGATAGAAGTCGGCTCTTCATCACCGTGGTGAGAAGCAATTGCATTAATAACAGTCTCATTCTCTTTATACTTAGCAGCAAGTTCCTTGCCGATTTCCACGTGACTTCCTTCCACTTCGTGGTCAATGGCTTTACCAATATCATGCAGTAAACCAGCACGTCTTGCTAACGTTTCGTCTTCTCCTAACTCTGCAGCTAGCAGACCTGATAAGTAAGCAACTTCCGTGGAATGCTTTAACACATTCTGACCGTAACTAGTACGGTATTTCAAACGACCGAGAATTTTAACAAGGTCAGGATGAAGTCCATGTACTCCTACTTCGAAGGTGGTTTCTTCTCCAACCTCGCGAATATAGTCATCAACTTCCCGTCTGGACTTGTCCACCATTTCTTCTATACGAGCTGGGTGAATACGGCCATCCTGAACAAGTTTCTCAAGTGCCATTCGGGCAGTTTCACGACGAATTGGATCAAATCCAGAAAGTATAACGGCTTCCGGGGTATCATCAATAATAAGATCAATTCCTGTTAACGTTTCTAGGGTACGAATATTACGGCCTTCACGACCAATAATACGACCTTTCATCTCATCATTAGGTAAATTGACAACAGAAACTGTTGTTTCTGCAACGTGATCAGCAGCACAGCGCTGCAAGGCAAGTGAAAGAATGCTTTTCGCTTTCTTGTCAGCTTCTTCTTTCGCGCGATTTTCTGCTTCTTTGATCATAAGCGCCGACTCATGCGACACCTCTTGCTCCACACGTTCTAGAATGATTTGTTTCGCCTGATCTGATGTCAAACCGGAAACTCTTTCAAGCTCGGCTTGCTGTTCTTGAAGCATAGCTTTCACTTTGCTTTCCATTTCTTCAATTTGTTGTTGTCTCTCGGCAAGAGTCCCTTCTTTCTTTTCAAGTGATAGATCACGCTGATCAAGCGTGCCACTTTTACGATCAAGATTCTCTTCTTTCTGTGTTAAACGATTTTCAGTTTTCTGCAGTTCCATGCGGCGTTCGCGGATTTCATTTTCCGCTTCCTGGCGAAAAGACTGGTTCTCTTCTTTCGCTTCGAGAAGAGATTCCTTCTTAGCTGATTCCGCATTGCGTCGACCTTCCTCCACAATTTGTTTAGCGAGGTCTTCTGCACTGGAGATTTTAGCCTCCGCAATCGATTTCCGAATAAGATAACCAACAACAGAACCGACGATAAGGGCAAGCAAAATGAAGATGAGCGAGGATATCATATCCATAATTTCACCTCCTCTTGCTATGAACTTGGTCCGTTTGCCGGCATGTACAAACGATTCATTTTCAATTTCATTTCATTAAATAAGGGTATAAAGATGAAAATGATACACTCTCATTTTATTCCTGAAGGTAAGTAATGTCAAGGAATCGTCAAATTCAGGCCCTGATTAAATGGAATATTAAAAACTGTCTGTCTTTTTATGGTTCAAAAAAAGCAGTGTCCGTTGCGACGGCACTGCTTTTCATAGTTTAAAAGTCTAACGATTCCTGGCTTTCATCACTTTTATCTGCCTCTTCTTCAGGTTTTTCTTCCATGCCGTAATGATCTCGGACCAACTGTTTTACTTCATAATAGATTTGTTCGTTTTCTTTAAGGAATTGTTTAGCATTTTCCCGGCCTTGTCCCAATCGCTCGTCTTTATAAGAATACCAGGATCCGCTCTTTTGAATCAAATCAAGCTCTGAACCGATATCAAGCAGCTCTCCTTCTCTGGAAATTCCCTGACCGTACATAATATCCACTTCTGCTTGTTTAAAGGGAGGAGCTACTTTATTCTTTACAACTTTTAAGCGTGTTTTATTACCGACCATTTCATTTCCTTGTTTGAGAGTTTCCGCACGGCGCACCTCTAGACGTATAGTGGAATAGAACTTAAGGGCACGACCGCCTGGAGTTGTTTCCGGACTACCAAACATAACGCCGACTTTTTCACGAATCTGATTAATGAAAACTGCCGTTGTTTTGGACTTATTAATAGCGCCTGAAAGTTTACGTAAAGCCTGAGACATTAAACGTGCCTGCAAACCTACATGAGCATCTCCCATTTCGCCTTCAATTTCTGCTTTAGGCACAAGAGCAGCTACCGAGTCAATAACTACCATGTCTACAGCACCGCTTCGCACAAGGGCTTCAGCTATCTCCAGCGCCTGTTCGCCAGTATCCGGTTGAGAAAGCAGCAATTCATCAATATTTACTCCTAGATTTCGCGCGTACGCAGGATCCAGCGCATGCTCAGCATCAATAAATGCTGCCTGACCGCCCTGACGCTGGGCTTCCGCAATAGCATGCAAAGCCACAGTTGTTTTACCAGAAGACTCCGGTCCATATATTTCAACGATTCTACCTCGTGGATATCCACCTACTCCAAGAGCAACGTCAAGGGCAAGTGATCCACTTGGAACGGTATTCACTTTGTGCTCCGCAGATTCTCCAAGCTTCATAATTGAACCTTTACCGAATTGTTTTTCAATTTGTCTTAATGCCATATCTAGCGCTTGCTTACGATCACTCATAATATACCCCTCTCAATATTTCTATTCTTATCATAACTTGTTTTACTTCGTTTAACAACTAAAAAGCGAATAAACGTTCCCTTTTTTTAAAATGAAAATGTATGCAGCTTTTCTTTTTCAATATAAAGAATTTGAAAGAACTGCATACAAGAAGGTATCGATTATTTATTTTTTAAATGATGGTATAACAATTCAAATCCTTTTTTGACCGTACGATGCCGGATCTTATTTCTGCTTCCGTCAAAATGAAATTGATGTACTTCAGGCGGCTCATTACAGGATTGAATTCCTATATATACGATCCCCGGGGCGTGTCCTTCACTGGCGTCGGGGCCAGCTGCTCCCGTAAAGCTGATGGCAAGATCCGTGTCTAGAATCCGCTGCGCATTCAGCGCCATTATTTCCGCACACTCTTCGCTGATTGTTCCAAAATCGTTAATAATAAACCGCGGGACTTCGATCACTTTCTCTTTTGCTTCAGGAGTATAGGCTACTAGACTTCCTTTACAAACAGATGAGGCGCCTTGAAAGGAAATCAGCCGCTCCATAAACAACCCGCCTGTTAAGCTCTCTGCAGCACCGATAGTTAACTCTTTCTCTTTCAAGAGATCACGTACTTTCTCTTCGATTGTAATCTCATCGCTTCCATAATAATATTCACCTGCACGGCTGAGAATCTGCTGCTTCTTCGTATCAATCAGACGATGAACTTCTTCATCAGAATTTCCAGCAGCTGTCAGACGAAGTGCCACTTCCCCTTCACTGGCTAGAGGCGCAATTGTAGGATTGGACTGTTCTGCTATCAAATCGCTTAACTGATGTTCAAGAGTGGATTCTCCAATCCCTATAAAACGAAGCATTTCTGATTTAATTTGTGAATGAAGCTGAAAGGTTGTTTTAATATATGGTAAAACATGCTGATCCATAAGAACTTTCATCTCTGAGGGTACACCCGGAAGGAAAACCCACAAACAATCGTCCTCTTCCACAATTTGTCCTGGTGCCATTCCTTCAGTGTTGGGTAAGACTTTAGCGTTTTTAAATACCCTGGACTGCTTACGGTTATTCACGGTCATTTCCCTGTCATTGCGCAAATAATATTGTTCAATCTTGGCCATTGATTCCTGGTGTTCTATAAGTTCCTGCTTAAGAAGTGTTTGAGCTGCTTCTCTCGTCATATCATCCTCAGTAGGACCCAGTCCACCAGTAATAATGACAAGGTCCGAACGGCTGCTAGCTGTTTGAAACGTATGTTTCACCCGGCTCATGTTATCGCCGACTACTGTATGAAAATATACGGGAACTCCATAGGAAGCAAGCTGCTGAGAAATCCACTGAGCATTGGTGTTTGCAATCTGTCCTAGCAGCAGTTCTGTCCCAACTGCAACAATTTCTGCCTTCATTTCGAATCTCTCATAACATGCCAATTTTTCGCGAAGTAATCATAACCGGATACAACGGTAATGATGAGCGCTGCATATAAAGCAATCATTCCTAATGGAAAACCGGCATAGGCTAACGGCCAATTATGCAGAAGTAAAAGAGAAATCGCGATAATCTGGATCCACGTTTTCAACTTACCCATTTGACTTGCAGCTAGAACAGTTCCTTCCCCAGCGGCAACCAATCTCAAACCAGTCACTGCAAATTCACGACTGATGATAGCAATCACAATCCATGCAGGTGCTAGGTTAATCTCTACAAGCAGAATAAGAGCAGCACTTACCAACAGTTTATCCGCTAAAGGATCAAGAAATTTACCTAGATTAGTGACAAGGTTATATTTTCTGGCAATATACCCATCAATCCAATCTGTCGTGGAAGCGATAATAAACAACAATGCACCAGCCAGGTGGGCAACAGGTAGTTCATGACCGCCCATATCAAAAGAGCCCCAATGAAAGGGAACACTCATAAGTACAATAAAAACCGGGATTAAAAATATTCTCGATAACGTAATCTTATTCGGTAAATTCATCTCTACACTCTCCTACACTCCAACATAAAAGCTGTCCTATAGAATAGATGGTGAACGGCATGTCCACTCGTCTTATCTATTCTTCCAAAGGACAGCCTGAATTCAAACCCTTACTTAAAATTAAATAAAAATTTCTGAGTGACCAGCTGCTTGGCATCAATCGGATAATTAACCTGCTGTCCATTGATTTTAACTTCTACAGATGGAGCAGAACCGATCTTTACATAGACTTGTTTGCGGTCTTTAACGTCTATTTTTATTGGTGAATCTGCTTGCGTATAATTCTTTGGAGGCGTTAGGTTTTCTCCTCCTTTTGATGCACGAACTTCTAAATACGTCTTCCCAGTAATATCAATGGTTAAACTGGGCTGATCAGCTCCCGTAACATTAAACGTATGCTCTGGAAAGCTGCCTGTGCCTTTCTGGGTCAATTTCACTTCAGGTTTTGACTGTTCTTCCTTTTTATTCTCATCCTGCTTATCCTGATTTGCCTTTTCATCAGCAGAGTTGCCGGAACCAGAATCCTTCGAGCTGTCATCATCTTTTTTAGCGGAATCAGAAGACCCGTCTGTCTCAGATTTATCTTTTCCTTGATCCTTTGAATCCGGCACGCTTACTTCATTTTCATTAGAAGAAGCAGGCTGATTATCCTTACTTCCATCATTCATTTGGGTAATAAAGATATAAGCTACAAACAGAAGAAAGATAATCAGTACAATGGTAATGATCGTAGGAAACATTCTGGACAGTCCTGAAGACTTCCCAGAAGATTCATTGCGGGATTTCTGCACCCGGCTGTAATTTACAACACTTTCATCATCAAACTCCGGGATTTCACTGCGATGTTCCTCCATAATCACTTCCGGATCCAGACCGACAGCAGAAGCGTATTCACGAATAAAGGCCCGGGTGTAAAATTTTCCCGGCAGCACTTTGAATTCATTGTTTTCTATCGCCTGCAAATACCGTTTTTGAATCTTTGTTATATCCTGCACCTGTTCAAGTGTCATACTTTTCGATTCCCGTGCTTCCTTTAAACGTGATCCAATATCTATATCCATCTCCAAACACCATCCATTATCTTAAAAATCAAACATGGAAAACCCATCGTCCATGGTCATGCCTGGTTTTTCCACCGTTTCATAGGTTATTACTTCATCATCATTATTTCTTAACTCAATAATATAGTCGAAATCGTCCATTTTATATTCGGTTTCCTGAACGAAAATATCAGGATGTTCAATGACCTTCGTTGCCGGAAGCCTCATAATTTCACGAACTAATTGCCAATGCTGCTCACTCGCTCTTCTTGCTGAGACGATACCATCAATAATATAAAGATTATCTTCATTGTATTCTTCTTCAATTAATTTATCCCGAACGGTTTGTTTCAATAAAGTACTTGAGACAAACAGCCACCGTTTGTTCGCACACACACTAGAAGCCACTACTGATTCCGTTTTACCTACCCGCGGCATTCCGCGAATCCCTACTAATTTATGGCCTTCTTTCATGAATAGTTCAGCCATGAAATCAACAAGCAGTCCCAAGTCTTCACGGTTGAAACGGAAAGTCTTGCGGTCATCTACATCGCTATGTATATACCTTCCATGTCTTACCGCCAGACGGTCCCTCAGCTTCGGTCTTCTCAGTTTCGTAATTCTTATGGTGTCCATCGTATTCAATATAGATTTCAGCCGGGTGATCTGCTCGTCATCTTTACATAACAGCAGCATGCCTCGATGGGAATTCTCCACCCCATTAATGGTGACGATATTAATAGCCATCATGCCCAGCAGCGAAGAGATATCTCCGAGTAATCCTGGACGATTATATTGTATTTCGTATTCTAAATACCATTCTTTTTTTTCCATGACACCGCTCCTCGGGGAAAATGTCATAATTTGTAGAACTGTGTGCAGTTCACATTTGACTTCTCTTACTATCATAAATGATTTTTATAGTTAAGGAAAGGAGGGAAATGGTAAACATGAGAAATTCACATAAAAAACCGCACAATTTTTCATGTGCGGTTTTTTGTCGAATTAGGCTTGGTTGCCTTCGTTTTGGACCAGTTTCACCATCATATTAGCGATTGCGTGCTGTTCCTTATCATCTGCAACATTCCAAAGTTCACGCAGCACAGCTTCCTGATCATTTTTGGCATCTACTTGAGTAGCTAAGTAGTTTCCGATTTCAAATGCAAGATCTGAAACAGCGTGGTCGCCCATACCTTGACCTTCGGCTTGATGTAAACGATCTCCAAGAAAATCCTTCCAAGAATCAAAATTGTCTAAAACAGACATCTTTGTTACCTCCTTCTGAAGATTAATCTTGATTAGTATGAGGAGGCAGAGAATATTTTATACATCACTTCTATTAATTCCAGCCGCCATTTACCTTTAGAATGTGACCGGTAATGTAAGATGCCTTTTCACTCAATAAAAATGCTACCGATTGGGCAGCTTCTTTACAAGTACCTGCCCGGCCAAGTGGAATCTCATCTTCAAGCTCTGCAATTTCCTCCTTAGACAGATCGGCGTTCATCTTGGAGGAGATCAACCCCGGGGTGATCGCATTAATTCGGATTCCACTAGGAGCAACCTCTTTGGCTAAACCTTTAACAAAGCTGATTTGCGCACCCTTAACGGCACTATAGGCGGCTTCCAAACTTGCCCCTTCTTCTCCCCAAATTGAAGATACTATGACCATTTGCCCTTGTTTTCTAGAAATCATCTCCGGCAGTACATGTTTCGCAATCAGCCAAGGAGCCTTCATATGCAGGTAATATAAGTGATCCATATCTTCAGGAGTCATTTCCTGAAAAAGACCGCGCCAGTGATGACCGCCTGCAAAGACCACAGCGTCCCATTGAGGATCAATCTTATTAATAAAGGAAGCGACTCCGCCATCGGAAGCTAAATCTGCCTGACTTGCCCCTATCCATTGGGATGCAGGGATTTCCTGCTTTAGCTGAGTAATGATGCTTTCATTAGAAAAATAGTGAAGGTAGACAGAGTATCCATCTTCTATAAGCTCACGTGCGCAAGCGGCACCAATGTCGCCGCTTGCGCCAATAATTAAGCATCGTTTACTCATTTCCCTGAGGCTTTACCTGAAATACAGAAATGGTTTCTTCTTTAATCCAATGCTGCAAGTATTCTTCTGCATCCTTCGTGGTCAAAGATTCAATTTCAGGCAGTACATCAAATAGGTCGAACCCTAAATTATGGTAGTGGACAAATTGATTAGCAATAAACTCTAAAGAATTTAATGCTCTCATAAACTGACCAATCTTTTTCCTTTTCATTCGCGTGAAATCTTCTTCAGGAATACTTTTAGTTTTTAATTCATGCAGCATTTCTTTTACTCGTTTTGCTAACTTATCTGGTTTCCTTGAATCTCCACCTAAAATGGTAAAGCCAAATTGTCGATCCAGCTCGGTTTCATATTGAAAACTGTCATCAATCAGGTCATTTTTATAAAGCTCTTCGTAAAATGCTCCACTTTTGGAGAAATAAAAATCAAGAATCATATCGGAAAGTAATTCTGCTCGAATCAATTCTTTTCCGGAAAGATCTAATACGTTCTCTTTTACCCCGACCATGCATTTAGCAGTTGTCACAGGCATGGTAATAGAGCTTTCCTTTTCAGCGACTGCTGCCGGCTCTTCAGGATAAGATCGATTAATTTCCGGAGCCTGTGGAAAGGATTTGCCAGCCTGATTCTCCCGCACCTGTTTCATGATCGCTTCCGGATCAATATTCCCTGCTATAAATAAAGACATGTTGGATGGATGATAAAACGTTTCATAACAAGTGTAGAGATCATCTTTGGTAATATTCTGTATGGAGTCAACCGTCCCTGCAATATCCACTTTAACTGGATGTTCGTGATACAAGCTTTGAATGGTGCCAAAGAATGCTCTCCAGTCTGGCTGGTCATCATACATCCGGATTTCCTGAGCAATGATTCCTTTTTCTTTTTCTACCGATTTTTCAGAAAAATACGGATCTTGAACAAAGTTAACTAATGTCTCTATATTCTTTTCAATTTGACTCGTAGCTGAAAATAAGTAAGCCGTTTTTGTAAAGGATGTAAAGGCATTGGCCGATGCACCTAATTTAGTAAAGTCTTGAAAAACATCACGATCTTCTTTTTCAAACAGTTTGTGCTCTAGAAAATGAGCAATTCCTTCCGGGACCGTAACTTTATCGGATTTACCAATCGGTGTGAAGGTTTGATCTATAGATCCGTAATTCGTAGAAAAAATTCCAAATGTTTTTGCCATTTCAGGTTTAGCCAGTAAAAAAACCTGCAAGCCATTATCCATTGTCTCTTGATAGATTTTCTCATTCAGCTGTTGATACACCAGTTCTTCCATACTTATTCCCCACCTTTATTACTTGTTAAGAAGTACACTGTATCTAATTGAATCTTATTTGCCATTTCTACAACGTCCTGCTTTGTCACTTTACGAATGTTAGCAATAAGCTGTTCCGCCGGCATTTCTGCCCCGGATAGCATTTGATGATAAAGAATCTCGATTAAACCGCTTGCATTATCCATCGTTTCCTGCAGCTGATTAATTACCTGTTCTTTAGTCTCACTTACTTGCTCTTCTGTGAAATCCCCTTGCTTCATTGCTTCCATCTGTTCAAGAATGATGGACTTTGCCTGGTCAAAGTCTTTCGGGTCAATCCCGCTGAATACGAGCAGAAGACCCTTATGGCTCTCAAACCGGGAAGCCGCGTAATAGGCAAGACTGTGCTTTTCACGGACATTCATAAATAACTTAGAACTTGGAAATCCGCCAAACAGACCATTAAATATCTGCAGGGCATAATAATCATCATCCCCAAATTTAGTGTACGTCCTGTAGCCTATGTGCAATTTCCCTTGATTCACTTCTTCTTTCTCAACGATGTCTTTGACTTTCTCTACTTTCGGATGAGCCGAAATTTTATCTTCCTGTTGCTTATGATTACTTTGAACCGGGCGTTGTAAGTATTGGTCTGTCAGCTCTTCAATAGCCGCAGGATCCACATCACCCGTAACATACACATCCAGAATGTCGTTCGAAATCATATCCTGGTAATATTGATATAAACTTTCAGGCGTGATGACATCGAAATCTTCTAAATAACCATGAACATGTAGAGAATAGGGTTCATCTTTACACATTTGATCAATTAACCGCATGTTCGCATACGCCATCTTGTCATCTTTAATCGAAGTAATTTTTTGTTCAAGTGTTTGTTTTTCCCTGCTTACAATTTCCCCGTCAAATCCTGAATCAATTACTTTTGGTTCAAATAATACTTCCTTAAAGAGCTGAAAAGCTTTCTCCAGAATCGGTTCGTTATCATTTAAATAAGCTTCATTAACGACGTCCATCCGAAAACTTAAAACATGATTCTCGCCTTTCTTTGCCCCGTCACTTGCAAATGCAGTCCCATACAAATATTCAAAAGCAGATTGCAGCGAACGTCTATTAGGATGGTTGTTCGTTGCCTTTTGAAGTACGTGGGGAAGGAGGGCCCTTTCGGAAATGCCCTCTCGCATCAATGGCCGCTTGAACTTTGCAACCATTGAGATGGTTTTGTATTTTTTACTTGGTAAAATATGTAACCGATAACCTGTTTTTTCTTTGACGATTTCTTCGGTAATTTTCATTTTTTCATCCTCCTTGTTTCTCTGTATATTATGTTCTTTCTTACTATTATTCATCCATTTTGAAGCTAAGTCCTATGCTAAGGTATATGATTAAAAAAGTAAAAAATTAAGCCCGGTACTTGTGCACCGGGCTTAATTATTAACGATTTCCTTTTATATAAGGTTCACCAAGCGCTTTAGGAGCTTCTGCCCTGCCGATAAATCCGGCCAACGCAAGTATAGTTAGTACATAAGGTGCAATCAATAAGAAAACGGATGGAACTTCGGATAATACCGGAATACTTGGGCCTACAATACTCAAGCTCTGAGCAAACCCGAAGAATAAGGCAGCTCCCAACGCACCAAGCGGGTGCCACTTGCCAAAGATAACAGCCGCAAGCGACATAAATCCCTGACCGACAATCGTCGCATGGGAAAAGTTTAAGGCAATGGTAAGCGCATAAACCGATCCACCCAGACCCCCAAGTGCTCCAGAAATCATAACAGCGGTATAACGCATTCCGTAAACGTTGATCCCATTCGTATCAGCTGCCATTGGGTGTTCACCTACTGATCGCAGGCGCAAGCCAAATGGAGTCTTGAATATAATAAACCAAACTAGAAACGCCATGGCGATAGCTAAATACGAAGTTAAATACATATTGGAAAAGAACAGATCTCCTAGTACAGGGATTTTGCTGAGACCTGGAATATCAGTTGTATAGAACGGACGCTCTACCATCGCCGTCTGTCCTTTATCATACCATTGCTTCGTTAAGAAAAGACCAATCCCGAGGGCAAGAAAGTTAATGGCCACACCACTGACTACTTGATCCGCACGAAATGTAATGGAAGCAACGGCGTGTATTAAAGCAAATAAAGCTGAAATAATCATTGCAGCGATAATTGAAATCCAAGGGGTCATTGCACCAAACGTGTCATAAAAAGCCAAGTTAAATACAACTCCCACGAAAGCTCCCATGATCATTAAGCCTTCAAGACCAATATTAATGACTCCTGACCTCTCACTGAATACTCCTCCAAGTGCTGTAAAAATCAGAGGGGAGGCAAAGAAAACTGCCTGTGGAATGATCGATTGCAATATTTCAAAAAAACTCATTTATTTCCCCTCCTTTTTAAACCTTAAAATAGCCCAGCGAATAATATAACTTGAAGCTACAAAGAAAATAATTAAGGCAATCACTATTTCTACAAGTTCTGTCGGAACCCCAGCTTCTGTCGGCATATTTAATGCTCCAATTTTCAATGTACCAAACAAGAATGCAGCTAATACCACTCCGACAGCTGTATTAGCACCTAGGAGGGCAACAGCGATTCCATCAAACCCAATATTTGTAAATCCAGATTTAACAGACATATAACCAAACGTCCCTAAACCTTCCATTGTTCCAGCCAGACCAGCAAATGCACCAGAGATGACCATAGCGAGAATTATATTACGGCTGACACTCATCCCCGCATAACGAGAAGCATTCTGGTTGAAACCAACGGACCTCAGTTCAAATCCAAGTGTGGTTTTATTTAAAATAAACCACATTACTACAGCAATAAATAAAGCAATTAGGATTCCATAATGAAGACGGGAATAAAAAGTTAATCCTGCCAGCCAGTCTGAGGCAAGTGAAGCAGAGGCTTTAACATGCTCTGTTTGATCTTCTCCGTCGGTAATTACGTTTCGAACAATCTCATTTGAGGAATAAAGAGCAATATAGTTCATCATGATAGTCACAATTACTTCATGGACCCCAAGTTTAGCCTTTAAAATACCGGGAATGAATCCCCAGAAAGCACCAGCTAAAGCACCGGCAAGAATGGCGAGCGGAAGATGTATAATCATCGGGAGATCAAACGAAGTCCCCACCCAGACCGAAGCCAGCCATCCAACGAACACTTGACCTTCAACACCTATATTCAAAAGGCCTGAGCGAAGAGCAAACCCAACCGCAAGACCTGAGAGAATATACGGAGTCACCTGTCTTAAGGTTTCCCCAAAGAAATATAAGTCTCCAAAAGCTCCATTCCATAAAGCTGCATAGCCTGCAACTGGATTATAGCCAAAAGCGAGCATAATAATTGCTCCAGAAAGCAGGCCTAATATTACCGATATAATCGGTATTAGAATGTTCACAGTACGATTCGAAAACATACTATTGTTCCCCCGCCTTCTCTTTTGAGTTTCCAGCCATTAGAAGGCCTAATTCCTGCTCATCCGTTTCTTCAGGCTTTTTCTCGGCCACTATTTGACCATCAAACATGACCGCAATGCGGTCGCTTAAATTCATAATTTCATCCAGTTCAAAGGAAATCAGAAGGACAGCTCTGCCTTTATCCCGTTCCTCGATCAGCTTACTATGAATGAATTCGATTGCACCAACGTCGAGTCCGCGTGTAGGCTGTGCTGCGATGATTAAATCCGGAGACCGGTCAATTTCCCGGCCGATAATAGCTTTTTGCTGATTCCCGCCAGACAGTGCACGGGCTTTTGTAAATTCATCTGGAGTCCGCACATCGTATTCTGCAATCAGCTCTTTGGCCTTCTTATAAATATTTTTGTAGCTTAGCACACCATTCTTTGAAAAAGGTTTGTCTTTATAGCTTTGCAAGACCATATTTTCACCAATGGGAAAATCCAGAACAAGACCAAATTTGTGACGGTCTTGAGGTATGTGGGATACTCCAGACTTCGTTACTTTACGAGGATTTAAATTCGTAATTACGTTTTCTCTTAAATTCACGCTTCCAGACTCGCTTTTTCTAAGCCCGGTAATGGCTTCGATTAACTCTGTTTGTCCATTCCCATCCACACCGGCAATTCCTACAATCTCTCCGCTGCGAACATCCAAGTTTAATCCTTTCACCATTTCCACGCCGCGAACATCCTTCACGCGAAGATCTTTTATAGATAAGTAAGTTTCCTTAGGCTGTGCAGGTGTTTTCTCCGTAGAGAAATTCACTTCTCTTCCTACCATTAAGGAAGCAAGTTCAGTTGGATTGGTGTCTTTTACATCCACTGTTCCGATTCCTTCACCTTTCCTAATGACGGTACAGCGATCACAAACCTGCATGATTTCTTTAAGCTTGTGAGTGATCAAAATAATCGATTTTCCTTCTCTTACTAACCCTTGCATAATTTCTATTAATTCTTTAATTTCTTGAGGAGTTAATACAGCGGTAGGTTCATCAAATATAAGAATTTCCGCACCGCGGTAAAGAGTTTTTAAGATTTCCACCCGCTGTTCCATACCTACTGAAATATCGCGGATTTTAGCTTTTGGATCGACATTTAAACCGTAGCGTTCAGAAAGCTCTTGAACTTCTTTTTCTGCTTTCTTTAGATCTACTCTTCCTGCTTTTCTAGGTTCGCTGCCTAAAACAATATTTTCCGTAACAGTAAATGTATCTACCAGCATAAAGTGCTGGTGAACCATTCCAATACCTAAATCATTTGCTACGTTAGGGTCTGTAATATTTACTTTTTTGCCATTAACTTTTATCTCGCCTCGTTCCGGCTGGTAGAGACCAAATAAAACATTCATTAAGGTAGACTTCCCTGCACCATTTTCACCTAACAGGGCATGGATTTCTCCTTTTTTTACTTGCAGCGTAATATTATCATTTGCTACGATACCTGGAAATTCTTTTCTGATATTCAGCATCTCTATTACGTAATCCATTTTTCCCTCACTCCTTGCTTAGCAGTCTGCTCTTTCCCGAAAAAATCATCAAATGAAGAGGGCCGGATCAAACTCTTCATTTGATGATTTTCATATTTAGGGAGAGAAAGGCTGGTTGTTCCCAGCCTTTCTCAATAAAATTATAGTGATTTTTGGAATTTTTCCAGTTCGTCGCGGGTACTAGGAACTTCTACATCACCATTAACAATTTTCTCTTTCCACTTATCTACAGCAGAAAGAATATCATCTGTAAGAGCATCCTTATTTGTACGAGCAATACTGATTGCATCGTCATCTAAACCATATTCAAGAACTTTGCCTCCAGGGAAATTGCCTTCCATAGCCTGGTTAGCTACGTCTTGAACCGCAACGTCCACACGCTTAACCATAGAAGTTAAAGTTACGTTATTGTCTCCAATTTGCCCTTCATCATACTGGTCACGGTCCACACCGATAACCCATACATCTTTGTCCGGGTCGTTTTTCTTAATATCTTTCGCTTGAGAGAATACTCCGTTACCAGTCGCACCAGAAGCATGATAAATAACATCAATGCCTTTTGAATACATGCTGGAAGCAATTAGTTTACCTTTATCTGCTGCCGCAAAGCTTCCTGCGTATTGTACGTCTACGTCAATATCAGGGTTAACAGATTTAACACCAGCAACGTAGCCAGCTTCAAATTTGTTAATTAAATCTCCATCCACACCGCCGACAAAGCCGACTTTGTTAGATTTTGTTTTCATAGCAGCTACAACACCTGCAAGGAATGAACCCTGGTGTTCTTTAAAAGTAATACTTGCAATGTTGTCGCTTTTCTTAGCAACTGAGTCAACAATACTGAAATTTGTATCTGGGTATTGAGATGCTACTTTTTCAATAGCAGGCTGAAGTTTATAGCCAATACCGAAGATAAGGTTATAGTCTTCACGAACAAGGCGGTTCAGGTTTGTCGTGTAATCGGCATCACTCTCTGACTGAGAATAATCAAACCCTTTCCCTTTTTCCATGTCATGCTCTTTACCAAATGCTTGTAAGCCTTCCCAAGCAGATTGGTTAAAGGATTTGTCATCGACTCCTCCAACATCCGTTACCATACCAACAGAGAAATCGCCATTGTCTTCTGAAGAGTTTCCGTCGCTGCCAGATCCTTCACTATCACTGCCTGATTTACCTTCATCGGACGATCCGCAAGCGCCTAATACCATACCAATAGCTAATAAAAGTGCAAACAAAACTAAAAACCGACTTTTCTTCAAATGAATTACCCCCTAATTTGTTAAGTATTGCAAAAATTCCATTTAAAAAATAGAGTTCACGCCTCGCGGGAAGCCTCACCTCCTTCAAATGTCCTAAATAGTACATACAATTGTAAGCCCTTACACTCTTTTTCGCAAAACATGAAAGCTGAACTTGTCTGCTCTGAAGTAGTTTGAAGACAAGAGCATAGGTTCATCATCCTGGGAATAATGCATTTGTCTTAACAAGAGTAAAGCTTGATCCGGTTCACTATTAAGAATAGGAGAAATCCGTTCATGGTAGCCAATGGGTTCTATGTGAGTTACTGCATAGCTGATCGACTTTCCAGTAAATTGCTCCAGGATTCCGAACATAGAATCCGCTTCTCTTACTTTGTTTAAAGGAATCAATCCTTCTGGCAGCTTGTCTACACAATAAACTACCGGCTGATCATCTGCCGTTCTTACTCTTTCTACCTTTGCTAAGCTATGTATTTCGATAGGCAGGAACCGCTTCCGCTCTTCTTCCGTCGGTTCAATAAGTTCCGCAGATAAATATTGAGAACCAGGCGTCATTCCGGATTTGGCAATCATACCGGTTACACTATCCAGTTCTTCTATCCCAGAGCTGAATACGGGTTTCGGATTCACAAACGTACCTACTCCGTGCCTTCGTGTTACAATACTTTCTTCTTCAAGAATTCTTAACGCCTCTCTCAGCGTTGCCCTTGAGACTCCTAAAGATTTTGAAAGCTGAAATTCGGAGGGTAATTTTTCTTTTTCTACATAGATACCGTTTTCAATATCTCGTTTAATCTGTTCGATCACCTGTAAATACAGGTGCCTGGTATCTTGTCTGATCGACATAACCTTCACTCCAAGTCTATTAGCCTATAAGTAAGAGATCTGACCTCTGACGTTCGACACATCATATTCTTGAATAATATAACACTTTTCTGTTAATAAATAAATAGAAATAGGACATTTTTATCCGTACTTGTTGATAACTATTAACTTAGATTATTTTTAATATTAAAAAAAAGCCACTGAATTAGTGGCTTTTAATTAAGAGGGCGATTCTTCGGATACTTGGGAAACCAAAACATTTCTCGGTTTACTTCCTTCATAAGGACCTACAATCCCATTATCCTCCATGGCATCAATTAGCCGGGCAGCGCGAGTATAGCCGACCCTGAACCTCCTCTGGATCATCGAAACACTGGCACTTTGCATTTCTATGACCATTTCGACTGCCTCAGGATACAACTCATCATCCACTTCTTGTTTTACTTCATTTTCTTCTTCCGGAATCATTTCGTCCTGGTATTGAGCCTTCTGCTGCTCTACGCAGAAATCTACCACTCTCTCCACTTCTTCATCGGAAAGAAAAGCACCTTGCACACGCGTAGGTTTACTTGAACCTACTGGAGTAAAGAGCATATCCCCCCGACCTAACAACTTCTCTGCACCTCCGGAATCCAAGATTGTTCTTGAATCTGTCTGAGAAGATACACTAAAGGCAATTCTGGACGGAATATTGGCTTTAATGACCCCTGTAATTACGTCTACGGAAGGACGCTGGGTAGCAATTATTAAATGGATTCCTGCGGCACGTGCCATTTGAGCAAGCCGGGTAATGGCATCCTCTACATCATTTGAAGCTACCATCATCAAATCTGCTAGTTCATCGACCAGCACCACAATGTATGGAAGCTGAGGCTGTGCATCTTCATGATCAGAATTGTATTTCTTTACATACTCATTGTAACCTTCAATGTTTCTTGTCCCTGTGTCAGAAAATAAATCATACCGACGTTCCATTTCTGAAACCACTTTCTTTAAAGCCCTGGATGCTTTTTTTGGATCGGTAACTACAGGAGCAAGCAAATGAGGTATTCCATTATAGACATTCAGCTCTACTTTTTTTGGATCAATCATCATCATTTTCACTTCGTGAGGTTTGGCTCTCATTAGAATACTGGTAATGATCCCATTAATACAAACACTTTTTCCGCTTCCAGTTGCTCCCGCCACAAGTAAGTGAGGCATTTTGTTTAACTCCGACATGACCGCTTCTCCGGAAATATCACGACCAAGTGCAAAACTAAGCTTTGCTTCAGGCTTTGCTTTCCCCGTTTCTAATACTTCTCTTAAAGAAACCATAGATACTTCCTGATTCGGTACTTCAATTCCTACGGCCGACTTACCGGGAATTGGTGCTTCAATTCGAATATCTTTCGCAGCAAGGGCTAAAGCTAAGTCATCATTTAAATTTACAATTTTGCTTACTTTAACTCCTACATCAGGGTACACCTCATACTTAGTGACGGCAGGACCTACATGCACTTTCGTCACTTTTGCTTTCACTCCAAAGCTTTGGAAAGTTTTTTCAAGTTTCCTTACAGTGGCTTGAATGTGGGACCGTCCCTGGCTCTGAGGATTAGAAACTGGCTCATCTAGTAAATCGAACCCTGGAAGTTTATAATCAACATTCTCAAGTTCTGCTGTCGGCATCGATTTCTCTAACTCAGGCTCTTCTTCCTCAACTTTACTAGTGGTTGACTTAGGCGGCTGAGGTTCCTCTTGTTGATAAGCATGATCTGTAAAATCCTGGATGATTGGCTCTGCAGCTTCCTCTTCCTCTGAACTACTTATTTCATAGACGGTTGTTTCCTCTTCAGGAGTGACATCAATACGCTTAGATTTACTTTGCGATTTCTTTTTATCCTGGACACGTTCTGCCTGCTTTTGGCTGATGGATTTGATTGCTGATCCTGTTTTCACCATGACTTCACCAATCGACCACTCGCTCAGGAATAAAACACCTACCAAAAATAAGAAAAAGGAAACGATCGCTGCCCCGACACCCGAAAATAAGTAATACGTAATAAAAAGTAAAAATGCTCCCGATAAACCGCCGCCAATACTATAGAACGTCGTGGTTCCTCTCATCATACCGGCTAAACGATCCCATGTAAGGGCTACAATAGAGCCTTGCCCGGCAGCTAACTCATCTCCTAATGTTTCTAAATGAGTAAATAGAAGCAGGGCAGTAAAAATAATGTACATTCCTATTAAACGTTTATGTAAAAACATTGGCCACTTTCTTTTGATCATCAAATAAAGACCCAGTACAAACAAAAATAGAGAAGGAACAAAGTACCAAACTCCAAAGATCACTTGCCAGATTCGCTCCAGACCACCCGGAACGGCTCCATCACTAATGGCTGAGGCGCCACTTCCAAATACCGATAAAAACAGGAAAAATAGTCCTGCAAGTTCAAATTTAATTTGTTGTTTTAGCCCGGTCTGCTTTTTCTTTGCTTTTGACTTCTTTCTTCTGGCCATCTAGACACCTCCCCTAGTGAATGGAAAAGAACAGGATGCCGAATGTTTCTCTATTGGGTCAATAGAAGAAAACGATACGGCATCCTGACTTTCCATTATTCCTTTACCTATTATACCACAGGGAGAAGCTTCGTTACGAGTCCAAACATTGTCCTGGTTGAAGAGCAGGATCCATATAATCTGCCGGATCCGTAGATAGAAGCTGTACGATCTGTTTTTTACCATTTCCAAGTTCCAGACACTTCATCGGTTTATTCTTGTACTGATGATAGACGATTTTTTCGTCTTCCTTAGATCTAGGAAAGATATCGTATTCACTGAGTGGAGTATAGTGGATCATTGGACCACCTTCTGTTCTTCTGGTCCTTTTCTTTCTTCAATCATTTCATTTAATTTCACCATAGCTTCTTTTACTCCGCCAACGGCATCGATCAGCCCATAATCTACAGCATCCTGGCCAACGACATTTGTTCCGATGTCACGAGTTAAGTTTCCTCTTGCAAACATAAGCTCTTTAAATTTCTCTTCTTCAATATTGGAATGGCTCGTTACAAAATTAACGACACGATCCTGCATCTTATCCATATACTCGAACGTTTGCGGAACTCCAATGACAAGGCCCGTCAGCCGAATGGGATGGATCGTCATCGTAGCAGTCTCCGTAATAAAGGAATAGTTGGAAGCTACGGCAATAGGCACGCCTATGGAATGTCCGCCCCCCAGCACTATGGAAACGGATGGTTTAGATAAAGAAGTAATCATTTCAGAGATGGCAAGACCTGCTTCTACGTCCCCACCTACTGTATTTAGGAGTACCACTAAACCTTCTATTTTCGGGTTCTGCTCAATCGCGATTAACTGTGGAAGTAAGTGTTCATATTTTGTTGTTTTGTTTTGTGCAGGCAATTGAACATGTCCTTCCACCTGGCCGATAATCGGAAGTACATGAATATTTGAATCCGCCGGCTGTGGTACGTTGCTCTGACCAAGCTGCTGAATTTTATCTACAATAGAGGATTTAGACTGGTCCTGTTCTTTTTCTTCTTGAGATTCTTTCATCGATGGAGCTCCTTTCAATCTTTTCCCGTAGTATGAGTCAGGAAAGGAGCAATCATACAAAAAAACCGGCAAGGATCTGGTCCCTGCCGGTAAATCTCTATTACAATTGGTCCATTAAGTGCTGAATATACGTTCTCTCTTCCTTGGTTAAAGGGAGCAGAGGAAGTCTGAAACCACCTGTATCCAGTCCCTTCATTTGTAAAGCAGTTTTTACTGGAGTCGGAGAAGGTGCACTGAACATCCCATTTAATACCGGAATTAATTGTCGATGAATGCGAGCCGCTTCTTTTACTTTACCTTCGTCAAATAAACGAAGCATTTGCTGCATTTCATTTCCGATAACGTGGGCAGACACAGAAACTATTCCGTTTGAACCTATCGCATAGGAAGGAAGCGTTAGGTTGTCATCGCCACTGTAAAGGCTGAAACCTTCTTCGGCAGCTTCAATAATTTCTGCCATCGCGTCCAAATCTCCGGTAGCTTCTTTAACAGAAACAATATTTTTAATTTTGGACAACTCTATAATGGTTTCCGGATCTAGACGGACGGCTGATCTTCCAGGTACATTATAAATCATGACCGGTTTCTTTACGGAATCTGCCACGGCTTTAAAGTGAGCATACAACCCTCTTTGATTGGGCTTATTATAATAAGGAGCCACAATCATTACAGCATCGACACCTGTGTCCGCTGCTTTTTTTGAGAGCTCTATTGTTGCCTGAGTATCATTGCTCCCTGAGCCCGCAATGACAGGCACACGGCCGTTTACAACTTTTACAACGTGTGCCCACAAAGCGATCTTCTCTTCTGCAGATAACGTTGGTGATTCTCCTGTTGTTCCTGCTACGACAAGTCCGTCTGAACCATTATCGAGCAGGTATTCTACTAAAGTAGTGGTTTTTTCTAGGTCAAGATTTCCATGGCTGTCAAAAGGGGTCACCATAGCTGTTAATACTTTCCCGAAATTCACGTTTTTCTCCCCTTTCACTCTTCAACTGCGTTTAATTGGAATATATCGTGCAAAGCATTTACGGCTTGCACTAAATCGGTTTCTTTTATTAATACCCAAATGGTGGTATGTGAGTCAGCAGACTGCAAAATTTGCACGCCTGCATCTGTTAACGTCTGTACAATTCTAGCCGTAACCCCAGGTACACCAGTGATGCCGGCACCAACTGTGGAAACTTTCGCACATTGCCCTCTCACTTCAGGTTTATATCCAAGAGCCTCCAGAATTTCTACAGCTTTTGGTGTAAATATATCATCGATAGTATAGATAACCCCGCTCGGCGAAATGTTAATAAAGTCCACAGAAATATTGGCTTCAGCCATGGATTTAAAAACATCCGACTGAAGCTTGCTGGGATCTTTTTTGGATTGGACCTTAATTTGAGTCAGACCGGACATATGTGCAATCCCAGTAACGAGGCGGTCTGGAACATCATTCCCTGCTCCTCCCTCACTGGATGCGGAAACAAGAGTTCCGGGTAAATCTGAATAAGTAGACCTTACCCGGATAGGTACTTGGGCATGCATGGCAATTTCAACTGCCCGCGGATGAATGACTTTTGCCCCTTGATAGGCCATATTGCAAATTTCATTATAAGTGACTGCATTCAGCGCCCGAGCAGATTCAACTAAACGCGGATCTGCTGTCATAATTCCGTCTACATCAGTAAAGATGTCGATGAATTCAGCGTTTAAGGCAGCTCCTAATGCAGCTGCCGTGGTATCACTGCCGCCTCTTCCTATCGTAGTCGTTTCTAAATTTTCGGTTCTTCCTTGAAAACCTGCCACTACTACCACATCATGAGTTTCAAGCTCAGATAATACTCTGGATGGGTCCATACGCAGAATCTTAGCTTTCGTGAAATCCTGATTAGTTAAGAATCCAGCTTGAGCACCTGTTAATGCAGCTGAAGAGATTCCTTCTCTAAGCAGTTCATGAGAAAAGACGACAGAAGAAATGGTTTCACCGCAGGACATTAACATATCCTGCTCCCTGCCTGATATTTGGCTGTTTGGAAAATCGATAAGTCCTAGCAGAGAATCCGTAGCATAAGGGTCACCATTTCGTCCCATTGCAGAAACAGCTGCAACTACTTTATAACCTTCGTTAATTGCATTTTTTATATGAGAAATCGCTCTTGCACGGCCCTCGCTGTCCCGTACCGACGTTCCTCCGAATTTTTGAACGAGTAACTTCATTTATACACCTCAACCTATAAAAGATTACAGCCACTGATTGGCAATAAGACGTTCAGCGATCTGAACAGAATTCCAAGCGGCTCCTTTTAATAGATTATCAGAAACCACCCAAAGATGGAATCCATTCTCATGGTCCAGGTCTTTACGAATACGACCGACAAACACATCTTTTTTCTCTGCCGCATCGAGCGGAGTTGGATATGTTTGAGTGGCTGGGTCATCTTGTAAGACGATACCAGGAGCATGGTCCATTAACTTCTTGATTTCTTCTACAGTAACTCCCGCTTGCTCAACTTCCACATACACGCTTTCTGCATGAGAAGTAAAAAAAGGCAGACGAACACAAGTTGCCGCAACATGAAGTTCTGGAGAGTGCATAATTTTCTTTGTTTCGTTAATCATTTTCATTTCTTCAAAGGTGTAGCCATTCTCTTGAAATACATCAATCTGCGGCAGCGCATTAAACGCGATCGGATAATGCTTACTTTCTCCCTTAACAGGCAGTAAGTTTGCCTCAAGCTCTTCCCCATTTAAAAATGCTTGAGACTGTTCGCGTAATTCATTCGCCGCTTCATTTCCAGCTCCGGAAACTGCTTGATAAGTAGATACAATTATGCGGCTGATACCGAGAGCATTTTTCACAGGCTCAAGTGCAGCTACCATTTGAATAGTGGAGCAGTTCGGATTGGCAATGATCCCTTTATGATTTTGAATGTCCGCTTCATTAACTTCAGGTACCACTAGAGGGACATCCTCAGCCATACGATACGCGCTCGTATTGTCGATTACGACAGCTCCACGTTTTACAGCTTCAGGAGCAAATTTCTTAGAAACGGATCCTCCTGCAGAAAATAGTGCTATATGAATATTATCAAAACTCTCTGGAACAGCCTCTTCTACTGTGTATTCAGTTCCCTTAAAAGAAACTTTCTTACCAGCAGATCGGCTGGAAGAGAGAAGCTTCAGCTGATTAATAGGAAAATTTCGATCTTCAAGCGTTTCCAGCATTTTTTGTCCAACAGCTCCAGTGGCGCCAACCACGGCAACATTGTACGTACTCGTATGACTCATATAAGGATCCCCTTTCCCGTTTAATCTCAAGTAACTATATAGTAAAACGAGTCACTATTTTGCTATTTTATCATATTTAAAGGGTGATCTGGTAAGAAAAACTCGAATTAGCCAGGGTATCTTTCTATTAAAACGGGTTGAAGCTGTATCCCTTCCAATGCCGCCTCCACCGTTTCAGGAATTAAATTCATATCTGCAACTAAAGAATTAGGTTTTTTATACGGATGATCCTGGCCCAAAGGAACGAAATAAATGAACTTTGCAGCCATCAGCTTCATAATATTTACTCCATTCAGCCCTAAACCATCATTCGTAGATACAGCAAGCACCACTGGTTTACTGTTTCTTAATGTGGCTTTTGCAGCCATCAGCACCGGCGAATCAGTTAAGGCGTTAGCAAATTTACTTGTAGAATTACCTGTTAGCGGAGCAATGACCATGCAATCCAGCGGACGTTTAGGTCCAAGAGGCTCTGCGTCTGGAATAGTCAATATCGGTTCTTCTCCAGTAATCTCCTTAATTTTCTTCAAATGATCAGCTGCCTCACCGAATCTGGTATCCGTTTTTTGGACAGTGTAAGAAAGAACAGGAACAACAGTTGCGCCCATGTCCACTAGACGCTGCATTACTGGAAACACTTCATGGTACGTACAATGGGAACCGGTTAAACCAAAGCCTATGGTTTTCCCTTTTAAGCTAGTCATGAGCCATCCACCTCTCGATTAGAGTTTTTTAATAACCTTGATATTACATCAGCTATAATTCTTCCCGCCGTTTTAGGTGCTACAATACCCGGCAGCCCGGGAGCAAGCATTGCTTTTATCCCTCTTTTCTCAGCATAGCGGAAATCTGTACCGCCGGGCTTGGAAGCAAGATCTATGATTACGGCATGAGAAGGAAGCTGCTTGATAACGGCCGCCTGCACAACTGGTGCGGGAACAGTATTTAATATAATGTCACACTCCGGCATTTCCTCAGCAAGATTATTCATATCAAGCGGCGTCAGCCCCATTTCATAAACTCTTGCCGCGCTTGCTGAAGATCTGACACCCACAGAAACATGAGCGCCCAGTTGAGCAAAGGTACGCGCTAACCCTGTACCTACTCGCCCAAGTCCTAAAACGACCACCTTTGATCCATGGATCGTAAAATCGGTGTGTTGAATAACCATCATAATCGTGCCTTCTACCGTAGGAATTGAATTAAAGATTGCCACGTCATCCCGATCCATTAATGGGATGAGGTTTCGATTTATATGTGACGTCAATTGAGTAAAATAATCATTTGAAATACCCGTATATATTTGACAGTGAGAAGGTGTACGCTTTAACCAGCTTTCCGTTAAATGAAGAAGCCTGTTTGTGAAAATTCCATCTACTCTTCCTTGATCATCCGTGCCAGCTACAGGAAGAATTATGGCATCCAGTCTCTCCACCTGATCACTATCAAAATCAAGATCGATAGCTTCTGTAAAGCCTTCTTTTAATTGATCAAAGCCAGCTAAATAAACAGTAGCATCCCACTCATTTAATCTGCGAATGATTTCTAATTGCCGGGCATCGCCCCCTATAACTGCTACTTGATAGCCTGTTAGCATGCCGGAAGTCTCCTTTATCAATGATCTAATCTCTTTGTATCCTATGCTTGAAGGCAAAGTTAGTGATTTGAAAAACGACCACCACAATAAATATCTCTTCCCGAGTTACTCGTATTAAGACAGGAACTGATTGAGGATGAAACACTATACTCAATTGATGAGAGGCGAGACTCACCAGCATATGGAGGGATTAATTTTATTCAGCACAAAGCCCGAACCAGTGAAGTACATGGTTCGGGCTTATAAATAGGAAGCAGCCGGCAAAGTCTACAATCGTCAACCTGCTTCCTTATATGTCTATTTCCATTTTCAATGACTTATTTTACCGCCAAGCTTTGACCCTGAGTCCAGTATTATTCTAAAGGGGTACTTTTAATGAGGATAGTATCTTCACCAATAGCAGCAATTTGCGTCCAATCAAGCGTGGCATGTTTTCTCGCAGAGCTTAGTCTCATAATGCCGCTATTTAAAAGAACTAAGGATTTAATTTCTCCTGTATCAGGATTGATGATTAAATCTGCTTTCCCTAATACTCCTAATTTTTGACCGTTTTCCACATCAATCACTTCTTTACTTGCAAGAGATTTTAATCTCATATCCCGCACTCCTTTAACGGTCTTCACTTAACAACACAGGTAAAGGGCCGATCCTATAATCCTTCTTAATCCGTTCAATTAAAGCTGGCAGGCTGTCCGCGGTCACCTGCGTCGGATGCATCAAGATGGTTGCTCCGTTATGAAGCTTTCCCATCACTCTCTCAATAAGAACTTCTTGGGTTGGCTGTTTCCAATCAATTGTATCTACCGTCCATAAGATGGTTTCCATCCCCAGCTGGTCGGCGGCTTGAACTGTACTATTATTAAAACTTCCTGATGGAGGAGCAAACCATTGAACTTTTTCATTTGTTAAGGCGAATAATATGTCGTTTGCCTGCTTTAAGTTTTCAGAGGCTTCTTGTTCTGACATGGCTGCCATATCTTTATGCAGATACCCATGACTCCCAATCGTATGACCTTCTTCTTGGATCATCTGGACCAGTTCTTTATGCTGTTTAGCAAAAGCTCCATCAATGAAAAACGTTGCTTTAACATTGTATTTCGTTAAGGTTTTTATCATCTCAGGGATATACTCTTCTCCCCATGATACATTAATTAGAAAAGATACCATGTCCTTATCTGGATGGCCACGGTAAATAGGGGATGGGGGCAGATCTTTTAAAGAAACCTTAGGGTTAACCGTTTTATAAACGATTAAGTCAGGATCGAATTTCCCTTCTTTTTTCATCTTCTTATAGGAGGCGGCTACGTCCACGGACTTTCCCTTTATCCCCGGAGTTTTTTTCCAAACACGGTCAACCGCTGCATTCTCCGATTTCTTTTCATAATCCTTCTTTTTAGCAAGAATTTCTTCATAAAGATCGTCCGTTCCGCTTACTGATGCAGTCCGGTCACTCGTACTTATAAACGCAAGGCTGATACCAAGCAGAAAAAAAGATATGATGCAGCCTGCTGCCCAGATTTTGAAATTCATAAGCATCCACTCCTAGTCCAAGTGTATGCATTTCTTAAGGGGACAAGACCGTTTTCAGGCAAAAAAAAAGAGCCTGGCTGGCCAGTTACTCTTTTTCCTGATCTGCTTCTTTTTGCTTCTTCTCTTCAACGAGAATCGCTTTTCTTGAAAGATTAATTCTTCCCTGGTTATCGATTTCTTTGACTTTCACTTTAATCGTATCACCAATGGAAACAATATCTTCAACTTTACCAATTCGCTCTTCTGCCATTTCTGAGATATGAACGAGTCCTTCTTTACCTTTAAAGAGCTCTACAAAAGCCCCGAATTTCTCAATCCGTTTTACTTTTCCATCGTATACTTCTCCCGCTTCAACTTCACGGACAATATCTTCAATAATTTTCCGGGCTGTCGCATTCATATCAGCATCTGTAGAAGAAATGAACACCGTGCCATCCTGCTCAATATCAATCTTAACACCTGTATCATCAATAATTTGATTGATTTGCTTACCGCTTGGACCAATCACATCACGGATTTTATCAGGATTAATTTTCATTGTCATGATCTTCGGAGCATACTGAGACAATTCTCCTCGTGTTTGAGGCATCGTATCAAGCATAGACTGTAAGATTTCCATTCGGCCGTTTTTCGCCTGGCCTAATGCTTCATCAAGAATTTCTCGGGAAAGGCCGTCAATTTTGATATCCATTTGCAGTGCGGTAACTCCTTTAGCCGTTCCCGCTACTTTAAAGTCCATATCTCCGAGGGCATCTTCCATTCCTTGAATGTCAGTCAGTATTGTATAATCTTCACCGGATTTCACAAGACCCATAGCAATACCGGCCACAGGTGCTTTAATAGGTACACCAGCGTCCATCATTGCAAGAGTGCTCGCGCAAATACTTGCCTGAGATGTAGAACCATTGGATTCTAATACCTCGGATACTAAACGAATAGTATAAGGAAAATCATTTTCAGAAGGGATCACTTGCTCAAGTGCACGTTCACCAAGCGCACCATGTCCAATTTCCCGGCGTCCTGGTCCTCGGATTGGTCCAGTTTCTCCAACAGAGAATTTAGGGAAATTGTAGTGATGCATAAACCGTTTAGATTCTTCCAGATCAAGGCCGTCTAGAATCTGTACATCTCCTAATGCCCCAAGTGTGCAAATGCTCAATGCCTGCGTCTGTCCTCTCGTAAACAAACCTGAGCCGTGAGTTCTGGAAAGCACTCCTACACGGGAAGATAGCGCACGAATTTCATCAACTCCCCGCCCATCAGGACGGATCTTGTCTTTTGTAATCAAGCGGCGGACTTCAGCTTTAACGATGTCATTTAAAATAGAGCTCACTTGCTTGATCGTTTCCGGTTCGGCTTCCTCTTCTTCATACTTATCCACGATGGCCTGCTTGGCCTGGGAAATAGCATCTTCCCGTTCTTTCTTTTCAATAGTTTTAATGGCAGCAACTATAGATTCTGTTGCTTCCTCTTCTACTTTCTTTTTAAGATCCGGGTCAGCCTGAATAAGCTGGACTTCCATTTTCTCGCGGCCGACTGCAGCAATGATTTCTTCCTGGAAAGCCACTAACCTTTTAATCTCTTCATGACCAAACATGATAGCTTCTAACATATCTTCTTCAGGAACTTCCTGAGCTCCAGCTTCCACCATATTAATGGCATCTTTCGTACCTGCTACTGTAAGATCAATATCACTTTTCTCCTGCTGTTCAATTGTCGGATTCACGATGAATTCACCATCAACGCGTCCAACTATGACTCCAGCGATAGGACCGGCGAATGGAATATTAGAAATTCCAAGAGCTAAAGACGACCCCAGCATTGCAGCCATTTCAGATGAGCAATCCTGGTCCACACTCATCACAGTGCTGATCACCTGCACATCATTTCTGAAACCGTCCGGGAACATCGGGCGGATTGGGCGGTCAATTAATCGTGAAGCAAGTACTGCTTTGTCGCTTGGTCGTCCTTCACGTTTAATAAACCCTCCTGGAATTTTACCAACAGCGTATAGACGCTCCTCATAATTTACCGTCAGGGGGAAAAATGGTAAATCCTTAGGCTCTTTAGAACCCGTTGCCGTGCTCAGCACTGTTGTATCTCCATAATGTATTAAAGCAGCGCCATTGGCTTGTTTAGCTAATTCGCCGACTTCTATGGAAAATGTGCGGCCGGACACATCAATTGAAAACACTTGTTTATCTTCTGCCATAAAGAACTATACTCCTCTCAAATCCACTCATATTGTGAAGGGCTAATTTCAGTTTACACCCTTAAGTATGTAAACATACAGAAAAAGCGGGAATACTCCCGCTTTTTTTCCAATCATTAACGACGCAGACCAAGGCTTTTAATCAGCTCACGGTAACGTGTAATGTCTTTATTACGAAGGTAGTTCAATAGGTTACGGCGTTTACCTACCATTTTAAGCAATCCACGGCGAGAGTGATGATCCTGTTTGTGCGCGCGAAGATGCTCGTTTAGTGTAGTGATCTGTTCTGTAAGTACAGCGATTTGCACTTCTGGAGAACCCGTGTCGTTGTCATGAGTTTTGTACTCATTGATTAATTCATTTTTACGTTCTTGTGTGATAGCCATTATAGCTACACCTCCATTTAAGATTAAAATTCCCTTTCACCTAGCGGGCGCCGGAGTAACGTTCCGCCAAGAGAAGGTTCCATATTAAAGCGTACTAGTTTCATCGGTAAAAAGCAAGTATAACTGCTAATTTTTTTTAAAGAAATGTCGAACTGCCGACTCATCTTTCTCCAACTGAAAATTCCATTCTGAAGTCGAACTGCACTTCTTTTCTTCTCTAATAAACTCGTAAAAATAAATGTCTAAAGCTGCTTCGTATATTTTTTCATTAAAATCCAAAAGGAAGACTGCCAGACAGGAGGTATGCTGTTCTTGTAAAGCAGCCTGCCGGTCTAAAACTGCCCATCCATGAAGGTAACGTTCCTTGTATTTTACAGAAACCGTATAAACTCCTGATTTCGGCAGAAAATAGTCTTCGCTCAACTCTAGACTTGCTGAGGGAGAATCTGTCCAATTTCCTTGTCCATTTTTCCCCGCTAATCCGCTCACTTTAAACGGCCTTCCGAGTAATTTCCGAGCTTCTCCAACATCCCCTTCTTCAAGGAGATTTCGTATTCTAGTAGAACTGATTTTATAATCTTGATCTTCAACTTTCTCCACAACGGTATGTGTAAATCTCCCTTTAGCATGCTCAGAGAGTGTCGTCATTGAGCCTTGACCTTTATGTCCATAGCTGAAATCAAAACCGGCAACTACGTGCTTTACCTGCAATTCTCCAAAGAAATTGTCTACAAACTGTTGCGGGCTTAAGGAAGCAAGCTCCTTGTCGAAATGGACAATATATAAGTAATCGATCCCCATTTCTTCAAGGATCTGCTGCTTCTCCTCAAGCGGTGTAATGTACCTTGCATGCTGTTTATTCTTTTTTAGAACCACTGAGGGGTGGGGATCAAAAGTCATAACCGCACTTTTCAGACCACGTTTCTCAGCTTCTTCCTTTGCTTCACGGATGACTTGCTGATGACCAAGATGAATCCCATCAAAGAACCCTACCGCCGTTACGTTCGGCTCGGTTTGTGTGCCTTCATTCGGCCGGGATGCGGATAATTGAAATATTTCCATATTCTTCACCTGCTCTTTACTGCATGATAACTAAAACACGCGGATCGGCTTAACCTTCTCAGGCTTAGTCGGGTGAGGCTGATAAATAGCCAGTGCCTCTTTGTCGCATACAATCAGAAAGGGTTCATCCGGCATCTCTGCCAGTTTAGTCAAAACCCCGCCATTTTGAATCTGCTGCTTTGTACCGGTATCTACTTCCCACCTGGGAAAATGAGGTAACCCCCTCGATAAAGGTAACAGCAAATCTTCTGCTCGTCCATCATCTGCGGCAGACTGAACTTCTTCTAACGTTTTGCACTCTTCTTGAGAAATCTCTGCTGTTCTCGTACGCACTAGCGATGACATATGGGCAGGATATCCCAGTGCCTTACCCACGTTTGTACAAAGAGTACGTATGTATGTACCTTTCGAACAAGTAACTCGAATAGAGAAAGAAGCGGTACCAGCGAAGTAGTGCACTTCACTTGAAAGCAACTCAATGTTATGAATGAAAATCTTTCTTTCAGGCCTCTCTACACTCTTCCCTTCACGAGCATATTCATATAATTTTCTTCCGTTTACTTTGACGGCTGAATACATCGGAGGAATTTGCGAAATCGTGCCCTTAAACCCTTCCAGTACCTGCTTAATGTCCGACACTAATAGCGAGTTTTGTTCTACAGCTTTCTTCTCAACCTCAGCTCCGGATGCATCTTCCGTTTCTGTTGAAAAGCCCATAGTAACTACAGCTTCATAAACTTTCACAGTATCTGTTAAAAAAGGGACAATTTTTGTAGCTTTTCCTACACACAAAGGCAGAACTCCTTCAACATCCGGGTCTAATGTCCCTGTGTGGCCGATCTTTTTAGTTCTTAGCATCCCTCGCGCTTTACTTACACAGTCATGAGACGTAAAGCCTTTAGGTTTCCATAAGGGGAGAATACCATCCATATAGGACCACCTTGTCATATACTAATTTTTATACAGAGAGAATCCGCACTCCATAAGTACGGATTCTGTAGATTAGCTATCTGTATCATTAAGGTCTTTCAAAATTGTTTCAATTCGATTTCCGCGTTCGATCGCTTCATCAAATTCAAACATGATTTCAGGAGTTTTTCGCAGACGGATTCTTTGACCAATTTCCGAGCGTATAAACCCTTTTGCTTTAGCCAGACCGACTAAAGTGTCATGTTTCTGTCTGTCATCTCCTAAAACAGAGATATAGACCTTTGCCTGCTGCAGGTCTCCTGTTACTTTTACATCCGTAACTGTTACAAAGCCTACACGCGGATCTTTAATTTTCTTACTAATGATGTCGCTCATTTCTTTTTTCATTTGCTCACCGACACGGTTTGCACGTAAGTCGTTCATATTTCTTCACCTCTTCCAAAGCCGAACGTTATAACCATTCAAGAACTGTTTCTGCTCGCTCCAGTTCAGGAAAAGAATCAATGAAGGCTAATACTCGTTGTACTGTTTGCTCAGCCACCACTTTATCACTAGCTATCGTCACTATGCCCAAACATGTGCGCTGCCAGAGATTTTGATAGTCAAGCTCACTGACAGCTACATTATGGTCATTTTTAATTCTTGTTATTATACGCTTTAAAACTGAGCGTTTATCTTTAAGAGACTGGGCGTCATAGATAAAACATTCCACCTCAGCACTTAAGATCATGTACGTTCAATTTCCTGCATTTCGTACGGCTCAATAATATCTCCAACTTTTAAATCGTTGAAATTCTTAATTGTAATCCCACACTCATAACCTTGTGCTACTTCTTTAGCATCATCTTTATACCGTTTCAGGGCATCAATTTCCCCTTCATAAATGACAACACCATCGCGGATAACACGAATGCCTGAGTTACGCGTGACTTTCCCTTCAGTTACATAAGATCCAGCTATTGTACCAATTTTTGAAACCTTAAAGATTTCTCTTACTTCTACTTGGCCAATAATTTTCTCTTCAAAAACAGGATCCAGCATTCCTTTCATAGCAGATTCAATTTCTTCCATAACTTTATAAATAATGTTATGAAGACGAATTTCTACATCCTCGGACTCTGCCGCTTTGCGGGCATTTCCATCTGGGCGAACGTTAAATCCTATAACGATCGCATTAGAAGCAGAAGCAAGGGAAATATCAGATTCAGTAATGGCACCGACACCCGTATGGATGATCTTCACTTTTACTCCTTCTACTTCAATCTTTTGAAGAGAACCAGCCAAAGCTTCTAAGGAACCTTGTACGTCTGCTTTTAAAATCAAATTAATATCTTTAATGTTGCCGTGTTTAATTTGTTCAAACAAATCATCCAGACTGACTTTTGCTGTAGAGCTGCGGTCTGCCTCAATTTGAGCTTGAGCTCGGGATTCTCCAATAGACCGTGCTTTTTTCTCATCTTCAAAGACAAGGAAACGATCTCCTGCCTGAGGCACATTGCTTAAACCAGTGATCTCAACTGGAGTGGATGGTCCTGCTACTTTGACCCGGCGGCCGATATCATTCACCATCGCTCTAACGCGTCCGAAAGTATTTCCAACCACCACAGAGTCTCCGACGTTAAGTGTACCATTCTGAATTAACAGCGTCGCCACTGGGCCACGGCCTTTATCAAGTTCTGCTTCAATTACCGTACCATAAGCAGGTCGGTTTGGATTGGCTTTAAGTTCTTCCATTTCAGAAACCAAGACAATCATTTCGAGAAGCTCTTCAATTCCCTCTCCATTAACAGCGGACATCTTAACAAAAATAGTTTCTCCGCCGAAATCTTCAGAGATGAGTTCATACTCCATAAGCTCCTGCATAACACGGTCAGGGTTTGCGCCCTCTTTATCCATTTTATTTACAGCTACAATAATTGGTACTTCTGCTGCTTTAGCATGGTTGATGGCTTCACGTGTCTGCGGCATTACGCCATCATCAGCAGCTACAACCAGGATAGCAATATCGGTTACCTGTGCTCCTCGGGAACGCATGCTGGTAAATGCAGCGTGACCTGGAGTATCTAGGAATGTGATCTTTTTATCGTTTTCTTCGATCTGGTAGGCACCAATATGCTGGGTAATTCCACCCGCTTCACCTTCAGTAACCTTTGTATCTCTGATACGGTCAAGCAGCGTCGTTTTTCCGTGGTCGACGTGTCCCATAATGGTAACCACTGCTGGACGTTCTTTAAGATCAGCAGGATCATCTTCAAAAGTCATATTTTCGATATCTGTCTCATCAACTACCACTTCTTCTTCTACTTCAACCTCAAATTCAGCACAAATTAATTCAATAGAGTCTCCATCGAGATCCTGGTTTTTCGTCGCCATAACCCCTAGACCCATTAATTTTTTAATGATTTCGGAAGATTCTTTATTCAGTTTGTCAGCCAGTTCTCCTACTGTCAGAGAACCTGAAAAAGTGATTTTTTCCGGGGTCTGCTTTTTCTTAGGAGCCTGCTGTTGAGGATTCGGACGCTGCTGAGTATTCTTCTGGTTTTTCTTAGCATTGGATTTATTATTCTGCTTGTTGTTCGGCTTATTGTTCGTTTTGTTTTGGTTTTGGTTTTTCTGCTGAGCAGGTTTAGTTGGCTTCGCTGGTGTTTCTTTATCTTTCCCTTTGCTGAAACCAGTATCCAGTTTATCCTTAATCTCTGGTTCAATTGTGGACATATGGTTCGATACTTCAATGTTCAATGTTTTTAATTTATCAATAACTTGTTTACTTGTGAGTTCATTTTGCTTTGCATATTCATATACGCGCATTTTACTCATCATTTCACCCCCGAATAGATTCATCGAGCAGCGATTTCAGCTTTTTTGCAAATCCTTCATCAAGAACTGCGATCGCGACTCTTCCTTCCTTTCCGATGGCATGTGACAGTATGTCCCGATCTTCCACCGTATAGCAAGGTATGTCATAATAACTGCATTTATCTGTTAGTTTCTTTTTTGTCTGCTTACCGGTATCTTCAGCAATGAGGACGATCTTTGCTTTTTCTTTTTGAATATCACGGACAATCGCTTCTTCCCCAAATGTGCATTTACCAGCCCGGACAGCAAGTCCCAGCAAACTTAAATGTTTGTTCATTGCTCTTCTGCCTTTATTAAATCTTTGAGCTGATGATAGATCGCTTCGTCTACATTTGTATTTAAATGACGGTTCAATACTTGTTCTTTCTCAGCTTTTTCAATAATGTCAAGCTTCTTAGTCATATAGGCACCCCGGCCATTCTTTTTGCCAGTTTCATCAATAAAGACTTCACCCTCTTTATTTCTGACAATCCGAATCAGCTGCTTCTTAGGCATCATTTCCTGGGTCACTACGCATTTTCTTAATGGTTCACCTTTTGAACGGACCATGATGACTCCACTCCTTACTCATCAAACAATTCGGTTTCGTCGTCTGTATCCGGACTGCTATCACTCAGCATCCCCTGTTCGCGAGCTTCGCTTTCGCTTTTAATATCAATTTTCCAGCCCGTTAACTTCGCAGCTAAGCGTGCATTCTGTCCTCGTTTACCAATGGCAAGGGATAGCTGGTAGTCAGGAACGATAACTACTGTAGCCTTGTCATCTTCATTCACAAGTACTTCTACTACTTTGGAAGGACTTAAAGCATTTGATACATATTCAACGGGATCTTCTGACCATTGAACGATATCAATCTTTTCACCTTTAAGCTCGTTGACAATAGCCTGTACACGCTGACCGCGCTGGCCAACACATGAACCAACCGGATCTACTTCCGGATCTTCAGCATGAACAGAGATTTTGGACCGGTCTCCTGCTTCTCTTGCTACAGATTTCACTTCCACCGTCCCGTCATAAATTTCAGGAACTTCCATTTCAAACAGACGCTTTAAAAGACCTGGGTGAGTTCTTGAAACATAAATATGAGGTCCTTTATTACTGTTTTCTACTTTTGTAACAAAAACTTTCAACCGGTCATGTACTTCATAAGACTCTGCAGGCATCTGCTCGCCTTCAGGAAGCCTTGCTTCAATTTTCCCCAGATTCACATAAACAAATCGTGAGTCTTTGCGCTGAATAATTCCTGTCATCACATCTTCTTCACGGTCGACATACTCTCCGTAAATAATGCCTCTTTCGGCTTCTCGTACTCTTTGAGTTACCACTTGTTTAGCTGCTTGAGCAGCAATTCTTCCAAAGTCCATTGGAGTAACTTCAAGCTCAATAACATCTTCAAGGCCATAACTAGGATTTACTTCTTTCGCTTCTTCAATTGAAATTTCCTGCTGAGGGTCCATGACTTCATCAACAATCGTTTTTCTGGCAAAGACCTTCATATTTCCTTCTTCTTCATTAATATCTACACGTACGTTTGTTGCAGAATTAAAATTCTTTTTATAAGCAGAAATTAATGCAGCTTCAAGCGCTTCCAACAACAAGTTTTTGTCGATGCCTTTTTCCTTTTCGAGGTAATTCATGGCATCAAATAATTCGCTACTCAACTTTTTTCTCCCCCTTAGTTAAACGTGACTGCTAAATTTGCCTTAGCAATTTTATTAAAAGGTATTTTTAATTTTTTCTTTCTGGTTTTTATTTTAATTTCAATTTCCGCTTCTTCATTTTCAAAGGAAAGCAAAGTGCCCTCAAATTCCTTTTCACCTTCCATCGGTTCGTATAACTTCATATAAATATGTTCTCCAACATATTTGGTGAAATCGGATTGTGATTTCAAAGGACGTTCTGCCCCGGGTGAAGACACCTCTAAAAAGTAAGGAAATTCGATTGGATCCGTTTCGTCTAATTTTTCACTCAGCTGTTCAGAAACTTGACCGCATTCCTCAATGTCCACTCCGCCTTCTTTGTCAATAAACACTCGAAGGAACCAGTCTTTTCCCTCTTTCTTGAACTCTATATCGACCAGCTGTAAATTCATCTGCTTTACGATGGGCAGAACCAATTCTTCAGTTACTGCAGTTATATTATTGCTCAAACCAAATCCCTCCTTTATGTAGCGATGCCCTGTTTTTAATCTCGAAATTTAGTGTTATGTGCTGAACGCGAACTATCTAAATGGTCAGGCAGATACAAAAAGGTCTATCCCGACGAGAAACCGCTATGAAAGAAATCATAGCGGCGCAGTCTTCGGAGGCATCTATGCCTCCTCGTAAATCCACGTTCTAGTCAAAAGCGAGCGTAAATATGACGAAAGAGTGGGTTGCCCCACTCTTTCGCTTGTTTCTATCGCTCTTCTCACCATAAAAAAATATACCATACTTACGTAATATTTGCAACAAACCCTAGAAAAGAGACAGCTGGTTCTCTTCAGGCATTCCGGATAAGCAGCCCTGCTGATCTAAATATTCAAGAACGGTTTTAGAGATGCGGCTTCGCTCCCTAAGGTCCTGCTTAGAAAGAAACTCCCCTTCTTTTCTAGCATTTACAATGTTTAAGGCAGCATTAGTTCCCAGACCGTCTACTGCATTAAAGGGAGGGATGAGCTGATTTCCTTCGACGAGAAAATTTGTCGCACTTGATTCATAAAGATCGACACTTTTGAAGCCATATCCTCGCTCGCACATTTCCATAGAGAGCTCAAGGACTGTCATCAGGTTTTTCTCTTTTGGTGTAGCGTCCAATCCTTTAGACTGAATTTCTTCGATCCGCTTCCGGATCGCCTCAGATCCCTTAATCATCGTTTCCAGTTCAAAGTCACCCGCGCGAACCGTAAAGTAAGCTGCATAGAAATAGATGGGGTAATGAACTTTAAAGTAAGCAATCCTGACCGCCATTAACACATAAGCGGCAGCGTGTGCCTTTGGAAACATATATTTAATCTTCTTACAAGAATCAATATACCAATCTGGCACTCCATGCTTTTTCATTTCTTCAATCCATTCATCTTCAAGGCCTCTGCCTTTACGAACAAATTCCATGATTTTAAAAGCAAGGGAAGGCTCAAGTCCTTTGTGCATTAAATAGACCATAATATCATCACGGCAGCCGATAACTTCTGGTAGTGTGCATATCCCATCATTGATGAGCTGTTCTGCATTACCCAGCCAAACATCCGTACCATGCGAAAGACCGGAAATGATCACTAATTCAG
This sequence comes from Halobacillus rhizosphaerae, assembly GCF_046719735.1. Lineage (NCBI taxonomy): Bacteria > Bacillati > Bacillota > Bacilli > Caryophanales > Bacillaceae > Halobacillus > Halobacillus rhizosphaerae. Next base: position 42,868 of record NZ_JAUTWQ010000002.1, read on the forward strand.
CAAACGTTTTCGGTTTCGTATCTTCAAGCATCTGCCTTACAAACCGAGTTCCAAATTCAGGTACACCAAGTGTGCCCGTCTTACACATAATTTGATCGGCTGTAACTCCAAGCGCTTCAGGTCCGCTGAAGATCTTCATGACCTCTGGATCGTCTACCGGAATTTCCTTCTGATCGATTCCGCTTAAATCTTGAAGCATACGAATGACCGTTGGATCATCGTGTCCTAGAATATCCAGTTTCAGCAGATTGTCATGAATGGAGTGGAAATCGAAATGAGTTGTTCTCCATTCAGATTTGGTATCATCTGCAGGAAACTGAATCGGAGAGAAATCATAGATCTCCATATCATCAGGTACGACGATAATACCGCCTGGGTGCTGTCCAGTTGTCCTTTTCACTCCGGTACACCCTTGCACTAGGCGGTCAATCTCAGCGTTTTTATATTGCAGCTGATGATCTCCTGCATAGCCTTTAACATAACCGTAAGCAGTTTTCTCAGCGATTGTACCAATTGTTCCTGCCCGGTATACATTATCTTCTCCAAATAATATCTTCGTGTAATTATGCGCGTTAGGCTGATATTCTCCTGAGAAGTTCAAGTCAATATCAGGAACTTTGTCTCCTTTAAAGCCGAGGAACGTTTCAAAGGGGATGTCCTGCCCATCCTTTTTAAAATTTGTGCCGCATTTAGGACAGTCTTTTTCAGGCAGATCAAAACCACTCCCAATTGAGCCGTCAGTGAAAAATTCATGATACTGACAATTCGGACAGACATAATGCGGAGGTAATGGATTAACCTCTGTAATATCTGTCATAGTGGCGACGAAAGAAGAACCCACCGACCCGCGGGACCCTACCAGATAGCCGTCTTCTAAAGATTTCGTTACAAGCTTCTGCGAAATCAAGTAAATAACAGCAAAGCCGTGACCAATAATACTTTCAAGTTCTTTCTCTAACCTTTTTTCAACTAACTCTGGTATAGGTTCTCCATATATACTTTTCGCTTTATTATAGGACATTTCTCGTATTTCCTGATCTGCCCCTTCAATGTTAGGAGTAAACAAATCTTCCTTAACCGGGGTAACTTCTCCGATTTCACTGGCTATTGCCTGCGTATTTGCAACCACGATTTCACTTGCCTTCTCTGTACCAAGGAAAGAGAATTCCTCGATCATTTCATTCGTCGTTTTAAAATGAACATCAGGCAGCGTCTGTCTGTTCAAAGGGTTGCCATTCTGAGAAGAAATTAAAATTTGACGATACATTTTATCATGAGGATCGAGGTAGTGAGTATTCCCTGTAGCCACTACAGTTTTACCCAGTCTTTCGCCCATAGCTACCAGTTTTTTTAAAATATCATAGATTTGAGCTTCGTTCTGCACCAGATCTTTTTCTAACAAGTGATAATAATTACCTGGAGGCTGAACCTCAATATAGTCGTAGAATTCAGCAGCTTTCTCTGCCTCTTCTTCTGACTTTTGCATCATCGTTTCGAATACTTCTCCCTTATCACAGCCTGAACCGATTAGAAGACCTTCACGCAGCTTTGCTAATCGCGAGCGCGGAATTCTCGGAACGCGGTAATAATAATTCACATGAGCTTCCGAAACTAGCTTATACATATTTTTCAGACCAGTATTGTTCACGGCAAGGAGAGTGCAATGGGACGGCCGGGAGCGCTGATAGGCTTTCCCTTCGCCCATATAGTCATTTAAATTCTTGTGATTGTTGATGCCTCTTTCCATCGCTTTCTTCACAAGTTTCCATAACAAATAACCAGTAGCTTCAGCGTCATAGATCGCACGGTGATGCTGTGTAAGCTCAATATCAAAGTGCTTACAAAGGGTATTTAACCGATGGTTCTTAAGCTCAGGGACTAGAAATCTCGCTAATTCCAGCGTATCAATGACTGGGTTCACTGATTTATCGTATCCGATTGCCTGCAGACCAGCATTTAAAAAACCCATGTCGAAGCTTGCATTATGGGCAACTAGAATATCATCTTCCATCCATGAGTGAAAATCTTTCAATACTTGGTCGATTTCAGGTGCATCTCTTACCATATCATCGGTAATCCCAGTTAATTCAACTGTAGTCTGTGATAAAGGCTGGTGAGGGTTGGCAAATGATTCAAAACGATCTATAATCTCTCCATCTTTCACTTTTACCGCTGCTAATTCAATAATTTTGTCATAAACTGCAGATAGCCCGGTAGTTTCCACGTCAAAAACGACGTAGACTTCACTCTCCAGACTGCGGTCTTGTTCTTGATAAGCAATCGGTACACCATCATCTACAAGGTTCGCTTCCATTCCATAAATAATTTGAATCCCATGTTTCTGTCCAGCAGCATAAGCTTCCGGATATGCCTGTACAACGGCATGGTCGGTGATGGCAATAGCAGGGTGTCCCCAATCTGCTGCTTGCTTAATTAGAGTGGAGACTGAAAGCGGGGCATCCATTTGACTCATCATCGTATGGGCATGGAGTTCCGCACGTTTTTCTCCATCTTTAGCTTCGTCGATTCGGACCTTTGGGCTGATTTCATTGATGTCATTTGCCATCATTGTAAGCTCACTAGTGAAATTATCTGTTTGAATACTCCCTCTTGCTTTAATCCACATTCCTTTATTAACATGCTTAAACATCTCCGCATGGTCGTCGCCGCGGGAGAACATCTTGATAGAGAAGGAATCTGTATAGTCAGTGGCTTTCAAGAGTAATAAATTCCTGCCTGACCGCAGTTCTTTAACTTCAACAGCGAACACGTATCCTTGAATTGTTTTTCTGCGTTCCTCTTCTTCAATAGCTTCCATGGGCTCAGCTTCTTCTTGAATCTTATAGCCAATTTCAAGCGGCCCTTTCGGCTTCGAATTATCCTTGTCTTTCGCCCGTTCTTCTTGCTCTTTAACGGCTTGCTGAACAATAATCTTGTCTTCTTTCTGCCGCTCTTCTTGAAATTTCTTCAACTCTTCTTGTTCCTCTTTCACGCGGGTAGAAAGCATTAACATAGGCAGCCCTGAGGCCGTACAGAAGCTTTGCAATGGTGCTTCTAACTTCTTCTTTACAGCATGACTTTCCGCATAATTTCTACAAGTTAACATAACCTTATTACCGTTAACTTCCGGATCCTGCTCCATTAATAAATCCTTGTAACTCGGTGTCAGGTTAGTCATCGTCTGGATAAACCCGCGCCAATATTCCGTTACATCCTCAGCGGTTACTTCTTTAGCAGAAGTATGAATGGTCCATTGAACCTCTGCAATAGAATGAAAACTATCTTTTAGTTTAGCCGTAAACAGCTGGTACACGGAAGGTGGCAGCGGCTTTGGCAGGGTAAAATGAAAGTGCCACTGCTTCTTTTCTTTCAAAACGATTAGTTTATCCATTGTACTCTCTTGAAAATGAGGTTCAATCAGATCGACAGGGAACTGAATCTGTTCCAATAGATAATGCATTTTCTCTTTGTTCGTCACATCCAATTTCGTTCCTCCTCTATCCCCACTCGGGCTAAAACACGAAAGATACCCTTGCCATTGACGCAAGGGTATTTGTATTAAATTCCATTTCAGCGGCTGTACATTTCTTCTACATAGTCGATGACTTTAGAGGCTTCCAGATCACTCTTGTCCTCACTCATTCGTTCCTTCATTTCAACGATACTTTCTGATGCACGCTTTCCAACAGTAATTCTTAAAGGAATTCCTATGAGATCACTATCTGCAAATTTCACACCTGCGCGCTCTTTTCGATCATCATATAATACTTCAATACCGGCATCCAGCAATTGATCATACAGTTGATCGGCCAGTTCCCTCTGCTCATCCTTCTTAGGATTTAAGGAGAGTAAATGAACCTGATAAGGCGCCATATTTGCCGGCCAAGTAATTCCACGGTCATCATGGTACTGTTCGACTAATGCAGCTAGAGTTCTTGATACTCCGATTCCATAACTGCCCATAACCATGGTTTGATTTTTCCCTTGATCATCAAGGAACATGGCATTCATGTTCTCCGCGTAAAATGTTCCAAGTTTAAATACATGACCTACTTCAATTCCACGAGCAAACTGAATGAACCCTTCTCCGTCTGGAGATGGATCACCTTCCTTAATAAAACGCAGATCCGCGTATTGAGATACTTGAAAGTCTTTCCCAGGTGTTACATTGAGATAATGACTTCCCTCTTCATTTGCACCACAGGAGACGTTCACCAACGATTCAACAGCGAGGTCGGCCACCACTTCGACTTCCTTAGGAACGTTTACGGGACCTAGTGAACCAAAGCCGGTCCCCATCACGGTTTCGGTTTCTTCAGCAGAAGCAAGTTCTACCATACTGGCAGAATATAAATTCTTAAGCTTCACGTCATTAACTTCATGGTCTCCTCTGGTAACAGCCATGACTAATTTTTCATCCACCTTAAACATAATGGACTTTAATCCTTTATCAAGGTCATGACCTAGAAAATCTGCCACTTCTTTCATGGTTTTCTGATTAGGGGTAGCGGTTTTCTTCATCTCTTTAGGTTCTTCTGCAGAAGCTGGATAGGTGGTAATTACCGGTGCCATTTCGACGTTTGCCGCATACCTGGAAGTATCAGAATAGGCAATCACATCTTCCCCCACTTCTGAGAGTACCATAAATTCATGAGTATCTTTACCGCCCATTGCCCCCGAATCTGCAATAACAGCGCGAAAGTTAAGTCCCAGCCGCTTGAATATACGGGAATAGGCATCAAACATTTTCTGATAAGTTAGATCTAAGCTTTCATAAGAAGCATGAAAGGAGTAGGCATCCTTCATTAAAAATTCTCGACCACGTAATAATCCGAAACGTGGACGCGCTTCATCACGAAACTTATTTTGAATTTGAAATACCGTGAGGGGCAGACGCTTATAACTTTTAACCTCATCACGAACTATACTGGTTATGACTTCCTCATGGGTAGCACCAAGGGCGAACTCTCGATCACTTCTGTCATGGATTCGCATAAGCTCAGAACCAAAGGTGTTCCAGCGTCCGGATTCTTTCCATAGCTCTGAAGGCTGCAAGGCAGGCATCATCATTTCATGAGCACCGATTTTCTCCATTTCTTCACGAACTACGTTTTCTACTTTTCGTAAAATTCGTCGGCCGACTGGCAGAAAACTATAAACTCCAGATGCAATTTGACGTATGTACCCGGCACGAACGAGGAGCTGATGGCTTTTAATCTCTGCATCGGCTGGATTTTCTTTAAGAGTTGGGATTAACATTTCACTTTGCTTCATGATTAAGCACCTCAATTCTGTAATTTAAAAAATAAATAAGCCGGAAGCCAAACGAGAGCTGTTGTCTCCCTGGCTTCCAGCTCTTTGATTATAAGAATAATCGTTGTATATCATTCCATGTTACCACGAGCATTAACAACATTAACAGGGCAAACCCAATAAAGTGTACGATCCCCTCTTTCTGTGGATCCACAGGCTTTCCTCTAATTCCTTCAACACCGACAAATAACAGCCTGCCGCCGTCTAATGCTGGCAGAGGAAGAAGGTTGACTATCCCTAAATTAATACTTAATATGGCCGTCCACATCATAAAGTTCGTGAACCCAGTTTGTACTACTTTATCCGTAGCATCATAAATACCAACCGGTCCAGACAGCATATCCAGAGAGAATTGACCCGTAACTAGCTTTCCTAAGTTTGTCAGGATCATTTTGCCCCAATCATAGGTCTGAGTGAACCCAAAGGTTATCTTTTTGAAAAAAGAATCATCAAAGGCCCGTGCTACTCCTACCTGGCCGAATTTCTGACCCTGATCAGTTATAGATGCCGGCGTTACATCAATTTCCTGCGTCTGACCATTTCTTTCTACAGTGAGCGCCATTTGCTCATCAGGGTGATCGCGGACGATGGTAGTAAATTCTTCCCACGAATCCACTGGCTCGTTATCAATGGCAACGACCTTATCACCCGCATGAAGGCCTGCTTGTTCAGCTGGCGTATTTTTCTGAATCTCACCAAGCACCGCTTGATCAGCAGGAACTCCTTGGATAAAACCTAAAATCGTAAATAAGACGATAGCCAGTACAAAATTCATCAGCGGACCGGCAAAAAGCTGCATTGCCCGCTGAGGAACGCTTTTAGAGGCAAACTGGCGGTCATAAGGTGCAATCTGCGTTTCCTTCTCATCCATTACAAACAATGCTTTTGGATCTACATCAAAATAGAGCTTCTCATTCTCATCAACTTCATATCCCTCAATAACTAATTGATGATCCAAATCTGCCCGCTCTACTTCTATCACACGAGCATGAGGATGTTTAGACTTATTGTTCACAATAATCCGGCTGACTTTCCCTTCACTATTGAATTCCAAGCCAATATGATGTCCCGGCTTTAACTCAATAATTTCAGGATCCTCTCCAGCTACACGAACATATCCACCAATCGGCAGTAAGCGAATGGTATATAATGTTTCATTTCTCGTGAATGCAAAGATCTTCGGTCCAAAACCGATGGCAAATTCACGAGCAAGCATACCTGCGCGCTTGGCAAATATGAGATGCCCCCACTCATGTACAAATACTAAAAGTCCGAACATGAGTATAAATGCAATCACTGTAGTCAAATGAAGCACCTTCCTTTTAATTTAAATGGAAACGGACTTGCTTTCTTGTTTCCTCATCAATAGACAGTATGGCAGGCAAGTCAGGGTTATGAATCCGCGAGTGTTTTTCAAGAGCATTTTCAATCAATTGTTCAATCTCCAAGAAGGAAATTTTACCCTCTAAAAACATTTGTACCGCTTCTTCATTCGCCGCGTTTAAAACGGTGGTCATTGACCCTCCTTGGCGTCCTGCTTCATAAGCCATTCGCAAACAAGGGAAACGTTCCATATCCATTTTCTCAAAATGCAGAGTCGCAATTTCTTCCAGGTTCAGTTGTTTCGTCATTGGCAGTTCCATTCTATTGGGGTAAGTTAAAGCGTACTGGATAGGTACTTTCATATCCGGGGTTCCCAATTGAGCAAGAACACTTCGATCTACGTACTCCACCATGGAATGAATGACACTTTCTCTATGAAGAATAACATGAATTTGGTCGTAAGGTACATTAAAAAGCCAATGGGCTTCAATTACCTCTAATCCTTTATTCATCATAGAAGCAGAATCAATCGTAATTTTGGCTCCCATACTCCAGTTTGGGTGATTTAGAGCATCTTCAACCGTTACACCTTCAAGTTCTTCTCTTTTTTTATCACGAAAGCTGCCGCCAGAAGCTGTAATAATCAATTTATGGATATCTTTTTTATCTTCTCCATTCAGAGATTGGTAAATGGCAGAATGCTCGCTGTCCACCGGTAAAAGCTCTACCTGATGTCTGCGCGCCTCTTCCATAACCAGGTGGCCTGCTGTAACCAGAGTTTCTTTATTGGCGATAGCAATTACTTTTCTTGCTTCAATCGCTTTTAGAGTAGCAGGCAGCCCAATACTCCCCATGACTGCATTAACGACCACATCAACAGGATCAGCAACACTTGCTTCAATCAGCCCTCCGCTTCCACATAAGATAGGAATCTGATCGATATGTCTGCTCAGTTTCTGTTTCGTATTTTCATCCTGTACGACAACTAATTCAGGTTTGAATTCTTGAATAAAAGGTACGGCCTTATCAATATTCTTTCCAAAAGCCATGGCGTACAACTCAAACTCTTCTGGATGTGCTCTAATGACGTCCAGCGTCTGGATGCCAATGGAACCTGTGGCCCCGAGCAGTGATATTTTTTTCATTATTTTTCTCCTTCCTACCAAGCAATGAATTTAATTAATTGCAGGAATGAAATTAATTAAGTGCAGGATTGGCAGAATGAAAATTAAACTATCAAACCTGTCCAGAACCCCGCCGTGTCCGGGCAGTATTTTCCCAGAGTCTTTAACAGCATAGTGACGCTTAAAAGCAGACTCCACGAGATCGCCAATCTGGCCGGCAATCGAAATAAGAATCGTAACAAGAATTACAATCACCATAGAATGATTAAGAGGCTGGATCAATTGAAAGATTACGGCGACTAGACACGCCAGAATTACTCCGCCAAGTGCGCCTTCCACTGTTTTCTTTGGACTGATCTGGGGCCATAATTTATGCCTGCCGAAAGCTCTTCCGAACAAATAAGCTCCGGTATCCGTAGCCCATACTATAAATAATGCATAAAAGATGTATTCCAGCTGAGCATCGCGGGTTTCGATTAAATAATTAAAGCCCATGCCAATATAGACGGCAGAAAGCAGCAAGAAACCTGCATCATCGAAGGTAAATCTATTTTTCACAAGTACCGTATAACTTAAAAGCAGTAGAACCACTAATAAAGTAATTTCAGATTTCGTAATGTACTCAGCAAAATTAAAATCCTCGACTAAATTTTTCGGAAACATTAATGCCCACATCAGCAATAAAGTTAAACCGGAAGATACAGAGTACCGGGCAATCTTTTTCATTCTCATTAATTCAAAGATGCCAATACTCGCAATAATATAAACAAAAAAGTAAAATAGTCTTCCGCCCAGCATTACGATAGGCAAAAAGATTAAACCCGCAACAATTGCGGTAATCGTCCGCTGTTTCATATTATAACCTCACACCTTATACTCCGCCGTAACGACGTTTGCGATTTTGATAGTCATACAACGCTTTTTCAAACAGGCTCTCATCAAAATCCGGCCAATAGACTTCAGTGAACCAGAATTCTGCATAAGCAAGCTGCCATAGTAGAAAATTGCTCAAGCGCTGCTCTCCACTTGTTCGTATTAATAAATCAGGCTCTTTCAAATTTGATGTGTATAAATGGGAAGAAAATAGTGTTTCGTCAATGTCGGAAATCTGGACACTCCCATTTTCCACTTCTGCTGCTATTTCCTTCACTGCATTAACCATTTCAAAACGGCTGCCATAATTCAAGGCGAAATTTAAAATGAGTCCGTTGTTATCCTTTGTCTTTTCAATAGCTTCCTGCACCGCTTTTTGGGTGTGATTTGGAAGAACATTGAAATCTCCAATGGTCTGGACTTGGACATTTCTTTCAATGAGTTCAGGCAAATATGTATTTAGAAAGTCAACAGGTAATTTCATTAAGAAGTCTACTTCTTTTTTTGGGCGTTTCCAATTTTCAGTTGAAAAGGCATAAAGGGTTAATACATGCACTCCTATATCAGAGGCTTGTCTAACGATCTTCTTAACGACTCCCATACCTTCTTTATGACCAGCAATTCGAGGCATTCCTCTATTTTTAGCCCATCGGCCATTTCCATCCATTATGATAGCCACATGTTTAGGCAGATGATCCTGATCAAGACCAAGAGGTTTGGTAGTTGGCTGCTTTTTATTTTTAGTAAACGGAAACTTGATTGGCATTGCTAATCCTCCAGTCTGATTGTTCCATCTCTATATTATATACTATTATCGTACATCATGCCGCCGAGGACATAAAGACTTACATGAAATGTGCTGAAATAAGATGAGGAACCCAGAAAGACCCCGATTCCTTCATGCAGCTACAAGGAATGCTTTTATGCGTGGCCAACGGGTTTATGCCGAAGCGGATCCTATCAATTACTATGCCAAAATAAAAACCGCACTGCCAAACAGCTACAGTGCGGCTTCATACACCAAATGGCATACTAAGATGGAAGGAGATCAAACTTCCATAATTTCTTCTTCTTTTGTTTTTGCAAGCTGATCGATTTTATCAACGTGGGTATTTGTAACTTTTTGCACATCGTCTTGATAAGAACGAAGCTCATCTTCCGTCAGATCATTGTCTTTTTCCGCTTTTTTCAGACGATCGTTTGATTCGCGGCGAATATTACGGATTTGAACTTTCGCTTCTTCTGAATACTTACCGACGACTTTAGCTAAATCTTTACGCCGTTCTTCCGTTAAAGCGGGGATGTTAATACGGACGATGTTCCCGTCACTGGACGGAGAAAGTCCTAGATCTGCTTTTTGAATCGCTTTTTCAACTTCAGCAATCGCTGATTTATCATAAGGTGTAATAACGAGCAGACGAGGTTCTGGTGCTGAAACTTGAGCTAGTTGATTCAACGGTGTAGCCGCTCCATAATAATCGACATAGACAGAATCAAGAATACCAGGATTCGCACGTCCTGCACGAACTGTAGCTAATTGACGGGAAAAAGCCTGAACGGCTTGTTCCATTTGTTGTTTAGTTTCGTTAATCACTGCATCTGACATGATTATTTCCCCCTTACAATTGTTCCTATATTTTCACCAAGAACAGCTTTTTTAATATTACCTTCTTCTGTAATAGAGAATACCAGTAAATCGATGTCGTTGTCCATACATAGAGAAGAAGCAGTAGAATCCATTACTCCAAGACCTTCATTAAGAACATCCATATAGGAGAGCTGATCGTACTTTTTAGCATCTTCATTTAGTTTTGGATCGTCGGTATAGACGCCATCTACGTTGTTCTTAGCCATTAAAATAACGTCTGCTTCAATTTCTGCGGCGCGCAGGGCTGCAGTAGTGTCTGTAGAAAAATAAGGATTTCCTGTTCCTGCAGCAAAAATGACAACGCGTTTCTTTTCTAAATGGCGAATCGCTTTTCTGCGAATATATGGTTCAGCTACCTGTCTCATCTCAATAGATGTCTGGACTCGGGTAGGAATCCCCATATTTTCCAGGCTGTCCTGAAGAGCGAGGGAATTCATAACCGTGGCCAGCATGCCCATATAGTCGGCATTAGCTCGATCCATTCCCATTTCACTTCCAACTTTACCGCGCCAGATATTACCGCCGCCTACAACAACGGCTACCTCAACACCAAGTTCGGCAACTTCCTTCACCTGACGTGATACCGATTTAATAATGCTCGGTTCTAGTCCGAAGCCAGCTTCTCCACTAAGAGCTTCTCCACTAAGTTTAAGTACAATACGACGATAGCGAGCTGTAGTCATAGTAACCTCCAATTAATAATGCTAGTCTTTTCTTTGTCCGCTACTAGTTGATTCAACTTATGTAGCATGTTTGAAAATAGGGAACACATTGTGTTCCCTACGTTTCTCACACTGTTATTTTTTAACCTGGCTCATTACTTCATCAGCAAAGTTTTCTTCGCGTTTTTCCATACCTTCGCCAACTTCAAAGCGAACAAAATCAGTAATCGCACCACCAGCAGAGGCTACGAATTTCTTAACTTTTTGATCAGGATCTTTAACGAAATCCTGTTCTAACAGGCAGATTTCCTGATAAAATTTATTGATACGGCCTTCTACCATCTTTTCAACGATGTTTTCTGGCTTACCTTCATTCAGCGCTTGAGTTTTCAGTACTTCACGCTCGCTGTTTACTACTTCTTCAGGAATTTCTTCACGGGAAACGTAACGCGGATTAACTGCTGCTACATGCATGGCCACATCTTTAGCTGCTGCTTCATCAGTAGAACCTTCAAGAACAGTTAGAACTCCGATGTTTCCGCCCATGTGTAAGTAAGCGCCAAAAGCATCGTTATCTGTTTTTTCTTTGATTACAAAACGGCGCAGAGAAATTTTTTCGCCGATTTTCGCAACAATATCCGTGATATAACTGTTAAGCGTATCCCCTTCACCATGAATCTTCTGTTCAAGAGCTTCTTCAACAGTAGCTGGTTTTTGGTTAACCAAATGCTTGCCCAATTCACTTAGAAGAGACTTAAACTGATCGTTTTTCGTTACGAAATCTGTTTCACAGTTTACTTCTAAAAGAACAGCCGTATTTCCTGAAACTTCAATATGAGCAGATCCTTCTGCTGCAATACGGTCAGCTTTCTTCTGTGCTTTAGAAATACCTTTTTCGCGGAGCCAGTCTAAAGCTTTATCCATGTCCCCGTCATTTTCTGTAAGTGCTTTTTTACAATCCATCATTCCAGCACCAGTTTTTTCACGAAGTTCTTTTACCATTTTTGCGTTTACAGCCATTGTTATGCCTCCTTATAAAATGTAACCGTTATTTAACCCTTTAAAAAAGGTGATAAAAGGTCTGCCCCCTTATCACCTTCTGAAACTATCCTTACTCGTTAGCAGTTTCTACTTCTGCTTCAACTGCTTCTTCAGTATCTTCAGTTTCTTCGCCTTGTTTTGCCTCAAGAACGGCATCTGCCATTTTTGATGTTAGCAATTTAACAGCACGAATTGCGTCATCATTAGCTGGGATGACATAGTCAATTTCATCCGGGTCACAGTTCGTATCAACGATACCGACTACCGGGATATTTAATTTATGTGCTTCCGCAATCGCAATGCGCTCTTTACGAGGGTCAATGACAAACATTGCAGCTGGAAGGCTATTCATTTCTTTAATACCGCCAAGGAATTTAACAAGACGATCTTTTTCTTTAAGCATGTCAACGACTTCTTTTTTAGGAAGTACTTCAAAAGTACCGTCTTCTTCCATACGCTCAATATCTTTCATACGATTGATACGCTTACGGATCGTTTGGAAGTTTGTAAGTGTTCCGCCTAACCAGCGCTGGTTAATGTAATACATACCACAGCGGTTAGCTTCATCACGAACAGTGTCCTGTGCTTGCTTTTTCGTACCTACGAATAGGATGTTACCGCCGTCTGCGGCAATATCTCTTACGTAGTTGTACGCTTCATCCACCTTTTTAACCGTTTTTTGCAGGTCGATGATGTAAATTCCGTTACGCTCTGTGAAGATGTACTTTTTCATCTTCGGATTCCAGCGACGGGTTTGATGTCCAAAATGAACACCAGCTTCTAGCAGCTGTTTCATAGAAATAACTGACATAATTGTTCCTCCTGTTTGGTTTATTAGTATCCTCCGCCTGTTTCATCTTTCTTTAAAAACTCTTTAATTTCAGAGCAACCTAATAAAGAAATCCAAAGGCGTGTGAATTGACACCGACAGTAAATATACCATATTAGAACCGTTCATTCAAGTCATAACCTGAATTTTTCTGTTTAAATTTAATAACTAATTCAATTTCAGTTTTTCCTCTATTCAATCTTTTTGCGATTTGGTCATTAGAAAGACCTTGATCTTTTAAAAGAAGGACCTGCGATTGGAGAGTTGGCTGGTAGGACTCATCTGTTGAATCGGGAGCAGGAGGTACATAATCTTTCTGTTCCTCTACCGGTGATTTAATTGTAGACCAGTGTTCTGATGAAGAATCAACTGGTGGTGACGAATTGTTGCTGGCATGCGGTTCCCGTTCTTTAGAGCGGAGCAAGTCGGTCATTCTTTCATTCTCTTCTTTTATTTCCATTAAGTAAGAGGTGAATAGATCTTCTATTTCGCTCGCCACTTTCTGTTGTTTTAATTCTAATTCTTCCGTTTTCTTTGTCCTGGCTGATAGATTTATGAACGCCAAGATCAGTATTCCCTCAATAATAAAATTAATCACTAATAAAAAGGCTGTCATACATACTCCCCTATACTTAACTTTCGCATATCCTGCCGTTATCCTAATACAAACTGGCTGAGTAATTTAAAGATGACCTATGGCTTCTGATGAATCACAATTTCTCCTTCTTCAAGAATAGCAATGACCTTCTGTTTCGTCTCCATAACTTTATACTGGTAACGGCCAAAACCTAAATTAGTATTGGCAAATAAAGTTCCACTTACTTCTACACTTGCTCCTTGAACTTCTCCCATAACAGCATCCATGGCAGATAAAGTACTTGTCAGGTCCTCAATTTCTTCCTCCACCGAGCTTAAGGAGTTCTTTTGTCTCAACAGAGTGATTTTATCCTTAATTCGGTTTTCTCCCTGGTTTATCTTATTGATCAGCATTTCGCCTAATTTATGAAGTTTGCTTTTTTCTTCTAGTTTTTGATTTTTCAGCTGAGTAAACTTCTTCACTTTTTCTTCTACCTTTTTATTTACCCCTAAGTATAAACCCGTAGGCGTGCTCATCCGGTTCCCTATATCTTTCGCTTCTATTCTGACTCCTGCTGATAACGTTCCTCCAATGATATTGCCCTTCTGACAATAAATACTATCTTTAGCTACGCAATGGCTATGGAGAATGGAGTTTTCCACAAATAGATTCTGACCTGCTTCTATTGCTGCCTGGTTAATATAACCAACGCGAATATCCAGTCCTGCCTGGATAACCGCCTTCCCCAGACCAGATACCCCTTCTCCCACGTAAACTGAACCACCTGCGATTATTTCGGCTCCTTCTACCATCCCGAGTATCTTAATATCACCATCTGCTTTTAAATGAAAGCCTGAAGGAACATTGCCATTAATTTCAATCGATCCAACAAAGTCTAGATTGCCAGTTTTCAAATTTAAATCTCCCGGGACCTTAAACAAGGGAAGGACTTTCAGTGACTTTTCATCATAACTTAACTGCCCTGTAAGTTCAGAATAAAAACTGCCGTCAGAAGTTTGGAAGGTAACATTTTCCCCGCCCTCATACGTTGAGGCTTGCCTGGCTTTGCAGGAAGCTCTTCTCCATAAACATTCCTTCCCGGCACCCCTTTTGTAGGAGGAATAACCCTGGCAACTCTTTCGCCTTTTGTAACAGAAGGGATGCTAATTATATCCCTGAAACTTACTTTATCACGGGCTTCTATTTCCATTGTAAACGACCGGTCAAAGATTATTTTACCGGGCTTTCCATTCTGAGGTTCTTTGCCAAAAGCAATTTGCAATGGGAAATTCACAGAATCAGGGCGAGTTGTCATCTGTTCAACCACTTCACCATCCACCCCATAGACGAGACCTTGTTCTTCTAGAAACCTATGAATCTCTTCAATTGATATTTCACTATCTTCAAGCCTGGAGTCCATCTCTATGTATGCTTCCATCTTATTTCTGGACACGGATAAGGTAAAACGGTCTTGAAGTTTGTCCACTTGAAGCCTTCCTCCTTCACTTATTATTTTCCAAGATCCAGCAAAGCTCCCTTCAATTTAAAAATCGCTTTAGCATGGATCTGCGATATTCTTGAAGTTGTTAAATTTAATAACTGGCCGATCTCTGTGAGAGTAAGTTCTTCATGATAAAAGAGACTGATTACCATTTGTTCTTTTTCATTTAACTCTTTGATTTGGTCCGCTAACTCTTGATAATTTTCTTCTTTAATTATTTTCTCATGCGGAGCAGGAGTGGTGTGATCTGGAATTGAGTAGCCAATCCCTTCCTTATGATCATCCTGTCCGTCCCTTGATCTTTCTTCCATAGATAAAACATTTGCATAAAGGGAATCTTTCATTGTTTCCTCAACTTCGCTAACACTCATATGTAACTGTTCGGCAATCTCATCAGCGGCAGCTGGTCTTTGAAATTTTTGCTCTAAACTCTCCGCAGTCTGCTCGATCTTCTTAGCCCTGTCCCGGACAGAGCGAGGCAGCCAGTCTTCTTTTCTTAACCCGTCAATAATTGAACCACGAATTCTAAAAGAAGCATACGTATCAAATTTAAGATCTCTAGCCGGATCGAACTTCTTTAAAGCATCATATAAACCGAGCAGCCCTAAACTATTCACATCGTCCTTGCTCACACTTTTCGGCAAATGGGCGGTAATTCTTTGTACATGATAGCTGACTAAATAATAATATCGTTCTACCAGTTCATTTGCGGCATCCGCTCGCTGGTAAGTTGTCCAAAGCTCCCATAACTCTAGTTCCTGAGTAGATAGTGAACGTGACATTTAATTCCTCCCTACTGTAGCAGTAAAATAAGTAGATTCAGTTTTCATCTTTTAATAAAGAGCGAATGACGTTTGTCGTTTCTTCTACTGATTCAGGTGTCATTTCCTTACTAGACTGTGCAGTTCTTTCATCTCGCTGTCCTTTAAGATACGATGTTTCTGATTCTTTGTTTACATAAGCCCACAGCAATCGAAATATAAACGCAAGAAAAAAAAAATAAAGAAGGAAGCTGAGCCATGTAATATTGAAGTTTCCCATGTGTTTACCGATAGAGAAATACTAGTAGTCAGGCCGAAAGCGGCGAGTGCCGAAATTAAATTCCATAGTATTGTGCCTGCCATTTAGATTACTGACTCTCCTTTATTCACTGTACGTATGTTTAGCTGCAGTGTCTCAGAATTAAATTCAATTGTCCTGCCGTTTTTGCCTCCTGTATCTTCTGCAATGAGCGGAATCTTTAATTCTTTAAGAGACTTCTTCACTGCATCAACATTTCTTGGACCAATTCTCATCATGTTGTTCGCCGTTTGAAACTGAAACATTTGGGCGCCTCCGGCAATTTTCGCCTGCAGTCGGCTTTTCTTCCCGCCCTGTTTCACTAACCCAGCTACTAAATCTATGATGGCAGTATCTGCATACTTTGACCGGTTTTTATCCTCTTGCTTGGACATAGAAGACTCAGGAAGCATAACATGAGCCATCCCAGCAATTTTAATCCTGTGATCAAATAGTACGACCCCCACACACGACCCTAACCCCGACGTCCGGATTTTTTGCGGATTCTTCACGATTTTTAAGTCAGCGATACCCACTTTGATTACTTGTGCCAGGTTATTCATCTGATGGTACTCCTAGTGCTTTAAAGATCCTATCGTAGGAATCAGGATCAGGGAATAAAAAGAAATGACCGGTTAAATTTTCATGATTTTCGTCATGCAGTGCTGTTTCCACCACAATTGCTTGATCACTGACTTGCGATAATTCTAGTAAACCATAGCTTAAAATTGCACCTGCCATGTCTGTAGATAAGGAAGGGACCGAAAGATAAAGTTCCAGCCCTGTAAAGTCAGACAAAGCGGAAATATAAGATCCCGAGAGGATATTCCCTAGTTCCTGCAGCACAGAAGAAGTAAATTCGTCCACGCTGTCCATGGGGAGAACGTAACTTGGAAGCCCTGCTATTTGTTTAATAAATTGTTCTGCCTGCCTGGGTGGAAGCAAGAAAAAGATACTGCCAGGTGCCTCTCCATCTATTTTAAGAGCAACGCTGACAACCATTTCTTCCGCTCCGCCTGCAAGCTCCACCACTTCATCAAAATCCACTAGTTTTACGGAAGGTACGTGCATCTCAACTTTTCTGTTCAATAGTGTGGAAAGTGATGTTGCAGCATTTCCCGCCCCAATATTGCCTATTTCCTTAATGACGTCCAAATGGAAATCAGTGAATTTATCTTTAAAGCTCATCCAATCATCCTTCTATTTCTTGTAATTCATTTACTTCTTCACGATTCAGGACTTTCTCTAAATTCAGCAGAATCAGCAATCGATTCTCAATTTTAGCTACACCGCGGATATATTCCACCTCTACTGTTCCCACTACTTCCGGTGCCGGTTCAATATCATCATTATGTAAATCCAGCACATCATTGGCAGCGTCAACAATTAGTCCAACACTCATTCCTTCAATAGTAGAGATAATCATTCTTGTTTGTTCGTTATAGGGCCCTGCTTCCAAATTAAACCTTCTCCGCAAATCGATGATCGGAGTTACGACTCCCCTTAGATTGATAACACCTTCTATAAAGATGGCTGTGTTAGGAATTCGTGTAATAGGCATCATTCGCTCAATGGATCCCACTTGAGAAACGGGAATGGCATACTCTTCTTCATTGAGTTGAAAAACAATGGCTTTCTCTTGTACAACTGATTCTTCAGACATAAAGTGGCCTCCCTTATTTAATTAAGGCATTACTATCAATAATTAAAGCTACTTGTCCATCCCCCAGGATTGTGGCTCCCGAAATGGCGAATACGCTGGACAAATAATTACCTAGTGACTTCAACACCACTTCCTGCTGGCCAATAAATGAATCTACTATCACACCAGCCAGCTTGTCCCCTTTACGAATAATCACTAGTGAGTAATCGTCATCGTCTACTTTCGTTTCTGGTACATTAAATAAATCTTTAAGAGAGACTAGAGGAACAACTTTCCCCCGAAAATCGATTACTTTCTTATTATGCGCCTTCATAATCTCATCTTTTTTTACAATGGCTGTTTCTATAATAGAGGATAATGGAATGGCATATTTTTCTTCCTGAACTTCGACAAGCATGACGGATAAAATAGAAAGTGTAAGCGGAAGCTGGATAGAAAATATACTGCCCTGATTCAGTTCGGAATCAATGGTAATACTTCCTCCTAGTGACTCGATCGTATTCTTTACTACATCAAGTCCCACTCCCCGGCCGGATAAATCGGAGACAGTATCTGCAGTAGAAAATCCACTGGCCATTAGTAGTTCATAGACTTGTTTATTCGTCATGCTTTCAGCTTGTTCGCCCGTTACAATGTTATTCTTCACAGCTTTTTCAATAACTTTATTCCTATTGATTCCTGCCCCATCATCAGAGATTTCAATAAACACGTGATTTCCACTGTGATAAGCTTTCAATTCAATGCGGCCAGTACTACCTTTTCCATTTGCTTCCCTGATCTCAGGGGACTCTATCCCATGATCCAGCGCATTCCTGATCAGATGAACGAGAGGGTCTCCAATTTCATCGATGACGGTTCGATCCAACTCTGTTTCGGCGCCGATGATTTCTAAGTCAATTTGTTTATTTAAGTCACGCGAAAGCTGGCGGACCATGCGCGGAAAGCGATTAAATACTTGCTCTATTGGAACCATGCGCATCGTTAAGATAATACTTTGCAAGTCGCTGGTGATTCTAGACATACGTTCAACTGTTTCTTGAAGTTCGTCATGCTTAAGATCATCAGAGATTTGTTCAAGTCTTCCTCTGTCAATTACTAACTCTTCAAAAAGATTCATCAGGACATCGAGCCGTTCAATATTTACACGAATCGTTTTATTGGGGTTCGTTTTCGCCTGGGAATTGGGTTCTTGATTGGCATCAGCTTCAGTTTCTAGTGGAGATGGACGGCTGACTTTTTCTTCGTTTGAATTAGAGTCAGGCAGCTGCTGAATTTGATTTTGTTCGGCCAAATACTTTTTAATAGAAAAAGTTTTTACTTCCGTCTTTTCTATTTCAGAAACTTTCAAAATCCTATTTTGAACTTCCTCACCAGATTGTTCGGTAATAAGGAGGACTTGGAAACCGGTATCGAATTCCTCATTCTCCAGAGCCTCCACGGCAGGAATCGACTTAATTACCTCTCCAAGCTGATCAAGAACTTCAAAAACCATATAAACGCGAGCAGCTTTGAGTAAACAATCATCTCGAAGTGTAATGTGAATGTGAAAATTATTTTGATTTTGCTCTTCTGATTGCTCGAGCACCGTTAATGTGAATTCATCAAGGATTAGTTCTTCTAAGGAGTGACTATTAGTAGACTCTACATCTGGAGAAGCTGTGTTAGAATTCATAACGGGATTCTCCCCTTGTTCAATCGCATCCAGCATTTGTACTACCTTGGTCACGTCCCGTTCGCCTGCGCCTCCATCTGCAATATCGATGACCATCGCCTCCAGGTCATCGACAGAATCAAAGACTACGTCAAGGACCTCAGCATTCACCTGAAGCTGTTCATTTCTAACAGCATCCAGAACATTTTCCATCTTGTGCGTTAAATTAGCGAGGTCTTGATACCCCATAGTTGCCGACATTCCTTTTAACGTATGGGCCGAGCGGAAAATTTCTCCAACAATGGAGAGATTCTGCGGCTGTTTTTCCAAATCCAGCAGATGATCGTTAATAGATTGCAGATGCTCTCTACTCTCATCAATAAATACTTCTAGGTACTGACTCGTTTCCAACGTCTATTCCCCCTTGTGGTTAGCTGATGGTCTGAATAATTTCTTTACTTAACTGCTCTAACGGTAAAACTTGGTCGGCTAACCCTGTTTTAATGATCGACTTTGGCATTCCGAACACAATACAGGATTCCTGTGCTTCTGCAATCGCATAAGTTTGAGGACAGGCATCCTTAAGTTGAAGGAGACCCTCCATCCCATCTGCCCCCATCCCCGTCATAATAACGGCTATGGTACGCACTTGCTTTAAAGCAGCTAAAGAAGAAAGCATCCGATTCACAGCTGGTCTGTGGCCATTTACAGCGTCTGATTGGTCGAGCTCAACATAGAGTTTATTGCCCTTAGAAACAATATTCATATGAAAATCCCCAGGTGCAATATAAGCGGTACCGCCTGTTAATTCTTCTTGGTCTTCCGCTTCTTTAACGGTGATCAGCGAAAGTTTGTTTAAACGAGCTGCTAATGACCGGGTAAAGCCCCGAGGCATATGCTGGACAATCACAATCGGCAAAGGAAAGTCGGCCGGAAGATCAGTTAATACTTTTTGTAATGCCCTCGGTCCACCCGTCGAAGTGCCAATAGCGACTATCATTGGCTGCTCAATACGAGAGCGGAGGGGTTTATAGCAAGCTGGGGGTTCTTTCCAAGGAAAAGCGGTAACTTTTGCTCCGCTTGCTGCAATAACTTTACGGATAATTGGCCGAGATACTTTCTCCATATCAAGGGAAATGGATCCCGAAGGCTTTTCAATAAAATCCACGGCTCCCAAATGCAATGCCTGAAATGTACTCTCTGCGCTTTGACTTGTTAAACTTGAAACCATTACTACAGGCAGGGGACGTTTTTCCATAATATTCCTCAATGTTTGCAGGCCGTCTAGTTTAGGCATTTCTATGTCCATTGTAATTACATCAGGAGTCAGCGTCGTAAGTTTATGTAGACAATCAAGCCCATCTCTTGCAGTGCCGATCACCTCAATTCGGAAGTCCTTATTTAAAATATCTGAAATCATCTTTCTCATAAATGCTGAATCATCTACAACTAAAACTTGCACTTTATTCATGGGGACTACCTTTCTAATACAAATCTTTTAAGTTTAGTTAGAAACGAACTTTCCTTTCGTTCCTTTTCTTCTATTCGATCGGCAACGTAGCGTTTGGCTATCCCGGCAACTGCCGCGCTGGCTTTGCTTTTAGGACTATTAATGCAGAAAGGTATCTGTTTTGCCACTGCTTGCATCACACTTCGGTCTTCAGGAATGACTCCTAATGAATGAATCGTCTTTGTTAGAAAATGCTCTGCCACTTTTTCAAGTCTTTGAAATGCTTTTTGTCCAGAGTGAACATTTAACGCCCGGTTGAGGAGTAGATAGATTGGTAAGTTCTTATCTTTCGTTACTAGATGTTTAATCATCGAATAGCCGTCCGTAATGGAGGTCGGTTCCGGCGTTGTCACCACGACTGCCTCATCTGCTGCCGAAATGAAGCTCAAACCGTCTGCAGACACTCCTGCACCCATATCAAATAAAATGTAATCGTAAGCGATGGCAAGTTGGGAGAATTGGGATTGGAAATACTCAAATTTACTCTCATCCAATTGAAAAAGATTCGCTAAACCAGCTCCCCCTGCTATATAAGATAGGTTATTTGGTCCTAGTTCAATAATATCATGAATGGTAAGATCTTTAGTAAACAAATCAACAATAGAATATCGAGGAGAAACACCGAGCAGAATATCGATGTTCCCCATGCCGATATCCAGATCAAAGATGAGGACTTTCTTATTTAATTGCACTAATTGTAGAGCAAAATTAATGGTAAAATTTGATTTCCCTACACCGCCCTTCCCGCTTGCAATCGCTATCGTCTTTCCTGCTGCGGGAGTGTCACGGATTTTCAGTCTGTTACGAAGCTGTTCTGCTTGATCTTTCATTCGAAGTCCTCCATGAGCAGAGAAGCAAGTTTATTAGAAGTACACTTAACAATATCATCTGGTACGTCTTGGCCGTTTGTTAAATAAGCAATTCCCATTTCATGCTGCCTCGCTATGTTGATCGCAGGTCCGAAAACAGAAGCTTCATCCGTTTTAGTAAATATTAATTGGTAAACAGGAATTTCTTTGAAATTTCGAATAATTTCCTTCATATCTCTTTCCTTTGAAGTTAATGAGAGCACCAGATGAGTAGCAGTGTTCTGATTAAAATCCATCGTTTCTTTTAGTTCTTGTACGTGAAAGATTTCTTTAAAATTTCTGCCTGCTGTATCGACGAGAATGAGGTCATACTTAGCAAATTTCTCTCTTGCTGCTATGTACTCTTCAAAGTTATAAGCAACCTCAAAAGGAATGTCTAGAATTTTAGCGTACGTTCTTAATTGGTCAATAGCAGCGATTCGATACGTATCAATTGTAATTAGCGCCACGTTTAAATCTCTATTCAGCATGGCATCTGCTGCTATTTTAGCAATCGTTGTAGTTTTTCCTACTCCTGTTGGACCGACTAAATGGACGAATTGTTTAGAATAAAGTTCAGGGAATTGAACCGTCTTTCCTAATTTTTCACTAAGCATATTTACCATATCTCGTTTGGAAGACGTCATGGAATTCAAGCTTAATTGGTTTCCTTCCACCAATGTTGTAAACTCATGCGCCAATTCTTTATCTAACTCCTGATTTAATAAATGTTCGTACAACTTTTGGCAGGAGTCATGAAATAGTGGCTGTTGCTTCTGTTCTTTCATGAGTGTTTTCAAATGCTTTAATTCTTTTAGAACTTCATCTGAGTCGGAAGCAGGGGGATAATTCTCTGGGAGCCGGTTTTTCCTATTAATATACGGTTCCTTTACTTTGCCACGGCTGGCGGCAGGATCCAATGCAGCAATGACCTCGATGTTCATTTTTTTAAACATCCCGAGAAAACCGCCCGTCTTCACATTTTTCGAATTCAAAATTACGGCATCTGGTCCCAGTTCCTGTCTTACTTTTTTCATAGCTTCCGGCATCGTTGGTGCAATAAATTTCTTTATCTTCATGCCACGTTCACCACCCCTACACTTTGTACCTCAACACTTGGTTCCAGCTCATTGTAAGATAAAACAACCACTAGCGGTAAAAAACGGTCTAACAGTTGTTTTAAATACATGCGGACTGCTGGCGAGCAAAGGAGAATGGCTGTTTCTTCCTGAAGGGACATTTGCTCTGCCTGCTCTGCAACTGCATTTATGATCGTTTGCTGAGAATCCGGATCCAACGCTAAATAGCTCCCATGTTCTGTCTGCTGAATATGATCTGCTAATATCTTTTCTACCCTTCCGGAAACGGTGATTACTTTTACACTGTCGTCAGCTGAACGATATTGGCTGGTGATTTGAGCTGCAAGCGCCTGCCTGCTGTATTCAGCTAGTAAGTCGGTATCGTTGGTCATCCGACCAAAGTCAGCCAGCGTTTCAAAAATTACGGGTAGATTTTTTACTGATATATTTTCCCGCAGGAGCTTGGCAAGAACTTTTTGAATATCGCCAATAGATAAAGGATCAGGAGTAACTTCGTCTGCCAGAATCGGATAGGATTCCTTCAGATGATCAATTAGCTGCTGTGTTTCCTGTCGTCCTAATAATTGATGAGCGTGCTGTTTAATGACTTCAGTAATATGAGTAGAAACTACGGATGGGGGATCCACCACTGTATATCCCGACAATTCTGCTTCATCTTTCAAATCCTCGGTAATCCATTTAGCAGGCAGCCCGAATGCAGGCTCCGTGGTTTCAATGCCTTCAATTTCATCTTCAGCTCCTCCAGGACTCATGGCTAAATAGTGATCAAGCAGCAGCTCCCCATAAGCGACCTGATTTCCTTTTACTTTTAACCGGTATTCGTTAGCTCCCAGCTGAATGTTATCTCGAATTCGGACTACCGGAATGACAATCCCCAGTTCGATAGCAAGCTGACGGCGAATCATCACGATTCGATCCAGCAAGTCTCCTCCCTGACTCGTATCCGCAATTGGAATGAGGGCATAGCCAAATTCAAATTCAATAGGATCCATGCTTATTAAGCTCACCACATTTTCAGGAGATCTCATCTGATCACTTTCTGCTTGATCGGTTTCTTCAGGTTCTTCCACTTCCGGAATTCTTTCCTCTCGCGATAACCAGTATCCCCCAAAGAAAAGAAGGCAAGCGATTAACGTTGTTATAAAGAAAGGAATGGGCGTTAACCCCAGTAAGAAGATCGTAGCTCCCGCGATGTATAAAAGCTTAGGGTAACGAAGAAGCT
Organism: Halobacillus rhizosphaerae; assembly: GCF_046719735.1. Classification (NCBI taxonomy): domain Bacteria; kingdom Bacillati; phylum Bacillota; class Bacilli; order Caryophanales; family Bacillaceae; genus Halobacillus; species Halobacillus rhizosphaerae. The sequence goes on from NZ_JAUTWQ010000002.1 coordinate 66,812, forward strand.
GACTGGTAATATCCGTACTTAAATTCCCTTCTGATGCAACTCTTGTAACTACTATTCCTGTCGCCGTTGAAATGAGTAACGCCGGAATTTGACTGACGAGTCCGTCCCCCACTGTTAATCTCATATATGTATCGACAGCTTCATTAAATGACATATCCATTTGGACCATTCCAATAATGAGACCAAATATAATATTAATAAGTACAATAATAATTCCTGCAATCGCATCACCTTTAACAAATTTACTGGCACCGTCCATAGCGCCATAAAAATCCGCTTCGTTTTCCACTTTTTGGCGGCGTTCTTTAGCTTGGATTTCATTGATCATTCCTGCGTTTAAATCAGCATCAATACTCATTTGCTTCCCTGGCATAGCATCCAGGGTGAATCTGGCTGCAACTTCGGATACCCTTTCGGCCCCTTTGGTAATAACCAGAAACTGAATGATGATTAAAATAATAAAGACAACAAATCCTACCAGTGGATTACCGCCGGTTACAAAAGAACCGAACGTCGCAACTACACCGCCCGCCTGGGCATCCGATAAAATGGAACGAGTTGTCGATACATTCAACCCAAGTCTAAATAAAGTTAATAATAGTAATAAGGAAGGAAAGATGGCGAATTGCAAGGCCTCATCCATATTCATGGAAACTAAAATCACAATTAAAGCCAAGGTAATATTAATTAAGATGAAAAAACTAAGCAGCCAGCCAGGCAAAGGAATGACAAGCATAACGATGATTAATATAACTCCTAATATGACTGATAGGTCTTTTGCGGACATGCACCTCACTCCTTTGGGCTACGCTTTTTTCTGTAATTGATAGACATAAGCAAGAATTTCTGCAACGGCTTTGTAAAATTGTTCATCTATAGACTGATCAATCTCTGAGTGCTGATACAATGCTCTTGCTAAAGGTCGATTTTCCACAGTGATGACATCGTGCATTTTGGCAGTTTCTTTAATCTTTAAAGCGAGAAAATCTACACCTTTAGCAACAACATAAGGAGCATCGGATTTATCTTCATCATACTTCACAGCGATTGCATAATGGGTGGGATTAGTTATGACGACATCCGCGTTTGGAACTTCACTCATCATTCTGGATGCGGACATCTGTCTTTGCTTTTCTTTAATTTTTGATTTAATTTGCGGATCGCCTTCCATGTTTTTATGCTCATCTTTCACATCCTGCTTGGACATCCGAATATTTTTTTCATGATCAAACCTTTGATAAGAATAATCCAATACAGAAAGCAGAAGCAAAGCGAGAGCGGAAGCAAGTCCCATAATGACCGCTGTACGACCAAAGAATGCCAATGCACCTTCAACTGATGTTTGGGAAACCATCAGCATATGATCTTTGTTCAGCCAGATAATTGAAAAAGTAATGGTTCCAATCAATGAAATTTTCAGCAATGATTTCACAAGTTCTACCAGGGCACGGGCAGAAAAAATCTTTTTCGCGCCTTGGATAGGATCTAATTTTTTTAAGTCCATTTTTAGCGGTTCGCCTGTGAACATAACTCCCACTTGGAGGAAATTAGACGTCAAACCAGCGATGATCGCTATTCCCATAAGGGGGACAACCACTTTACTTACTTCCAATAAGGTTTCGACAAATACCGTGTAAACTTGGTTCTCTGTTACTTCCCAAGTAATATATTCCTGAAATGAATGCTGAAATATTCCTGTCAGCGTTTCTTTCAAACTTCCTCCCATGAGGAATAACAGGCCAAATACCATAAGCAGCAAAAAACCTGTATTCACGTCCTGACTCTTCGGCACCTGTCCCTTTTTTCTAGAATCCTGCCGTTTTTTTGGTGTCGCTTTTTCCGTTTTCTCATCGGCTGCAAAGTATTGCAAGTCTAGATTCAGCATTCTATCCGCCTCCAAAGATTTTAATGAGCCCTTCCATCGTCGTCAGCATCGTTTCGAATAAATTTTTTATAAGCATGATGTAAAAGGTCATCGCAATCACAAGAACAGATAAACCGATGAAAATTTTCAAAGGAAGACCTACCACAAAAACGTTTAGCTGAGGGACTGTCCGAGCGATAATCCCAAGAGCTATATCTACGAGAAATAAACAGCCGACAATTGGAGATGCCATTAAAAAAGCAATGACAAACATCTTATTAAAACTATTTAAAATGTAATGAATCCATTTTCCATTTTCGATTGGAATAAACTGATCGAGAGGGATCAGCTGATAACTGTAAAAGACTCCATCAATGATTAAGTGGTGACCGTTAACTGCTAAGATAAATAGTAAGGTAAACATATAAAGATATTGACCAATTAATGGACTTTGTGCCCCTGTCTGGGGATCAATGACATTTGCAATTGCAAACCCCATTTGAAAGTCAATAAATCCGCCAGCTATCTGAATCGCTGCAAGGACTATATAAGCGAGTAGACCAATGGACAAACCGACTCCTGCTTCTTTCAGTAAGAGAAGGTAGTAATCAGCGTCTATCGATAATTCAGGCAAATCAATCGTTGAGTACATTAATAAAGCAAGAAAAAAACTAAAAGCTATTTTATAACGGGTCGGAACATTCCGATAAGAAAATAAGGGCACGCTTACGAAAAAAGAAGTCACGCGAATCAAAATTAATAAAAAAGCCGGCAGATTGACAAAATGAAAAGACTGAAGCATTCGTTATCCTGCCAGCATGTTCAAATTTTTAAAGATATCGGCGGCGAATTCTACCATGTTCGTCAGCATCCATGGTCCAAAAAAGATTAAACCTACCATAACGGCAACTATTTTCGGAATAAAAGCCAGTGTCTGTTCCTGTATTTGGGTCGTTGCCTGAAAAATACTAACTAACAAACCAACTGCAAGAGCCAGGACGAGTAAAGGACCAGTTACGAGTAAGATTGTATAAATGCCTTCTTTTGCAAATGATATAACCAATTCTGAATTCAAAAGATTGTCCTCCTCTGCTTAAAATCCTTCCAGCAGTGATTTAGTAATTAAGTACCAGCCATCCACCAACACAAATAGTAGAATTTTAAATGGAAGGGAGATCATCACTGGCGGCAGCATCATCATCCCCATGGACATTAACACGCTGGCAACTGCCATATCGATGACCAAGAAAGGAATGAAAATCATAAATCCCATTTGAAATGCCGTTTTTAATTCACTAATGGTGTAGGCAGGAACTAAAGTAGTTAACGGAATATCCTCCACTTGTTCCGGCCGTTCCATTTGAGAGTAATTCATAAATAAAGCAAGATCCTTCTGCCTTGTATGTTTCGCCATAAAATCTTTCATTGGATCGCTTGCCTTTTGATAAGCTTCGTCCAAGGTGATCTCTTCATTAAATAAGGGAGTCAGCGCCTGTTCATTTACCTGTTGAAACGTGGGCGCCATGATAAAGAATGTCAAAAACAATGCGATCCCCACAAGTACCTGATTAGGTGGCATTTGCTGAGTCGCAAGTGAGGTTCTGACAAAAGACAGAACAATGATAATCCTAGTAAAGCAAGTCATCAAAATAAGGATACTCGGGGCAAGAGATAAAACAGTCAGGAGAAGTAAAAGTTTCACCGAATTCGCGACGTTTTCAGGATCAGAACTTGAAAACATATCAATAAAATCATTCATAATCCCGACCCTCCTTCTTCTCCTTCTTCTCCTTCTTCCATTCCTTACGTTTTTCTTTCATTTCATTTAACTGCTTTTCGAACATTTGCTGAAATTGAACCGTGGAGGAATGATCTTTAGGCTGGCGGTCTTTTTTATTGAACTTCGTCAGCCACTTCTTCATGCCAAATACCTGGTCCAGATTTCCTTCTTCTCTGTTTAATAAGTGCTCTTTTGTTTCCTCGTTGGTTATCTCTGTAATGATTTCCACCGAGTCCCCGACTCCCAGAATGAATACTTGTGTGCCGATTCTCACCGCCTGAATAGATCGGTTTGGCGCAAGGTTCATTCCACCGAGATTTTCCATTGTGCGATTCCTGTTCATTAACTTGTTTTTTGAATTGAAAAACTTTAGCAGCCCATATATAAGGGCCAGAACAAGAATTAACACGAAAACCAAACGAACAATACTCCAAATCAAAGGAGCCGTTTGATCTTCTCTGGAGGAAGAGGAGCTAATTACTCCTTCCTTTTTTTCATTTCCATCTTCTTTACCAGCATCGTCTGACTGAGAAGCACATCCATCAAGCTCTGGATTTTTCGTACAATCACTCACTGACGGACCGGCAGCCCAAACAGCAGAACTGCTCATAAAGAAACTTAAAAATAGAAGCAGACATACAGTTGTCATTCTAGTTGATTGAAACATAAGGATCCCTTCTCATTCGTTAGCTTAAAGCTTTTTGAATGGCTTCGATCACGCGATCTGCCTGAAACGGCTTGACAATAAAGTCTTTCGCGCCTGCTTGAATAGCATCGACAACCATCGCTTGCTGACCCATAGCAGAGCACATAATAACTTTCGCGTTCGGATTAATTTGCTTAATTTCCTTTAATGCTGTAATTCCATCCATCTCCGGCATAGTTATATCCATAGTCACTAAGTCTGGCTTGTGGTCTTTATACATCTCTACTGCTTTTTGTCCATCTTCTGCCTCGGCGGCAATTTCATAACCATTCTTCGTTAAAATATCCTTCACCATCATTCTCATAAATGCTGCATCATCTACTATTAAGATTCGTTCTGCCATCCTATTTCCTCCTCATGTAATTAACGAAGTTTACTTAACCGGTCTTTGGGACTTGCAATATCCGTGACCCGGACACCGAAATTTTCATCGATGACTACGACTTCGCCTTTCGCCATTAATTTGTCATTCACATGGATATCTACCGGTTCTCCCGCTAGTTTGTCTAGCTCCACAACGGAACCGGAGGTAATTTCTAATATTTCTCGAATTGTTCGCTTCGTACGTCCCAGCTCTACCGTAACCTTTAAAGGGATATCCATCAGCATATCGAGGTTTTTTTGCTCGTGGTTATTCAGCTGTACAGAGTCAAAATCTTGAAATTGTGCAGACTGTACCTTTGAATTCTCCATCTCCTGTCCCTGTGAACCCCCTACAAATTGCTGCTGAGGTTGATCCTTCTGCGGCTCCGGTTTAAGCTCAGAAGCTTCCTTATCCGGAAAAACGGAAGTGCCAGAATCCGCAGTTTTCTCCTTCATTGGCGGAGGTGTCTGCGACTTAGGTGTTTCCTTTAAGTCATCTTCTTGATCATCAGCAGGGTTCATAAGTTCATCTACTAACTGCTTGGCAAATTGAATAGGAAGCAGCTGCATAATATTAGAATCTATTAAGCTGCCGATTTTCAACTGAAAGGACACTTTCACTAGAATCTCATCATCAGGAAGCTGTTCTGTTCCTTTATCTTCCTCTAAATTCAATACCTCTATGGAAGGAGGAGAAATATCCACCTTTTTATTAAAAATGGTAGACATGCTAGTCGCAGCGGAACCCATCATTTGGTTCATAGCTTCCTGGACAGCACTTAAGTGAATTTCCTGTAAAACATCAGCAGGAGAGACCCCATCTCCACCAAGCATAAGATCTGCAATGATCGCAGCATCCCGCGAACGGATTACCAGAACATTTTCTCCAAAGAATCCGTCAGTATAGGTAACCTGGACCGCTACATGAGGCTTAGGAAACTCATCTCTCAGTCTGGAGCGCGGCACGATAGAGATTTGCGGAGTAGTAATTTCGACTTTCTGATTCAGAAGGGAGGAAAGGGCGGTAGCAGAGCTTCCAAAAGAAATATTTCCAATCTCACCTAAAGCATCTTCTTCTAAATCGGACAGTTCCTCCTCGACAGGAAGATCCTCATCCTCTTCACTGCCATTCAATAAAGCATCAATTTCATCTTGAGATAACATATCATCACTCATCATCTTCTGCCCCCTCTCTAAATTCTTCTAAAACTTGGACAGCCATTTTGTTTCTCAATTTACCTGGCTGGATCCAGAATTTTTTCTCCTGATCCACTTTTAGAGTCATCGGCTGATCAATCGCTTGATTCAAATGAATGACATCGTCCGTTTGAAGCCGTAGAAATTGCTGGATCGACATTTCCGCTTCCCCTAAAATAGCCTTAACATCCACATGAGCTTTCTTAACCGTTTTGCTGAGCGCTTGATACTCTTCCTCATTTCGTTCTTTGGTTTGCTGTTTCTGCATCCAATAATGAACGGAAAGCTTCGGCAGAATAGGTTCAAGTACCACGTGCGGGATACAAAAATTAATCATACCGCTTGCCTCACCTATAGTCGTGTTTAAAGAAACTACCACGACTGTTTCATTAGGAGAAACCATTTGCAGAAATTGAGGGTTCACTTCGAAATCTTCCATAACAGGATCGATCTCTACAACTGAGCCCCAGGCTTCCTGGTAATTATCAAGTGCACGCTCAAACAACTGAGACATAATTGTCGTTTCTATTTCGGTTAAATTATCAATTTTGTTTACACTACTGCCCTTTCCACCCAAAACTCTGTCCAGCATCGCATAAGCGACATTAGGATTTGTTTCTAGTAAAATCCTGCCTTCTAAAGGCGAAACGCTGAAAATATTTAAAATAGTCATCGTTGGAATCGAACGAATGAATTCTTCGTATGGCAGTTGATCAACAGATGCAACCGAAATGTTTACATATGTACGAAGCTGAGCCGAAAAATAAGTCGTCAGCAGCCGCGCGAAATTTTCGTGTATCCGCGACAAGCTTCTAATTTGATCTTTCGAAAACCTTAAAGCACGTTTAAAGTCATACACACGTACTTTCTTTTCATTTTCCTCGACCTTTAAATCCTCTGCAGCCATTTCCCCGGTGGAAAGTGCAGAAAGCAAGGAATCAATTTCACTTTGTGAAAGTACTTCTTCAGCCAAATAACCTCACCTCCAAGTCAGCATGCGTCTGACTCTCTTCTATTATTGAAGTACTTTTTCCACGGTATAAACGTCGGTAACTTTCCCCTTATCCATGAGCTCATTTAATTTCAGTTTGACAGTCTCTTCTAAATCATTTAACCCAGATTTAAAAGCTCCAGAATCCATCGTTGCAAGGTTTTTCAAAATAATATTCTGCATTTGAAAATCACGTTTCTGCAATTCCTCCAATGCATTCTTGCTGTCAGTGACAATCCTAAAGCGAATTCTTACATAATCTCCATCCTTTAGGTCTGTAGTGATCTCTTCTGTTAAAAGAGAACTTTCACGGATGTCATCAATAGACCTTTCCCCGCTTGCCTCGCTGTCATTTAAATTGATAACTAAGATGAGAGCAGCGACTCCAAGGATGGTAATTGTGCCTAAGATCATCAGCATCGTTTTAAACAGTTTAGGTTTCAAAGCTATCTTCACCTGCCTTATCTACGATTCGTAATAATCCAATTTTTTGATAAAACTGGCGAATGCTTTTAATGACTGCTTCCTCTGGTTCTTTAACTACAAATTTTCTTCCTTTCGTAGTCGTGATCGTCGTGTCCGGGTGGGATTGAACTTGCTCTATGTATAAAGCATTAAACCAAAATGACTCCCCGTTCAGCCTCGTTAAGCAGATCATTGAATGTCAGGAGTGTTCTTTATGAAAAGAACACTCCTTTTCCCCCTTTAATTATCGTTTCAAATTCACCAGCTCCTGCAGTATTTCGTCAGAAGTCGTAATAATTCTTGTGTTTGCCTGGAAACCACGCTGAGCCGTAATCATTTCAGTGAAGGAGTCAGCTAAATCTACGTTGGACATTTCCAATGCACCGGAAACCATTTGACCGGTTCCATCTTCTCCAGCTACGATCAAATCACCTAAGTCATTAAAGCCTCCATTTCCATCATCGGAAAGGCCAGCGTTATTTGTATTTCTGAACGTATTACTACCCGCTTTTTGAAGGCCGCCTGGATTTGAGAATTTAGCTAATTGGATTTGTCCGGCCACTTGCGGATTTCCAGTTTCATCGACAAAGTTGACTGTACCATCTGTTTGGATGCTAAAGCTTTGAGCATTATCTGGAATAGTTATTGGACCTGCGAGATTGCCCTTGCCACTGCCGGGCTTGCCAATCAAATATTTCCCATCTCCATTGACAATTGCACCATCGCTATCCAAATAAAAATTTCCCGCTCTTGTAAAACTCAAATTGATATTTTGAAGATCACCAATTGATTGGCCGGGTTGAATTCCATTTCCGGGGGTACCTTCCCCCAAGACAAACATTCCATCTCCTTCAAGGGATAAGTCAAGCGGACGATTAGTCGTCTGCCGGTTGCCTTGTGTGTGAATGGTATCAACCGATCCAATCTGAGAACCAAGCCCTACTTGAGAAGGATTGATCCCTCCTCGGATATTACCATTGCCATTCTGAATAGCGCCTTGAGCACCGGACATCGATTGACTCATCGTATCTTGAAAAGTAACCCTGCCTTTTTTGTATCCATAAGTATTAACATTTGCGATATTATTACCGATCGTATCTAATTTAGCTTGGAAACCTTTCATTCCAGAAATTCCTGAGTACATTGAACGTAGCATTAAGCTCACATTCCTTCCCAACTAGTATTTTAAAGCTGCTTCAATCCTTCCACAGCTATATTGGCTTCCCTTCAGGGTCCAGCCTAATCTCCCATAACAATCGTGCCATTAATGTTCGTAAAAATATGAGAACTTGCATCTTCCCGCGACATCGCAGTTACTACCGTATTATTTTTGGTACTTACTACTAAAGTAGCGTCATTCATAACGACTAGTGAATCTGTGACTCCTTTGGAACGTGCATCTGCCATTTTTGATGAAATTTGTTTCCATTTTGTATCACTAATATGAATGTTACGGTCCTCCAGCCTTTGTCTGGCATGTTTACTTACATTCAACTGTTTTGTAGTTTCCAGAACATCCTGAAAAGAAACGGATTTATTTTTCGTTGATTGTTTTCCAGTAAACGAAGGTAAAGGCTGATGCAATTGATGTATTCTAGTGTTCATAGTCGTGCCTTCCTTCTTTTAATCTTCTTCATTACTAACTTTCGTAATCTCTTCTACTGCTACGGAAGAACCGTCTTCAAGTTCCAAGTTTGTTTGTCCATTTGACTGGCTTACCGCTTTAACCGTGCCTTCTGCCTGGTGGTCAACCATACCGGTCTCTTCATCTTTTACAGGGTAAGTGACTTGTTTTCCAATTAAACTGCTGTATTGAACAACTGGCGTTCTGTTTTGACTGTTCATATAGTTCTGAAAAGATTCAGACATGTTTGTCATTTGCTCTAAGCTGGAAAACTGTGTCATTTGTGAAACAAACTCTTTATCCTTCATCGGGTCTAACGGATTTTGGTTTTGCAGCTGGGCCATTAGTATTTTAAGAAAATCATCTTTGCCTAGCGTTCCGTTAGAAGCGGTTTTCGGCTGCTGATTTTTCAAATAGAAAGTTGGATCAATTTTCGTCACGGTGTTCACCTACACTTTCTCGTTCATCAAAATTTCCTGAAATGACAGATCTTCTGTTTGATTGCTCTGAGTATGCTCGTCCTCCGGCTGATTTGAGTCCTGTTCTTGGGATTGCTCAAAGTCTCCATTTTCCTGCTGGTCGTCCGTATAGTAAGCTTGAGAACCTACTGGCTGGTCATTCTTTTCAATTAGGACATGCTGCGGTGAAAACATGTGCCTAAGCTGCTGAATGTTACTTTCCAGCATGTCTTTAGCCGCTTGGGTACTGACCATAATTTTCACCATCATTTCACCGTTTAGCTTAGTTAAGTTGATGGTCATATCTCCAAGGTTAGAAGGATTTAATTTTATCTGCAGCTGCATATCTCCTGATTTTGATGTAAAGAGCTTGCTAGATGCGATTACTCGTTCAAATTTTTGGATGAATTCTTGTTGAGAACTGGCCGCTGGTTGTTTTTGGTTTAAATGAATGGTAAATTGCTCAATTTTCGACATAGGCATAGAAGAGGCTGATAAGGCAGTTTGTCTTGAAGCCTTTGAACTCTCCGCTTTGCTTGCATCCAACTTTTCTATCGTCTGAACCATCCATTTTGCTACTTCCCTGCCGTTTATTGGTGTTTGATTATGGTATGTAGCAGGCAGAGCTGCCCGGTTTTGGAAAGTCTTCACTAAATGATCGAATAGTTGACGCTGGACAGGTGTTCCTTGTTCTGTTACTTTATTCCAGATTTTCTGAAAAACCTGCTTACTGTCCCCTTTTTGATTCCCCTTTAATTTCAGCCAATCTTTTAGCACGTCTTTCACAAGAATCGCATCCTTAACGGGTAAAGACTGGAGATTAATCTTCCCTTCTTCAGACTTTTTCCCAGTCTGTGATTGGATAAAGTCATTACTAGTTTCCAAAAAAGAAGACCATAATTTTTGCAATTTCTTTTCCAATGGTGCCGTTTCAAGCTGATCAAGTTTTACCGGGTTAGCAGGATTCACAGATCCAATCCCATTCTTACTAACAGTCAAAGCAATCGTAGGTTTTTCTTGCACTTCAAAGTATGGAAGAATTTCCAATAATACTTCCGTCAGCTGGTGCTTCTCCTCTTGATTCAACACCTTTTCATCCTCATTATTAATGTCAGCTAACAGCTGTTTTATTTTGAATACTAATGAGGACGGCTGCCCGTTATTGTTCTCCTCCTGATTAGCCGCAACGATCTGATCTGTATTTCCTTCAGTTTCATTCGCCGAACCCTTCTGTTTTTCTGTTTCGTTTTGTAGTCCGCTCACCAGTCCATTCAGACTCAAACCTAGTTTATCTAACAGCTGTTTAAGCTGGGTTAATAAACGCGGAAAAGAGTGAGGATCGCCTGACAGCACTTGCGAAGCAGTATCATGTTCAGCGGAGGGCGTAGTTATATGTGATAACAGATTTTTGAAATTGTTCGTTGTTCCCTGTGTCTGACGATGGTTTACACTTCCAGTAATAGGGTTATGTGGAGCAGACGAAAGCAATAAAGTTAACGGGTTTCCCAATTTTTCACCTCCTTTCAAGAAACTACTTTCCTTCTACTGGCTGTTCCCAGCAAGCAACGAATTAGTAATCGACGCGGCAGAATCAGGATTCATTTCCCCTAAAATTTTTCCCCTTTGCTCGCTTGGAACCTTCTCAAGAACTTGAATTGCAAGATTCTTGTCCATCTTTTCAATTATAGGAGCAGCGGATTTCTCATCCATTTCTTGAAAAGACTTGGCAACTTCTTTAATAGTACTGGATTTCTCTTTTTTTGATTCATTAGCAGAATCTAATTCAGATTTAAGCTTTTCCACCTGCTGATTTAATTCGTCAATTTCTGCCTGTTTGCCATCTACCTCTTGTTTAAGCTTGGCTACTTTATCCTGGCTAGAGGTGAGGGAGGATTCCAGCTGTTGTGTTTTTCTCGCATGATCAGCTTCATTTGAAGTTGTCACTACATTGGAGATCCCAGGAATCTTGTTACCGATTTTTCCAGCATAATCGAAAACATCTACCCCTCTAATGGTGAGGATAATTAAGACCACAGTTATTGCAAATATAAACGGAACGACAATGATGAAAAAGAAGCTTTGCAGTTTGCTGCCTTTATTTTGATCTAGTTTTGCCATGCCATCACCTATTTTTGTAATTTAAGTACTGCTGCATTGATAATTCATCCATTTGCTTATTCTCTTCGGATTTTATCCACTTTTCCTTCCTTTCCAATTTCGCGTCAATCAGCATTTGGAATTTCTTCACTTCTATATGAGCATTCGTAAGTTTTTCCTGTGCCGCTTCCATATGGTACCTCGCTTCTTGGACCTTAGGCTGCAGGGAATCTACAGTCTGATCCAATCTCTCTATGTAGTGCTGTTGCTGAATAAAGGCACCAGCATTTACTTTAGACCGCCCAATCATCATTTGAAACTTAGCTTCTGCCTGCTCTTTTTCATCTAATAAATGAAAAAGTTTCGTTGCTACCTCTTCAAAGGACTCTACAGAATCTTGATAGGTTTTCATTTCAGCTTGCTTATCTCGTTCTCGCAGTTCTTTGATTTTCTGAAAGGAATTAATACTAGCCAATGTTCATCACTCCTAGGTGAATAATTGAGAGAGAGCAGTCCGAGATTGTTCGAAACTAGAAGGTTCATGGACCCCTTGCTTTAATAAGCTGATAATAGGAGGGTGATACTGGATAGCGTCATCAATCTTTTTGCTGCTTCCCTTTTTGTAAGCTCCTATTTGAATAAGTTCATTATTCTCTTCATAAGTAGCCAGCAGTGCTCGAAGTTGATCCGCAGACTGGCTATGTTCTTTGGTTACGATTTGTTTCATTACCCGGCTAATTGATTTTAAGATATTTATTGCCGGAAACTGACCTTGTTCAGCAAGTTTACGATCCAGCACAAAGTGTCCATCTAATATGCCTCTTACAGTATCGGAAATCGGTTCATTCAAATCGTCTCCGTCGACCAGTACAGTATAAAAAGCGGTGATCGTTCCAAACTTACTCGTACCTGTTCGTTCTAATAGCTTTGGCAAAACCGCAAATACGGAAGGAGTGTACCCTTTTGTCGTTGGGGGTTCCCCAGTAGCAAGCCCTATTTCACGCTGTGCCATAGCTATCCTGGTCACTGAATCCATCATGAGGTTTACATCATATCCCTGTTCCCTGAAATATTCACTTACTGCTGTTGCCGTATAAGCACCTTTCATTCTCATCAGAGCAGGCTGATCAGAAGTTGCTACTACCACTACTGATCTTCTCAATCCTTCTTCTCCTAAATCATTTTCAATGAATTCCCTTACTTCACGGCCTCTCTCCCCTATGAGAGCAATGACGTTAATGTCTGCTGAACTGTTTCGAGCGATCATGCCCATCAGTGTGCTCTTGCCAACCCCGCTCCCTGCGAATATCCCTATCCGCTGACCTTTCCCCACTGTCAGGAGGCTATCGATTGCCCTCACTCCTACTTGAATAGGTTCTTTAATCGTAGGTCTTGAAAGCGGGCTTGGCGGCTGTTTGTCTGTAGGAATAGGTTTCAACCCTTTTGGTAAACTGGTTTCATCCATAGGACTCCCCATGGCATCAATGACCCTGCCTACCAAACCAATCCCTGCCTTAATTTGTAATGGTTCGCCCGTCCCTTCCACTAGGCTGCCTGGCTTAATATCAGTAATTTCCTTATAAGGCATAAGCAGCACGTTTTCATGGTTAAAGCCGACTACTTCTGCGGAAATGATTGATTCTTTATTAGAAGGGGTATGGATATAACAAACATCCCCAATTGATGCTTCAGGTCCTTTAGATTCAATCATTAACCCTACAACTCTGTGAATCTTTCCATACCTTTTATAGGGATCTACTCGGTCGATTGCATCCAAGTAAAGCTGCTTATTCATCCGATCGTTCCTCCTGAGCTAGATCAGTCAGTCTCTCTCTTATTTCATTTAATTGACTGTCTATCCCCGCTTCTATTCTTCCAAATGGGGATTCGATCGTACAATCGTACAAGGAGAGCGACTCTCTCATATAGACGGTTAACCTTGATCTGGAATCGATCACGGCATTTAATTCACTTGTTAAAGATTGGATAAATGGATACTGTTCTGGATTCACAAATACGCTGATTTCAGGCTGATCATGAACTTCTTTGATAACCTCTTTCACTATATTTGCAAAAATCTGCGGGTCAGATTCGATAGTTTTATGTAGAATTTTTTCTGAGCTTTTTACTGCAATCTCGATAATTTCCTCTTCACTTGAATCGAGAACCTCATGATAGTTTTCATCCGCTTTTTTAATAAGAGCATTTGCCTGCTGTATCAAATCCTTGTATTGCTGATACCCCTCGGTTTTACCTGCTTCGAACCCATCTTTGTATCCTTCTTCTTTTGCTTCAGCTAAGCGGATTTCCTTCTCCTCCAGCCACATCTTTTTTTCTTGCTGCAGCTGGTTTCTGCTCTCCGTTAAGACTTTTTCCGCTTCACTTTTTGCCTTCTCAAGTTCTGCCTCTGCTTGCTGATACGTAAGTTGGGCTTGCTCCCTCAGCCATTCCTCTGAGTGATCGTCTCTTTTGTGGCTGCTTTCCTTAAGGGCGACGGGCTTAATCTTAATCACTTTGGACGGAATATAAGTATTCGAAGATAAATTAGACAATAATGTCATCTCCTCCACCACGTGCCACCACAATTTCACCAACATCTTCTAATCTTCTAATTGCTGTAACAACCCTCGTCTGAGCTTCTTCTACATCTCGCAGTCTAACCGGCCCCATAACGTCCATTTCCTCCTGGAAGGTTTCAGACATGCGCTGAGACATGTTATTGAACACCAGATCTTTTACTTCGTCACTGGAAACTTTAAGCGAAAGACGTAAATCCTCATTTTCAACTTCTCTTATTACTCGCTGGATCGCTCGATTATCAAGAGTGACGATATCCTCAAATACAAACATACGTTTCTTGATTTCTTCCGCGAGTTCGGGATCCTGGATTTCAAGCGAATCAAGGATCGTTCGCTCAGTGCTTCTGTCTACCCCATTCAAAACCTCAACAACTGCCTGGATACCTCCTGTCTCGGTATAATCCTGAGTCACTGTTGTAGAAAGCTTCTTCTCTAAGATCTGTTCAACTTGGCTGATAATTTCTGGCGATGTAGAATCCATTGTGGCAATCCTTCTCGCTATATCGGCCTGCAATTCCTGGGGCAGTTCTGATAATATCTGTCCAGATTGAGCAGCATCTAAATACGATAATACAAGCGCAATAGTTTGAGGATGTTCATTTTGGATAAAATTAAGAATTTGTCCAGGATCTGCTCTGCGGGCAAAATCAAACGGTTTCACCTGCAGAGAAGAAGTCAGCCTCCCGATAATATTGGTCGCTTCCTCTGAACCAACCGCTTTTTCCAAGACGGTTCTAGCGTAACCAATTCCTCCCTGCGAGATGTAATCCTGAGCCACCGCAATCTGGTGAAATTGTTCGAGTATTTCTTCCTTTTCTTTGGAGTTAACTTTCTGCACCGACGAAATTTCCAGTGTCAATCTTTCCATTTCCTCTTCGCTCAAGTGCTGATAAACTTGAGCAGCTACATCAGGTCCTAGAGAAATCAGAAGAACAGCAGCTTTCTGCTTTCCTGACAACCCCGTTTTCTGATAGGCCATAAGATGCCCCCCTTAATCTTCAGCAATCCAGGTTCGCAATAACTTAGCGAAATCCTCTGGTTTATCTTTCGCCATCCTCTCAAGCTGACGGCGGCGAGCGGTTGATTCTGTTTCTTTCTCTTCGATTTCCGGTACTTCAATTGGAACTTTTTCCTGGAAGATATCTGTGTATTCCTCTTCTTCCACTGGTTTTCTCTTTCTAGAAAGCATCCAGATTAGTGCCGCTATAATTACAAGAAGAACGCCTCCAACAGCATACATCCAAATAGGTATCCCTTTAGTGGTATCGCTGAATTCTGGTTTCCCGTCAAATTCCTGAAAGACGATGGACACTTTATCCGCCGGGTTCACATCTCCATAGCTATCATTTACCGAAGTAGTGATCATGGAATCAAGAATGGACTGGACACTATCTTGTACTGTCTGCTGTTCCTGCTGAGAGAGAAAGGTCGGATTCCCTTGTGAGTCGACACCTTTTCTGTTGTCAATCGCTACCTGTATGCCAAGGTCTCTTACTTTATAAGGACTTTCTTCAATATTCTTTTTAATATGATTAAATTCATTGTTTATAGTTTCTTTGGTCATCTCATAATCACCGGAGGAACCGTTTGCGTCCGCCTGGTAAGAAGGGACATCTTCATCGCCTGTTCCAGCAACCCCTCCTTGTGGGGCGCCATCACCGGTATACGTTTCTTCTATTCGTTCAACACTCACTGGCAGACCATCCATAGTATCGGGATCCACTGGTTCGACGATATCTTCTTCTCTGCTTTCTTTCGTGAAATCAATGTCGGTGGTAACTGTAGCTACTACCTTCTGTTGGCCGATCATCATCCCCAGCATCTTCTGAACCCGCTGTTGAATATCTCGTTCGATATCTTTTTTGACATTCTGCTGATATGTATAGGTACCTTCTCCACCAGAACTTGGATTATTTATGTCATAATACTTAAAGTTTTGGTCCATGATGACGATATTGTCTTTAGGAAGATTTGGAACTGATTTGGATGCCAGATTATATAAGGCTTGGACCTGACTATTTTCAATTTGATACCCGGGCTCCACATTTAACACAATGGAAGCAGATGCTTCCTGGGTGGAGTCAGATAAGAAGATTTTATCTTCCGGTATGTTTATCATGACTTTCGCATCTTGAATGCCTGTGATTCCTTTAATTAAGTTCGCAAGTTCGGACTGCATGGCATCCACTTTGATCACATTAAACTCGTTATCCGTCATTCCCCATGAAGTATTGTCACTAAAGAAACTGTAATCAATGCTGCCGCTGTTGGGAATTCCGGCCCCTGCCAAGTCTACGAGCAGCGACTCTGCTTGAGCTTCAGGCACTTTGATTGACTTTCCTTGTTGCCCAAGCTCGTAATTGATCCCTCGAGTATCAAGTTCAGCTTTCACCTGACCGACTTCCTGCAAAGTCATATCCGTGTATAAAGGCACCATTTTCGTCCTAGTTGCAAATATAGTTAAAAGTACGATAAGGACAAGTACCCCTATAATTGACCCTGCCATCACACCCTTTTGCGATTTCGTGCGTTTATTCCAATACGTTACCAGTTTATCTTTGTATAAAATAATTTTTTCTTTCATATTTGCCCCCAGAAAAAACAGAAATTAAGAGAATGATATAGTGCAATTAATACTGTTATACCTGCATTCTCATCATTTCCTTATAGGCATCAATAACTTTACTCTGCATTTCTACTGCTGTCTGCATCGTGATGCTTGCCTTTTGAGCGGTAACCATCACATCGTGTAAATCATTAACTTCTCCACGAGCTAATGCTTCCGTTTTTTTGTTAGCTTCCACCTGCGAATGGTTTAAGCTGCCTACCGCTTTTTTCAAACTATCCGCAAAGTTAGAGTGAGCTTCACTCGGAGTGACTGCCTTTGTATTTCCCTCAGCAAATTGCTGTTTAAAGGTTGGATTTGTGATCATTTGGCTGGCATTTATCATGTGAAACCTCCTGCTTATCTTCCAATTTCTAACGCTTTCATAAGCATACTCTTCGTGGCATTAATAGACGTGACGTTGGCTTCATAGGAACGTGTCGCACTCATCATATCGACCATCTCTTGCAGCGGATCCACATTAGGAAGCTGAACGTAGCCATTTTGGTCTGCATCGGGATGGTTAGGATTATAAACCTCTTTAAAAGGCTCTTGATCTTCAGTTATCTTCGTTGCTTTCACACCTGTCCCAGGTGACTCGGATTGATTGGCAGCTGTTTGCAGCAAAGATTGAAAGGTCTGCTCTTTCGGCTGAAGCTCTACCATCTTCCTCCTGTAAGGTTCCCAATCACCATTCACATTCTGAGTGGCTCTAGTGGAGTCGGCATTTGCAATATTTGATGAAGCCGCATCCATCCGAAGACGCTGCGCTGTCAGTGCACTAGCGCTCGTATTAATAGAATGAAAGATCCCCAAATCAGCTGCCTCCTTTAATAACATTTTCTAATGTTCTGAATTTACCGTTCAATCGATCAACCAAAGCTTGATAATAAATCTGGTTTTTAGCCAGCTCATTCATTTCCTTATCCATGTCAACATTATTTCCATTGTGGTTATATGTAGTATCTTTGTTCGTAATCGTGCGGTAAGAGGGAGAGGAATTTTCTTGAAAAGATAGGTGCCGGGGACTAGTACGTTTTGCCTTCATAGACGAGAGTTCATTATTCATAACGTCTTTAAAAACCACATTTTTTGATTTGTAACCGGGTGTATCTACGTTGGCAATGTTGTTAGAAATGGTTCTATTTTTTTCTGTAGCATAATTCATTGAGTTTTCCAGCGCGGCAAATGTACTTCCGAAAAGCTTCACACAGGTGTCCTCCATTCGACATATTTCCCATACCTACAAAAAATATTGTAAGAAATTCGTATACAACTGTCTATGCTATTTAATACTCTTTTACATCCGTTTAGCAAAACAGGACTATTAGATCAGTTATAAAGTCACATTTCACTAGGGCTTTGTAAACAGTTGTCGAAATATCTATTATAATGAACATTATTACATACAATTGTTCGAAATTAAATATAATTTTGCCGAAGTTTGGGAAACCGTTCCAAAGAAGGATAGGATTTCTGAATGCCTTTGTCCAGTTATTTGTCATTATTTATTGGAGACACTAACGAAAGTATTGCTGAACAGACAAAAAACCGAACCATCTAAGTGGTTCGGTTTTTCAAGTTTACAATATTCTTTTACTCTGTCGTGATTAGCTGGTCCGCAGTTTTTGCAGTTCTACTAAAAAGTTATTATTAAGAACTTTAATGTACGTTCCTTTCATCCCTAGAGATCGGGATTCAATTACTCCTGCACTCTCCAATTTACGCAATGCATTTACAATCACGGAACGGGTAATTCCTACACGATCTGCTATTTTACTCGCGACAAGCAATCCTTCGTTGCCTTCAAGTTCTTCGAAAATATGCTCTATTGCTTCTAATTCACTGTAGGATAGGGAACTGATGGCCATCTGAACGACAGCTTTGCTGCGTGCTTCCTGTTCAATTTCTTCCGTTTTTTCATGAAGAATTTCCATTCCTACAACCGTAGCTCCGTACTCTGCTAACAATAAATCATCTTCATTAAAGCTTTCAGTTAAGCGGCTTAGTATTAGTGTTCCAAGACGCTGACCGCCGCCAATGATCGGTACAATGGTAGTTAATCCCTTTTCAAACAAATCACGATTCTCTACCGGAAATGCCGTATACTCACTGTTAATATCGATGTCAGGAGTAGTCTCCTGAATATTGAAGAGATTTTGAGTGTATTCTTGAGGGAATTGACGATCAGACAGCATGGCTTGCATACGGTCGTTTTCAATTTCCTGTTTAATAGCAAAACCTAAAAGTTTTCCACGTCTGCTTAGCACAAAAGTATTGGCTCCTATTACGTCCCTTAAGGTAGCTGACATATCGTTGAAATTCACTGACTTTCCTGTTGTTTTCTGCAGCATGGCATTAATTCTGCGTGCGCGATTTAATAATTCCATGTGTGACCCTCCTTGTTTGTTTTCCTATAGTATGAATCGGCTTAAATCTTTGTTTTTTACAATACTGGATAATTTGCTGTCTACGTATTGAGGAGTAATTTCAATAGTTTCCAATGTTACATCAGGAGCTTCAAAAGACAGATCCTCAAGTAATTTCTCTAGAATTGTGTGCAGACGTCTGGCTCCAATATTATCGGTTTCCTGGTTTACTTCAAATGCAATTTCAGCAAGTCTTGTAATAGCATCGTCAGAAAATTCCACCTTTATACCTTCAACTTCTAAAAGAGCCTTATATTGTTTAAGCAAAGCATTGGATGGCTCTACTAATATATTTCTAAAGTCCTGAACAGTGAGTTTATTCAGCTCTACGCGGATTGGAAAACGACCTTGTAGTTCTGGTATTAAATCAGATGGTTTTGCCATATGAAAAGCACCTGCCGCTATAAACAGAACATGATCTGTGGAAACGGGACCATATTTAGTAACTACAGTAGATCCTTCGACGATCGGCAGAATGTCTCTTTGGACTCCTTCTCGGGATACATTCGCCTGATTATCCCCTTTAGCAGCTACCTTATCAATTTCATCAATGAAAATCATGCCGGATTGCTCCACTTTTTCAACCGCTTGCTGGCCGACTTCATCCATATCTACAAGCTTGCTTGCTTCTTCTTGAGTGAGCACTTTCCTAGCTTCAGCTACAGGAAGGCGTCTTTTTTTCTTTTTCTTAGGCATGAATTGACTGAAAGCATCCTGCATATTCATACCCATCTGTTCCATTCCTGAACCCTGCAGCATGTCAAACATAGAGGATTGGGATTCTTCCACTTCTATAGTTACCATTTGGTCCTCAAGTTCGCCCATGTCCAATTGATGACGGATCCGCTTACGGTTATTTTCCACCTCAGCTTCATCGGTGTCCTCTTTTGGCTCTGATTCCTGCTGATTACCTTGGTTAAACAGCATTTCAAAAGGATTCTTGAAGTTATTCCCCTGCTTCTTTTTCGAGGGGACGATTAATTTAACCAGGCGTTTATTCGCTTGTTCTTCTGCACGGTCTTTTACTGCTTCCATTTTTTCATCTTTCACCATGCGCACAGCCATTTCTACTAAATCTCTGACCATAGATTCTACATCTCTTCCTACGTAGCCGACTTCGGTGAATTTAGTTGCTTCCACTTTAACAAAGGGTGCGCCAACTAATTTCGCAAGCCGTCGGGCAATTTCCGTCTTCCCTACCCCGGTAGGTCCGATCATAAGAATATTCTTCGGGACGATTTCATCACGAATCTGGTCATTCAACTGCATTCTGCGATAGCGGTTTCTAAGAGCGATGGCGACAGATTTCTTGGCACTATTCTGTCCTATAATATATTGGTCTAATCTTTCAACAATTTGTTTTGGAGTTAAATTTAATGACATTCTTTGCCCTCCTATTCGAGCACCTCTAAGGTTATTTGGTCATTAGTAAACACACAAATTTCCCCCGCGATCTCCAGGGCTGCTTTGGCTATATCCTTAGCTGATTGCTCCGAAGAATAGCGCTTCAAGGCACGGCCGGCACTCAAAGCGTAGTTCCCGCCAGACCCAATGGCTAAGATTCCATCATCCGGTTCTATTACTTCCCCAGTTCCGGAAACAAGAAACATATTTTCTTTATCCATCACGATTAACATAGCTTCAAGCTTTCTTAATACGCGATCACTTCGCCATTCTTTAGCAAGCTCGACTGCTGCTCTCGCTAAATTCCCATCAAAGGCTTCGAGCTTTGCTTCAAATTTTTCAAAAAGTGTAAACGCATCAGCTACTGAGCCTGCGAACCCGGCTAGTACTTGATCATTAAATAACCTTCGTACTTTTTTAGCTTTATGCTTCATAACCACCTGATTGCCGAGGGTAACTTGCCCGTCACCGCTCATCGCGCTCAGCCCCTTATGCTGGACTGCAAAAATTGTAGTTGCATGAAATTGTTGATCCATTTGATCACCTCATTTATTTGCTCGGGGATGGCTGTTCATATAAACGTTTCTCAGCCGATCCTTTGTAACGTGTGTATATATTTGAGTCGACGAAAGATGTTCATGGCCCAATAGTTCCTGTACTGACCGAAGATCCGCACCATTATTCAGTAAGTGGGTTGCAAACGAATGCCGCAGTTTGTGGGGGTGAATATCCACGGTAAGCGCAGCTTCTTTCACGAGTTTATCCAGGATCATACGTACGCCACGTGCAGTCAATGCCCCACCTTTAGAGTTGAGGAACAATCGATCCGCTGCCGCTCCGCTTCTGCTCAATAACTGTTGACGTCCATCTTCCATATAGCGTCGGAGAGCTTCACCTGCAAATGTGCCAAAAGGGACGTAGCGTTCTTTTCGTCCTTTCCCGTGAACAAGCACGGTAGTCAGTGAAAAATCAATGTCCGCACATTCAATACTCGTACATTCGCTGACCCGGATTCCAGTACCATATAAGATTTCAATCAATGCCTGGTTTCTCTGTCCTAAGGGATGAGTTATGTCACTTGCTAAAAATAATGGTTTCAGCTCTTCCTCATAAAAAAACTCAGGGATAGGTTTATCTCCTTTAGGTAAAGTTACAGTCAGGAAAGGGTTGCTTGTGATTATACCTTCACGTTCTAAAAATCGATAGAAGCTTCTCATGCAGGACAGCTTTCTAGAAATGGTTTTCCTGGATAACTGCGCTTGATGAAGCTGAGAAAGATAGACGCGAATAGCTGGATAATCAACTTCATTAAATGCAACAGCTTCCGCTTCCAAAAAGCGGGCAAAACCTTCTACATCCTTTTTATAATTCTCCACAGTTAACGGTGAAGCATTTTTTTCAATTTGTAAGTATTCTAAAAATAACTGTTTGTGAACTTCCCATTGATTCATAGCCCACCTCACACAAGAGCGTTTAAATTTTATCACACTTTTAACCTTGTAAACAATGGATTTAATAAAACTGTAACAAAATTCTGAATTGTTTCCAACTAATGTTATGAAAACGTTATCTAATCCCCTAAATAAAGGATATTCCTTTATCGTCCCGTCTATTATAGAATCACCTTTGCTGGACAGGGTGTCAAGCATTTCATCTTGCCAAACGGTAATTATATCCGTCAATTTCCCAACTGTCAATATGTTAAGAAAATTAACAGTCAAATAGCAAAAGCCTATAGCTGCAAATGAGCTATAGGCTTAACAAGCAGAATCAGGATTGTGCCTCTTCTTTATAGTCACATTCCGTACATTGGATCTGCGTTCCTTTCTTCGACCTTTTTTCCACCAGGATGGATTCACATTTCGGACAAGGTCTGCTGATCGGTTTATCCCATGAGATGAAGTCACACTCAGGATATCGTTCACATCCATAAAATTTGCGGTTCTTTTTACTTTTTCTCTCTACAATCTCACCTTCATGGCATTTCGGACACGTGACATCAATTTTTTTCAAAATAGGTTTAGTGTTTCGGCACTCAGGAAAGTTTGAGCAGGCGAGAAACTTCCCATATCTACCCATCTTATAAACCATTTCATGCCCGCACTTCTCACAATCAATGCCAGCTGGTTCATCTTTGATCTCAATTTCTTCCATTTCCTTCTCCGCTTTTTCCAACCTCGGCTTAAAGTCCTTGTAGAAGTCGCCGATGATCGATACCCAGTCTTCCTTACCAACTTCTATCGCATCCAGGTCATCTTCCATTCCCTTAGTAAAATCAACATCAATAATTTCCGGAAAGTAGTCCTTTAATTGCTCCAGGACAATCTCGCCAAGTTCTGTAGGGATAAAGCGCTTATTGTCCAGCGCAACGTACCCTCTTCGCTGAATAGTATCAAGTGTAGGCGCATACGTAGAAGGGCGCCCAATTCCTAATTCCTCTAGAGTTTTTACTAAACGAGCTTCCGTATACCGTGGAGGAGGCTGAGTGAAGTGCTGATTCGGTTCAATGTTTTCGGCGGTCACCGTCATCCCTTCTTCAAGATGAGGCAGTAATTTATCACTTTCCTGCTTATTATCGTCCCGACCTTCAATATACACCTTCATAAACCCTTTAAATTTCACTTCTGATCCTGTGGCCCTAAACTCAACCCCTTGATTATCAAGGTGCACGGTCATGGTATCCAGAACGGCAGGCGCCATTTGACTGGAAATAAACCGATCCCAGATCAGTTTATATAAACGGTACTGGTCACGAGAAAGAATACTCTTCATGGCTTTAGGGTCACGTTCGGAACCAGTCGGACGAATCGCTTCGTGAGCGTCCTGGGCCCCTTCTTGTTTTTTCACTTTTTTATTCTGACCTAAATATTCTTCCCCATACTTCGATTGAATGTATTGTTTGGCATCTTCTTTTGCCGAATTGGATAGTCTGGTGGAATCGGTACGCATGTAGGTAATTAAACCTGTAATCCCCAGCTTACCTTTTAGATCTATTCCTTCGTAAAGCTGCTGAGCGATCATCATCGTCTTTTTAGCGCGGAAGTTCAGCTTTCTAGCTGCTTCCTGCTGTAAAGAAGAAGTCGTGAATGGCAGGGAAGGATTTCTGCGTCGCTCCCTCTTGTTGACCTTTTCTACTGAAAAGTTTTTGCCTTTCATCTGCCCTTGGATCCGCTCGACGTCTTCCTGCGTTTTCAATTCTTGCTTCTTCCCGTCCACTCCATAAAAAGATCCTTCAAAAGGCTCTTTCTCCTTTAAAAAGTTACCTTCGATCGTCCAATATTCTTCGGGTTCAAATGCATTGATCTCATTTTCTCTGTCGACAATAATTTTAACTGCCACGGATTGTACCCGGCCGGCACTAAGGCCTTTTTTGACCTTTTTCCACAATATTGGACTGATGTTATACCCAACAAGACGATCAAGAATTCTCCTTGCTTGTTGAGCATCAACTAAATCTGAGTCAATGGTTCTGGGCTGTTTAAACGATTCTTTAATCGCTTCTTTCGTAATTTCGTTAAATACTACGCGGCAATCAGAAGTCGTATCAATATCTAAACTGTGCGCTAAATGCCAGGCAATCGCTTCACCTTCGCGATCGGGGTCGGCAGCCAGATAGACGCGCTTAGCTTTTTTCGCCGCTGTTTTTAATTCTTTTAAAACCGGGCCTTTGCCGCGGATCGTAATATATTTAGGTTCGAATTCATGATCAACATCCACACCCATTTGACTCTTAGGTAAGTCTCGGATGTGACCTAATGAAGCTTTTACTTTGTATTTCTTTCCAAGGTATCGTTCAATCGTCTTAGCTTTTGCAGGCGACTCAACGATTACTAGATAATCTGCCATATCGGTTCCTCCCATAGAGGTGGTTTCTCTGTTCTGTTAGTTATGATAAATCTTCCCTATTATTAAATACAATGAAACCGTTTGTCAAACATAGCTGATAAAAAAGTTTCGAAGCGGGAACGATTCAACCCTGACTGTAACACTATTGTAAGAATTTTTTCAAATTTTAAATTTCCAGTCTTCAAGGATGTCCTGACTGCTCTGGACAAGCTTTGCCCCTTGCTGGATTAGATAATGACACCCTTCACTCGCGGGGTTCAAGATTGAGCTCGGCATCGCATAGACCTCTCTCCCTTGTTCGAGAGCCTGATCAACGGTGATAAGGGAGCCACTTCGCATCCTTGCTTCCACTACCAGAGTCCCTTGTGATAGACCGGAAATGATGCGATTCCTCTCCGGAAAATGATACTTTTTCGCTTGTCGATCCGGGGGATATTCGCTCACTAGTAAATGATGGTAACATAACTCTTGAAGGAGGGCAGGATTATTCTTAGGATATATATGTTGAAAACCAGATCCAAGAACAGCAATGGTCTTGCCCGCTTGCTGTACAGCAAGATTATGAGCATATTGATCAATACCTTTTGCAAAGCCGCTTACCAGCATAAAACCCTGGTTTATCAAGGGATTGAGAATTTTTTTCATCGAGGGGAAAGCGTATATTGAGGGGGTTCTCGTACCAACCACACTTAACGAAGATGGAACATTCAGAAGTTGTGTATTTCCTAGTAAATACAGGACAATGGGGGGATCAGGTATCGACTTTAGAAGGGAGGGATAACTGTCGTCAAAAATCGTTATACAGGTGATATTTTGGAAAATCATGTCGAGTTTCTTCATTATATTAGGGTCACGTAAATAGTCAAAAAGAGCCCGGGAGTGTTCCATTTTAATTTGAAATCGTTCTGCCATTTGATGAGGGGTATAAAGATGGATTCGGTTAAGCTTGGAGTCGTCTTTAATGATTTTACGCAGTAAAGCACGAGTGACGAAGGGAGACGCGTGGAGATGAATCAATTTTCTTCTAAACAGGTCCATATTCAGCCTCTTTTCATTAAAGATAAGCCGTGCCTATTTCCAGGCACGGCTTATCAATTAAATTAATGAGTTTTGCACTTATCAAGCAAACCTTGCTTGTCCAATACTTTAATAAGGGTTTCACCCATTACTGAAGGAGTTTCGGCTACATCAATTCCACATTCATTCATAACACGAATTTTCTCATCAGCTGTTCCTTTTCCTCCGGAAATAATGGCACCAGCATGGCCCATACGCTTTCCTGGAGGCGCTGTGCGTCCACCAATGAAGCCTACGACAGGTTTACTCATGTTAGCTTTCACCCATTCAGCTGCTTCTTCTTCAGCCGTACCTCCAATTTCCCCAATCATAATCACAGCTTCTGTGTCAGGGTCCTCGTTGAAGGCTTTAAGGACATCAATAAAATCAGTACCATTTACAGGATCTCCGCCTATACCCACGGCAGTGGATTGACCGATTCCTGCTTCTGAAAGCTGGTGTACAGCTTCATAAGTTAGAGTACCAGAACGGGATACTACCCCTACATGGCCTTTATTATGGATGTAACCAGGCATAATTCCAATTTTACATTCATCTGGAGTAATAACACCAGGACAGTTTGGTCCTACTAGACGTGTTTTCTTCCCTTCCATATAGCGTTTTACTTTTACCATATCCAGTACAGGAATATGTTCTGTAATACAAATAGCCAGGTCAAGCTCGGCATCCGTAGCTTCCATAATGGCATCCGCTGCAAATGGAGCTGGAACATAGATGACGGAAGCATTTGCTCCAGTATTTTCAACTGCTTCTGAAACAGTATTAAATACAGGTACTCCTTCTACCTCTGTTCCGCCTTTGCCTGGTGTAACTCCACCCACGATTTGTGTACCGTATTCAAGCATTTGCTTTGTATGAAACAAAGCAGTTGATCCTGTAATTCCCTGTACAATTACTTTAGTCTGTTTGTTAACATATACACTCATGATTTCCCCGCCTTTCTTACTTGACTAGTTCTACAATTTTTTGAGCGCCTGCAGCCATAGAATCTGCAGAAGTGATGTTTAAGCCTGATTCATCAAGAATTTTCTTTCCTTGTTCAACATTTGTTCCTTCCAAACGAACAACAAGCGGAAGAGTCAATCCAATTTGCTTTGTAGCTTCGACAACACCTTCTGCAATGACGTCACATTTCATAATTCCACCGAAGATATTGACGAAAATTCCTTTAACATTATCATCGGACAGAATAATTTTAAATGCTTCTGTTACTTTTTCAGTAGTGGCTCCGCCGCCCACGTCAAGGAAGTTGGCAGGATCACCGCTGTAATGCTTAATGGTGTCCATAGTTGCCATAGCAAGACCAGCTCCATTAACCATGCAGCCGATGTTTCCGTCTAAGGCAATATAGCTTAGATCATATTTAGATGCTTCTACTTCTTTAGGATCTTCTTCTTCCAGATCACGAAGGTCTGCTACGTCTTTTTGACGGAATAGAGCGTTATCATCAAAGTTAAGTTTTGAATCAAGCGCCATTACATCGCCACTGCCAGTCGTTACAAGCGGATTGATTTCAGCTACAGAGCAGTCCTTTTGAACGAAGACATCATAAAGGCCAAGCATAAATTTAACCGCTTTTCCTAACGCTTCTTTAGGGATGTTAATGTTGAATGCCAGTCTTCTCGCTTGGAAAGGAGTCAGACCAGTTACAGGATCAATGACCTCTTTAAAGATTTTTTCTGGAGTTTCAGCAGCCACTTCTTCAATCTCCGTGCCGCCTTCCTCAGAAGCCATCATCGTTACTTTACTCGTAGCGCGATCTAAGACAAGACCGACATAATATTCACTTTTAATGTCGCATCCTTCTTCAATTAGTAAGCGCTTTACTTCTTTTCCTTCCGGTCCGGTCTGATGGGTTACTAATGTTTTACCTAAAATTTCTTCTGCGTAAGTGCGCACTTCGTCAAGATTTTTGGCAATTTTCACCCCACCAGCTTTTCCTCGTCCGCCGGCATGGATTTGTGCTTTAACTACAGTGACATCTGTACCTAGTTTCTTTGCTGCTTCAACAGCTTCATCTACAGTATATGCCACATGGCCATTTGGCACTGAAACGCCAAAATCGCGCATTATTTGTTTCCCCTGATACTCGTGAATGTTCATGTTTCATCCTCCCATCAAATTTCACTGCATTCTCATTGTATAAAAAAACGCAGGCTATTGTCCACAGTAACGTAACTTTATGTCGAAATTTTCATATTAGTTAACGATATACTTATTATGTAAACTATATTTTCATTATTTTCTTACTCTTTTAAATCTTTGTCGGATTGATAGATAAAAGCAAATACTTCGGCCACGACATGGTATAGTTCTTCAGGTATCTGCTCATTAATATTCAATTCAGATAGAAGCGCGATCAGCGTGGCATCCTCTTGAACCGGAATGTTATGCTCTTCTGCTTTTCTCAGAATGTTTTCAGCAACATCTCCTTTCCCTTTAGCTTTAACTGTAGGTGCTGCATCGCGTGCTTCATCATAACCGAGCGCGATCGCTTCTTTGCGTTTATAAGTCATATGCGAATATCTAGTCCCTTCTTTTCTGGAGAAGTGAAAGCTGCTGATGCAGCCGGATGTTGAGAGTTTAAGACATGGGTTTTGTAATGGATAGAGGTTAATGTGTAGCCTAGCTTAGTTAACCCTTGTTCTAAGGCTGCTTTATGTTTTTCAAGGACTTGCTTACTTTCCTCCAATTGATTGAAAACTGTCACGGCTACATGGCGTTCACTGATATTTAAATCAATGACAGTCTCCTTCATGGATTCTAAATCTAAGTAAAACACAACTCTGCAAAAGTCCGGATCAATTTCGTTCTTGCTGTTCTTTCTCCCTTCAACATTCACATGGATATCTTTAGCAGAATCTAACAAAAATCCTGGAAATTGGAGTGAAAACTGAATGGATTGATTGGTAACCTGATGGGATGACAGCTGGATTCCGTTTAATAGATGCTGAAGTTGTTTAGCACCTTCTGCCGACTGAGAACGGCCTGCATCTTGCTGCATTTGAAGCATCAACGATCGAAGCGTCTGCTCATTCTGGCTCTTTTGCTGGAGGTCGGAAGAGTGATTAATCATTGCTTCCTCACTTGAACCGATAGCGTGCATCATTAGCTTAATCTTTAATAATATTAAATCTTTGTGGTTCGTTTCAGGAAGCTGATTCATCGCACCGCTGATCCACTCAGTTAAGACTGCCTGTTGAAATTTTGAAAGCTGCTGAGCTTCCAGTTTTTCAAGTTTGGGAAGCAGTGAATTCCATTCAACTGGATCGAAATTCCCATTCGTCACCTTTGGTAAATTTTTGACTGCTTGAGAGAGAGCATTTTTATCCGCTGGCTCTAGAGCAGGAACTATTTTTTCAAAGATCTTACGTTCCATAAGGGACTGATAGTTCTTCAGTAAGGGCTCTAAGTTTTTTTCGGAAAATCTCAGCGTCTGACCTGCCTGTTGGGCATTCTGTTTAAAAGGCTTTAATTGCTGAACCCACTGCTTAACCATTTGCCTGTCTTTAGTTGTTAAAGGCAGTTGTTGATCAAATAACTGCTTCAATTGAGGAACCAGCCGGTTTGCCCGTGGAATTAAAAATTCAGGTATGGGACGGATTCCTATGGGATCCTGCTGGAAAGTTGATGGAATTTCCTGTGCCGTCTTCCAGCTTTGTACGTCTTTATTAAATTGGGTAAACGTATAATTTTCAGGATATAATCCGGCTTTTTTTAAGACCTTAAAGGAATTATTTATTCCAAGGTCAGCTTCCGAAACCAGTCTTACAGCTATTCGCTTCTCTAATGGAATTTCCGGCTGGTTATTTTTCATGCGGCTAATTAAATCTGCAACTTTCTGAGCAGAATTACTAGCATTTTTCTCTGTAGAAACTGACTGGGAGAGCTTATTTATTTCCTGAGTTAAATCCTTCGTCTCCTTTGTATAAAACGCTTGAAAAACAGATGGCTTAATGGGTAGCTGCTTTTCAAACAATTTTAATAGGGTGGTAACTGCTGCTGTCTTCTCTTCCACTTGATTAAGCAGTGTCACAGCATGATTAAGGTCCTGCTTGTGAAAAGAAATGTCCTTCTGAAGGAGTTGACGGACCAGGGAATAGCTATGTTTAGTCTTTTTTAATCCTAAAACTTGAAAGAGATTAGCTAACTCTTGCTGTTCTGTCTTTTGAGAGGATACTACTGCTAAATGAAGTTGGTCCCCAGTCGATTTCACTTGAAACAGATATCGCTCTCCTTTAGTTAAAGATGTTTCTAGTTGAGCTTGAAGCTGTTCTGCGCCTAGCTGTACCAGGGCGCCATTCCCGGGGAATAACTTAATGACCTTACCAGCTATGTACTGACCTTCTATCGGCTGCTGAGAGGTGACCGCAGCCTTTGCTTGTACGGTTTTCAATATACTGGACAAGATGGGGTTCATGTATGTGCACCTCTTTAGGAAAGTATTTGTTCTTTAACAGGAGAAAAACTGACACGGTGATAGGGAGTGGCACCAAATTTATCAAGTGCCTGAAGATGATTTTTTGTTCCGTAGCCTTGGTTGGAAATAAAATCATAGTCCGGGTAAAATTCATGCAGTTCTTTCATGATATTATCCCTGGTAACTTTGGCTATGACACTTGCGGCAGCTATAGAAACACTTCTTTCATCACCTTTTATAAGCGATTCCTGTGGACAAGACAGTTGATTTACTTCCATCGCATCGACTAATACGTAATCAGGCTCTTGATCCAAGGATTCTACTGCCCTTTTCATAGCTAATTTTGTTGACTGATAAATATTAATCTGATCGATTTCTTTATTCGTAACTATTCCCACTCCGATGTCAGCTTGCGTCCTAATGGTTTGATAAAACTCCTCCCTTTGCATCCGGGATAACTGCTTTGAGTCGTTCAGACCTTCGAGGTAAAAGCCTTCAGGAAGAATAACAGCGGAGGCAACGACCGGTCCGGCTAGAGGGCCGCGGCCTGCTTCATCAACTCCCGCGATTTTCACTTTCCCTTTAGCACGTGCTTGTCGCTCAAACTCCATCATTTCGAAATATTGGATTTCCTTTGCTTTCTTTTTTTCCAGCTTCCGTTCATATTGACGGACAAGATCCAGCACTCCCTTACGAGAATCATGTTTCAGATTCTCTAAGTCTGCTTCACTCAAATCGTTCTCTAAAATCCACTGCTTTATTTCTTGTACTGTTTTTTTCATTTTTGCTCCCCGTTTCTTCTTTATATCGGCACCCTGTACTCACTATGTAATAAAAAAACGCAAATTGGAATTTATCCATTTTGCGTTTCTTCACATGTCCATTTATTCCGGACGTTCAAAACTGATTAAACCTGTCTTTCCTGTCCTTAAATCCTGCAGAATTACATCTGAGGTTTTCTCGAAATTGACTACCCCTCCGCTCTCTAGGCAGCCCCTTTTCATCCCGATTTTTTCAAATGCTTCCATAATATCCTCATATTCTGAAAATCCATATCTTTTTTCTAGAAGTGCAGGATAATTCTCTTTTAAATAATCCAGAATATATGCAGCAACATCCTCTTTTGGGAGGATTTGATCTTTAATAGTTCCAATAGAAGCTAGACGATAACCAACTTCCTCGTCTTCGAATTTCGGCCATAAAATGCCGGGTGTATCGAGCAGTTCAAACTCTTTCTTGACTTTAATCCACTGCTGGGCCGTCGTGACTCCTGGCTTATCTCCAGTTTTTGCGGCTTTCTTGTTGGCTAGACGATTGATGAGTGTGGACTTTCCAACGTTCGGAATTCCCAAAATCATCGCCCGGGATGCTCGAGGACGAACCCCTTTTGCCCGTAGCTTTTCAATTTTTTCTTTTCCTAGCTCTTTAGCAATATGAACAACTTTTTGTATATCTTTTTTTTGATTTGCCTCAATTGCTAAAGCTGGAATTCCACTACTTTCATATGCATCAAGCCACTTATTTGTAATGTTGGGATCTGCTAAATCTTTTTTCATAAACACGATCATTTTTGGCTTATCCTGCAATAAATCATGAAGCATTGGGTTTTGTGAGGAAAGAGGGGCTCTAGCATCCACTAATTCAATCACAAAGTCTACAAGCTTTAATTTCTCAGAAGCTTCTCTTCTTGCCTTGGCCATATGACCAGGAAACCATTGTATCGTCACTGTGACCCTCCTAGTGCACGAGTCGAATTCGATTTAGCGGCCAATAAAGAAGAACCGCCTGACCGACAATTTTATCTTCTGGGATCATCCCCAGCATCCGACTATCTGTAGAATTATTTCGATTGTCTCCTAAGACGAGGAGTTCCCCTTCTGGAACTGTATCATAGCCCCCAGGAACCTGTTCAATAGAGAAATCATCCGTTAAGACATCGCCTTCTGGCATTTTACTGAGCCTGTCATTTAAGAACTTCTCATCTACTTTCTTCCCATTCACATAAAGCTGATCACTCTTATATTCAATGTGATCTCCAGGCAGACCTATCACACGTTTTATGTAATCTTTTGTTTCAGTCGCATGAAACACAACCACATCAAATCGATCGGGTTCTCCCAGGGTGTAATTTATTTTGCTTACTATAAGGTGGTCACCGTTATGCAAAGTATTCTGCATCGAGGGACCTTCCACTACTACAGGGGCAAATAGGAAGACACGAACTATGATTGCTAAAGCAGCTGCGATTACAAATGCTTTAATCCAGTCCCACCATTGTTTGTTCACAGGACTCCCTCTCCTCTCTCCTATAAAGATTAGAAAAAAGGAGCTTGGCAAATGCAAGCTCCTTTCGACTTCGATTAAAGAATCTCTTTAATTCTTGCTGCTTTACCGCGCAGATTACGCAGATAATAAAGCTTAGCACGACGTACTTTACCACGACGGGAACGCTCAATTTTAGCAATTCGCGGAGAATGTAGAGGGAATGTACGTTCCACACCTACACCGTAAGTAATCTTACGTACGGTAAATGTTTCACTGATTCCGCCATTCTGACGCTTAATAACGACACCTTCAAATACCTGAATACGCTCACGGGTGCCTTCGACAACTTTCACGTGTACTTTTACAGTATCACCAGGGCGAAAGTCTGGAAGGTCGGTACGAAGCTGTTCTTTTGTAATGTCATGAATAAGTTGCTGCATCGTATTTCACTCCTTTTAACTAATGCTCTTGACTTCTAAGAGGCAGCGGAACATCGTTTATCGCTTAAACTGAACGTTTAAGCACAAAGTTTAATATATCATAAACCTCTATATACTGCAAGGATTCTTATTGATTTTCCCATTCTTGCAGCCATACTTTTTCTTGCTCCGTGAGTTCTCTATTCTGCAATAGATCCGGCCGTCTTTCGTACGTTCGTTTTAAGGATTGATAATGTCTCCACTCGTCGATCCTTGCGTGATTTCCAGAGAGGAGTACTTCTGGTACTTCTTTACCTCGGAAATCAGCAGGGCGAGTATAATGCGGATGTTCCAGCAATCCATTTGAAAAGGAATCTTCTGGTGCCGACTGTTCATTTCCAAGTACCCCTGGGAGCAGACGGATTACAGAGTCCATAACCACCATTGCACCGAGTTCTCCGCCGGTCAAAACGTAATCTCCAATTGAAATTTCGTCGGTGACAAGTTCCTGGCGAATCCGTTCATCATAACCTTCATAATGACCACAAATAAAAACAAGATGCTCTTCTTCAGCTAACTCTTCTGCTTTCTTCTGTGTGTAGGGTTCCCCCTGTGGACACATAAGTATAACTCTTGGCTTAGTAACGGATTTCCGGTGGATATCTTCGACCGCATCAAAAATCGGCTGAGGCGTAAGAACTAAACCGGCTCCGCCTCCATAAGGATAGTCATCTACCTTATTATGTTTATTGGTAGTAAACTCACGAAAGTTGATATAATTATAGTGAAAGGCTTCTCGATCTTGAGCTCGTTTCATAATAGAATGGTTCAATACACCGTCGAACATTTCAGGAAACAAAGTCATAATATCGATTTGCATTAATCAAGCAGCCCCTCTATTGGATCAATAATAACTTTCTGCTCAGCTGGATTTACTTCTTTAACTACTTCCTCAATATAAGGTATAAGTAAATCGCCTTTAGCAGGACGTTCTATCACCCAAACATCATTGGCCCCAGGTGTTAAAATTTCTTTCACTCGACCTAGTTCCTCTCCAGATACTAAATAAACAGAACAACCGATGATTTCATGAAAATAAAATTCATGCTCACCCAGTTCTTCCTGTTCTTTCGAAGTAACCATTAGCATTCCATTTTTGTAACCTTCTACATCATTGATAGTCGAATGATCTGCAAAAGTGAGTAAATCAAACCCTTTGTGCATGCGATGACTTTTAACAACAAGCGGTTTTGGATCCTGATTATTATTTGCCCAATACAACAGCTGACCAGGTTCAAATCGTTCTTCGAAATCAGTAATTCTCTGAACTTTTACTTCTCCTTTAATGCCATGCGTATTTATGATTTTTCCTACATTAAACATTGTATCTGTCATGTATCTAATTACCTCGCTCGTATAACTATTCCATCTTTAATAACAATTTTTTGATCAAGAACGGCTTCACTCCAGACATCTCCCTCTTTAACAGGAAGAAGCGCTTCGACATCTTCGGTCTCTAATTCACTGCCATCCGGCAGTACCTCCAGTTGCTTCAACTGCTGCTCAATCCAACGCAATTGATCTTTGCGTCTGCTGATTTCTCTGGAAAAGCGCCTTTCTACCTCTTGTTTGGAAATGCCAGGCTTTTTCTCAAGCTTTTTTTGTTCAAATGTAAGATGGTGACACTCTTTTTCTAATTGTTTCATGCGGCCGTCAAACCGATCCTTTAAAAGATTACGGCTGTTAGAAGTCAATACTTGCTTCACCGGAATACGTCTGATGATTTGCATTCACCGTCCGCCTCTCGTAAAAAAAATCTGAATGGTAAAAAAGGGAAAGGTTTCCCTCTCCCTTTTTACATGATATCCAGATAGATTCTTTTCTCAGAATCAGAGCCTGCCGCGTAAACGACAGTTCGGATCGCCTTGGCAATCCGCCCGTTTTTACCGATGACCTTACCGACATCATCCGGATGAACAGTTAAGTGGTAAATCGTCTTGCGATCTTCCTCTTTCGTTTCGATCCTGATGTCTTCAGGGTGGTCCACAAGCGGTGTAACGATCGTTTCGATTAAGGCTTTCATGATATCACTTCTTTACTTTTGGTTTTTCTTGTCGTGAAATTGCTTCATGATGCCTTCTTTTGAGAATAAGTTACGAACCGTATCACTAGGCTGAGCACCATTTGACATCCAGTCAACTGCTTTGTCAGCATCCAGCTTAACCTCTACAGGGTTAGCAACCGGATTATATGTGCCGATTTGCTCAATGAAACGTCCATCACGAGGTGAACGTGAATCTGCTACTACTACACGGTAAAATGGGTTACGTTTAGAGCCCATACGTTTAAGGCGAATTTTTACTGCCATGTTTAAATACCTCCATATATTTCATAAGTGTTTCACACAATTTTAGATTTTAGCAGAACTTCAATTGTGTGTAAAGGGTTTTTCCATTACATAAACGGAAATTTCATACCTTTTCCTTTTTTTCCTTTAGTATTACTCATTTGTTTCATCATTTTCTTCATGTCTTCAAACTGCTTTAACAGACGGTTAACCTCTGAAACTGAAGTACCTGATCCTTTAGCTATTCTTTTTTTGCGACTGGCGTTCATAACAGATGGTTCCTGGCGTTCTTTCTTTGTCATCGACTGAATAATAGCTTCTACATGGACGATTTGTTTATCATCGAAGGAAACATTTTTCAGCCCCTTCATTTTGCCTGCCCCTGGGATCATATTAATCAGTTCATCCAGAGGTCCCATATTTTTCACTTGTTCCATTTGATCCAAAAAATCTTCAAAGGTAAAGGAAGCCGTTCGCATTTTGGATTCGAGTTCCTTCGCTTGCTTTTCATCTACTTGGGTTTGAGCTTTCTCAATTAAAGTAAGCATATCTCCCATGCCGAGAATTCGAGATGCCATACGTTCGGGGTGGAACGGCTCTAATTGATCGAGCTTCTCCCCCATACCCGCAAATTTAATCGGTTTGCCCGTGACTGCTTTAATCGACAGGGCAGCACCGCCTCGGGTATCTCCATCCAGCTTGGTAAGCAAGACTCCGCTTATATCAAGCTGCTCATCGAAACTTTCAGCTACGTTGACAGCATCTTGACCCGTCATCGAGTCAACAACAAGAAAGATCTCATCAGGTACAACAGCTTCCTTAATACGCTGCAATTCTTCCATGAGCTCGCCATCTACATGCAAACGGCCGGCAGTATCAATAATTACATAATCGTGATGTTCTTCTTTGGCGGTTTCTACTGCATTTTTGGCAATCTCTACAGGATCAGCATCCGTTCCTTGTTCATAGACCGGGAGACTTAGCTGCTTACCCAGCGTCTGGAGCTGTTGAACAGCTGCTGGACGGTAAACGTCCGCTGCAGCCAATAACGGCTTACGATTATAGTTTTTACGCAGCAAATTAGCCAGCTTTCCTGTAGTT
The DNA here is from genome assembly GCF_046719735.1 of Halobacillus rhizosphaerae. Classification (NCBI taxonomy): domain Bacteria; kingdom Bacillati; phylum Bacillota; class Bacilli; order Caryophanales; family Bacillaceae; genus Halobacillus; species Halobacillus rhizosphaerae. The sequence continues at coordinate 102,849 of NZ_JAUTWQ010000002.1, forward strand.
GTTGTCTTACCCGCCCCTTGAAGACCGACCATCATAATTACAGTTGGTGGTCGTTTTGCTACGGCGATCTTGCTTTCATCACCGCCCATTAGGTCGGTTAATTCTTCTTTCACAACTTTAATAACCTGTTGTCCTGGAGTCAGACTGCCCATAACTTCTTGGCCAACAGCACGCTCGCGAATGCGTTTTACGAAATCCTTGACCACTTTAAAGTTAACATCTGCCTCAAGGAGGGCAAGGCGAACTTCACGAGTCATTTCTTTTACATCTTGCTCGGTTACCTTCCCTTTGCCCTTTATTTTCTTAATTGTTTCCTGCAAACGGTCGGATAAACCTTCAAATGCCATTGAAGGACCCCCCTATTCTAAATCTAGTAATTGCTCTAGTTTGCTTTTTAAATGTTCATTACGTTCATCTGTTTCTATTTCTTTTAATAGTTCTTGAATTAAGTTCTGCCGCTGATCAAATTTCTCATATAAACTAAGCTTCTTCTCATATTCTTCAAGCATCGTTTCTGTCCGGCGAATATTATCATAAACTGCTTGTCTTGAGACATCGAAGTTTTCAGATATTTCACCCAGCGAGTAATCTTCTAAAAAATATAGCTCCATATAGTTCCTTTGTTTAGGAGTCAGCAATGATTGATAGAAATCGAACAAAAAATTGACGCGTGTCGTCTTTTCAAGCATGCGTTAAGCACCCCTTGTTAAGTGAAATACCTTTACATACATAAATCATAACGAAAGTACTCAGGAGCTGTCAAGTTTCAGTCTTGACTTTCTTCTTCATACTCTTCAATCATATCAGCAAATAGACCGTAGACAAAGGCATGAGCATTAAATGTTTCCAAATCTGAAACCTTCTCTCCCAGACCTACCAATTTAACTGGAATTTCTAATTCTTTCCGAATGGCCAGTACAATACCGCCTTTCGCTGTTCCATCAAGCTTTGTCAGAGCAATTCCCGTTACATCGGTACTTGCAGCAAACGTTTTTGCCTGGCTCATCGCATTTTGACCTGTTGTCGCATCCAAAGTTAACAGCACTTCATGCGGAGCACCCGGCACTTCTCTTTCAATTACTCGTTTCACTTTAGAAAGTTCATTCATCAAGTTAACTTTATTTTGCAGACGGCCAGCTGTATCACAAATCAGAACATCAGCATTTCTTGATTTGGCCGCTTTAATCCCATCGAAAATTACGGCAGCAGGATCTCCGCCTTCACTATGTTTAATCACAGGAACTCCTGTACGTTCTCCCCAAATTTCAAGTTGTTCTATGGCACCGGCTCGGAATGTATCGCCAGCTGCCAGAGTAACTTTCTTGCCTTCTTTTTTCAGCTTGTCTGCCAGTTTTCCAATGGTTGTAGTTTTTCCTACCCCATTAACACCTACAAATAGGTAAATGGTCAATCCATCCTCGTTGACTGTTAAACCTTCTAGCTCGCTTTCCTGATCATCACCATAATACATTTCCACCAGCTTTTCTGATATAACTTCTTTCACTTGGCGGGTGTCTTTAATATTTCGGCGTTTGACCTCCATTTCTAGCTCTTCAATTATTTCCATCACAGCATTTACCCCAACATCAGCTGAAATCAGCACTTCTTCCAATTCCTCAAAAAACTCTTCATCAACTGTACGATAGCGGGCGACCAAATCGTTAATTTTACTGGAAAATGAATTTCTAGTTTTCGCCAGACCTTTTTTGAACTTAGCTGCTATGGACTCTTCTTCCTCCGTGGTATCCGCTGCATCGTCTTCAGGACCTTCAGCAATAGACTCGTCCAGTTCAGTATCCTCTACATCATTCTCGACTGTTTCCTGGTCTGGGACTTCTGTTTCTCCCTGCAGCGAGGATTCAGTTTCCGCTGTCTCGGTGACCTCCTCAGATTCTACCGACTCGTTTTCTTTCGTTTCTTCATCACTTGATTCTTCACTGGTTTCCTTAGAGGAGTCAAGATCGTCCTCTTCTGGTTTTACAAATTTTTCCTTAAGTTTTTTAAAGAAGCTCATCCTACCATCCTTTCTATACTTCCATTAATTCTGACGTCTCCTCGAGCTTAACCGAAACCAGTCTGGAGACTCCTGATTCCTGCATCGTTACGCCATATAAAACATCCGATTCTTCCATTGTGCCTTTCCGGTGCGTAATGACGATAAACTGTGTTTTCTCACTAAATTCTTTAAGAAATTTAGCAAAGCGATCGACGTTTGCTTCATCGAGCGCTGCTTCCACTTCGTCAAGTACACAAAAAGGTACAGGTCTTACTCGTAAAATGGAGAAAAGTAAAGCTATTGCCGTCAATGCTCGTTCGCCGCCTGACAGGAGACTTAAGTTCTGCAATTTCTTCCCTGGAGGCTGAGCAACAATATCCACCCCGGTATGCAGCAGGTCCTCTGGATTCGTAAGGACTAAATCTGCTTTTCCTCCGCCAAACAAGCTCCGGAAAACATCTTCAAATTCTGCTTTAATTTTTGTAAAGGTATCTTCAAACCGGCGCTGCATCTCCTCATCCATTTCATTAATAATGGAATACAAAGTATCTTTCGCTTCCAGCAAATCTTTCTGTTGACCGGTTAAGAATTCGTACCTTTGCAAAATGCGATCATACTCATCAATAGCTCCAAGGTTTACGGTACCCAGTTCTTCAATCGCCCGTTTTATTAGTTTTACGTCTGTTGCTGCCTGGGTAACATTATCAACGGGAGGATAATTTTTTTTCGCTTTTTCATAAGTCATTACGTATTCTTCCTGCAGATAATTCAGCAGATTTTCAAGTTCGACATCCAGTCTATTTGCTTTTACTTCCTTCCGCTGAATATCCTGTACAAAATTTTCATGAAGGCGATTCTTTTCCTTTACTATTTTTTCTGCTTCTTGAACATTGATCCCGTATTGGTTTCTCTCTCTTCTTCTTTCCTGAATCAATTGAGAAGCCGCTTCTTTTCTTTCTTTTGTTTGGATGATATGCGCTTCTACATCTTCTTCGCTTTCATTTGACTCTGCCACTTCTATCAGCTGCTGGTGAGTCTGTCTGTTTTGGCTCAGCTGTTCTTCCACTTCCCGATAAGATTCTTCATACCGGTCTACTTTCTCCTGCTGGTTTTTCACAGAGGAGTCTAATTCTGCCAGAAGTATTTGCAATTCTTGAGAGCGGCCTTGTAGTTTTTCTTCATCAAGCTTCTGTTGATCTTTAGTTGCGCTCAGCTCATCAATGGACCTCTGTATCTCTGAAAGTTTCTTACTTATAGTGCTTAGTTCTTCTTCTAACTTCTTGATATTCTCAGATGCCCGATCCTGATCTTCGTTGTATTGCGCCTGATCTTGATCATATAGCTTCAGCTGCTCATTTAGATGGTTCACTTTCACTTGCAGCTCTCTTTTAGAAGATTGCAGTTCATATTCATCATTTCGAACGGTGGTTATCTTTTGCTTAAGTTGTTCTGTCTCCAGTTGTTTCGTTCCAATACCTTCTTTTAAGTGCTGAACTTTCTCTTCAACTTCTTTAGTTCTGCCTTCAAAAGTAGTAATTTTCTCCGTTAGTTCCTGGAGTTCCTTCTCTCTCGTAAACAGGGATTGATTCGTTTTCTTTTGAGCTCCACCAGACATTGATCCTCCAGGATGAACCACATCCCCATCGAGTGTTACGATCCTGAATTTCCGATTTAAATGTTTGGCTATAGCATTAGCATTCTCCAGCGTATCAGCAATCACAATATGACCAAGTAAATGTTGAATGGCCCGCTGATAGGCATGGTTTACTTCTACCAATTCTCCCGCTATCCCTACGAAGCCTGAGAGATTCTTAAGTTCAGCAGCTGCCTGCCCTTGAATAGTCCGGGGCTGTATTGCCGTTAAAGGTAGAAACGTAGCTCTTCCTTTATTATGCTGCTTCAGCCAATGGATGGCATGTCTCCCTGCTTGTTCATCTTTTACGATGACATGCTGGGCTTGTGCTCCGAGGGCCGTTTCAATGGCAGTTATTAAACGAGAAGGCACATCTATGACTTCAATCACAGCACCCTCTATACCATTAATCTTATTGCTTTCACGTGCTTTAAGTATTTCTCTAACCCCTTGGAAATAGCCTGAAAAATCTTCTTTCATTTCCTCCAGCATTTCTTTTTTGGAGCGCAGCTTTTCCAAATATTGATAGCCTTTATATAACTTTTCCTGCCAATCTTCATAAGCTTTCTCATCATGAGCACTAGCAGTCTCTAAGTTTTTCAGCTCACCCTCCAGCTGTCCCCTTGCTTCAGTCGTTTGAATTAACTCATTCTCCGTTTGCTGAAGGGAAGCTGCTGCATTTTCCCTTTCATCTCTCAGATCGTGAAATTTATCTTGCTGTCTGCCTTTTTTGCTGTTTAACTGAGAACGCTGCTGTTCAAGAAGTTGCTTTTCATTTCTTTTGGCAGCTTGATTATTTAACAATTCAATGTAATCACTTTTAAATTCTTCAATTTGTTCATCTATGTTCTGTAATCCATAATCGAGTGCTTTTGTCGTTTGTTGAAGCTCCTGTTTGGTCTGTTTCCGATTCGATTTATAATGCTTTAATTTACTAGACTCTTCTTTTAGCGTAGCTTTTAATTTTTCGAGCTTTTGCTGCAGCTCATTATATTCAACTTCTATTTTCGTTTTGTTCTCAGCATAATGTTTATGCCGTTCTTTCATTAACTCTTTCTTACCTTCTAAATTCTCGAGGTCTTTTGTAAGAACAAGCAAAGTTTCCTGCAGATCTTCTATAGACTCATCGAGCGCTTGCATTTGGTCCCGCTGCTGCTCGACCTGCTCTTGCTTCGTCACGATCGATTGCTGGAGCTCTTCCTCTTGCTGCTTAATTTGTTCAAGCTCTTCAAGGATATTCTGCCATTCCTTATGAAGCGATTCTATTTGAGAGATAAGTAGAGAAATTTCCACTTGCTTTAATTCCTTCTTTTTCTCTAAATAATCTTTCGCAATTGAAGCTTGTTCTTTCAGAGGCTCTAATTGTCCATCTATTTCATAGACTATATCCTCTACGCGGTTTAAGTTTTCCTGAGTTTCTCCTAATTTGAGCTCAGCTTTCTTTTTCCGTTGTTTATATTTAAGCACTCCTGCTGCTTCTTCAAATATGGACCTTCGTTCTTCTGCCTTCGAGCTGAGAATCTCCTCTACTTTTCCTTGACTTATAATAGAGAAAGCTTCTCTTCCCAAACCTGAATCCATAAATAAATCAACAATGTCCTTTAGACGGCAAGTTTGATTATTAATATAAAATTCACTTTCACCAGAGCGATAGACTCTTCTTGTTACGCTTACTTCCTGGTAATCCAGCGGAAGTGTTTGATCCTCATTATTAAGCGTTAAAGTGACTTCTGCCATATTCAATGCTTTTCTGGAATCACTGCCTGCAAAAATAATGTCTTCCATTTTTGAGCCTCTTAAAGAACGGGCAGACTGTTCACCCAGGACCCAGCGTATCGCATCTGTGATATTACTTTTTCCACTGCCATTCGGACCGACTACGGAGGTTACCCCGCTGACAAAGTCAACGGACACTCGTTCGGCAAATGACTTAAATCCAACTGTATCTAAACGTTTGAGGAACATACTCATCCTCCTGTATTTAACAAACTTTCCTTCACTCAACTTATTTATTTTATCATAAACTATCCTGATACGGTAGGAACCTTCTTACCTCTTCAAAGTATAAAAATAACTTCATACTAGTACTTTAGGGTTTTAAAATTCTGTGAAGTATTTTATCATTAGAATTATTACACGCAACTGGAGCTTTGAAGGAGGAAATAATTTTGAGTTTAGAAGAACCTACCCAAGAAAATTTATCGATCATCATTAATGAAATTGCAGATAAACTGCAAGTGGTTAACCGGTCCATTATGGATCCAGAAGATTATGATTTAGCCAATTACGAAGAGATTAAATCTCTCCATGATATTATCGAGATGAAGGGTCAGCTTAGTGTATCCGAAATCCAGACCTTCGTTCAAGAACTAGGTCATTATCGTAAATCATAGCTAATAAAAGCCCGTACGGAAAAGTTCCGTACGGGCTTTTATTATGAACTCGAATGATTAATGATGGCTTGCTCTGCTGCTTTTTGTTCAGCTTCTTTCTTTGTTCTGCCAATACCGATCCCTGCCGTTTCCCCTTGTACACGAACATGTGCAATAAACTCACGGCTGTGGGCCGGTCCTCTTTCTTCTACGATCTCGTATTCAATTTTACTGTTGTTATCCCGTTGTATATATTCTTGTAGTTGACTCTTGAAATCCATCGCATGAGAAAAAGCACCTTTTTTTATTTTCGGATAGACATATGCTTCTAAAAAACGTATCACCTGGTCAAACCCTCGATCGAGATACAGCGCTCCAATGAAAGCCTCGAATACGTCAGCAAGAAGTGCAGGGCGATTCCTACCGCCTGTCATTTCTTCTCCTTTGCCAAGCAGAATCAATTCTTGAAAATTCAATTCATTCGCAAATTGCACAAGTGAAATTTCACAAACGATTGAAGCTCTGAATTTCGTTAATTCTCCTTCAGCCATATCCGGAAATTCGCGGTATAAATATTGGGATACGCCCAGTTCAAGCACAGCATCCCCCAAAAATTCCAGCCGCTCGTTATCTTCTCGATCTTTTTTACGATGCTCATTCACATAAGATGAATGGGTAAAAGCCTGTTCCAGTATCGATACATCATTAAATGAGATATCTATTTTTTTCTGGAAACTGGAAAAATCGTCCATAACTCACCTTGTCCTTTACTATAAAATCAATGATACAGAAAGGCTGCCTGCACAAAGCAGACAGCAATTCCCAAGTTAGATTTGGCTGCTTATGTAATTCACAGCATCGCCAACTGTATTAATTTTTTCAGCTTCTTCATCAGAGATTTCCATATCAAACTCGTCTTCAAGCTCCATTACTAACTCAACGACATCAAGAGAGTCTGCTTCTAAATCTTCTTTGAAGGAAGCTTCCATTTTAACCTTAGATTCTTCTACATCTAGACGATCTACAATTATTTGTTTTACACGATCAAATGTATCTGCCATTGGAACTTCACCTCCCTTCAGTTATTATAGTAAATTTCTCAGCGGAAAACCAGATGATTTTTCACATCACCATTCCGCCATCTACATGCAAGGTCTGACCAGTCATGTAAGCAGCATCTTCTGTTGCCAGAAATCTGACCACACGGCTGACGTCTTCCGCACTTCCCAATCGGTTGAGCGGAATCATCTCAAGCATCTTTTTACGCTGCTCTTCTGTAAGGGCATCAGTCATATCCGTAGAGATAAATCCAGGAGCTACAGCATTTACTTGAATATTTCGTGCAGCTAATTCTTTAGCTGCTGACTTTGTTAAACCGATCACGCCTGCCTTCGCAGCCACATAGTTTGCTTGTCCAGGATTGCCGGAAACTCCTACAATCGAGGCAATGTTGATGATCCTGCCATATTTTTGTTTCATCATCTGCCGGGTCACGGCTTTCGTACATAGGAAGACACCTTTTAAATTTATATCTATTACTTCGTCAAATTCTTCTTCCTTCATCCTCATAAGCAGGTTATCTCTTGTGATGCCAGCGTTATTCACAAGAATATCCAGACGACCAAATTCATCGACTGCCGTTTTGATCATGCGCTTTACATCATCACTATTTGAGACATTCGCTTGAATCTTAATCGCTTCACCGCCGAGGTTCTTAATTTCCTGTACGACTTCTTCTGCTTTACCTTCACTTCCAGCAAAGTTAACGGCTACTTTTGCTCCTTTAGCTGCAAGTTCCAATGCAATTGCCCGGCCGATACCTCTTGAAGCACCAGTCACCAGCGCTGCTTGTTCACTAAGCATTAAGATTCCTCCTTCGCCCAGCTAATAAAATCCTCTAAGGACTGGGGATCCTGGATAGAAAATGTTTTCGCTCTTCTCTGGACTTTTTTCACAAGACCACTCAGTACTTTGCCATGTCCTACCTCCACAATAGCATCCAACTCCTGTTCTGCAAAGGACTCCAGGATTTCCTGAAATCGGACAGGGGAATACAATTGTTCTATTAGGAGTTTTTCAATTTGCTCTGCCTCTTGAACGGGGGCAGCTGTTACATTTGCGTAGACAGGAATTTCAGCCGATTGAATATCTGCCCGTGACAAGTGAGAGGCAAATTCTTCACTTGCAGGTTCCATAAGTCTGGAATGAAAAGGTCCGCTTACATTTAGTGGAAGCACCCGCTTTGCTCCTGCCTCTTTAAGCTGTGCAGAAGCGATAGATACGCCCTCTTTAGTACCTGAAATAACAATTTGGCCGGGACAGTTGATATTCGCTAAATCGACGGTTTCCGTCTCTTCTAGATCCGCTAGAACAGATTCAATCGCCTCACTGGACAATCCTAAAACGGCTGCCATTGCACCCTTGCCAGTCGGGTAAGCCTCTTCCATTAGCTTGCCTCGTGTATGGACGAGCTTTACCGCTTCGATCGGGGTAATAGCTCCCGCCGTTACTAAAGCACTGTACTCTCCTAAACTGTGCCCTGCAGTTACTACCGGGCGAATGCCTTCTTCCTCCAGTACTTTTGCTGCAGCTACACTGTTTAGCAACAGAGCAGGCTGTGCATTTTCCGTTTTCGTTAGTTCCTCGGATGAGCCTTCAAACATTAACTTTGTCAAAGAAAAACCTAAAGCTTTATCCGCTTCGTCAAACAGTTGTTTTACACTCTCATATTTTTTGTACATTTCCTCTCCCATGCCGACCGCCTGGGAACCTTGACCTGGGAATATAAAAGCTGTGCGTTTCATGCGTCTTCCTCCTTTGTATGTAATTCATTCAGCATAGTAGTAATGGTAGTCGTAACATCTCGTTCCACCATTTGGCAGGCTTGGCGAATGGCATTATAAACAGCCCGCTGGTTTGAAGAACCATGGGCTTTAATGACAGGCGCTGACAGCCCAAATAACCCTGCTCCTCCGTACTCCGAATAGTCGAGCTGAGTCTGGAGTTTTTTCAAATCCTTCTTAACTAACCCCGCCGCCAGTTTAGTCTTTAAACTAGACATAAAGGTTTTTTTCATCATGGAAAACATGGTTAATGCCGTACCTTCGATTGTTTTAAGTGCAACATTTCCAGTAAAGCCATCTGTTACTACGACATCTGCCGCTCCGTCTAATAAATCACGGGATTCAACATTTCCAATAAAATGAATAGGCGCCTCCTTCATAAGCTGAAAAGCTTTCTTCGTCAGATCGCTGCCTTTTCCATCTTCTGTACCGACATTGAGCAATCCAACTCGCGGTTTATTAATATTCCTGACTTTCTCTGCATAAATGGATCCAATAACCGCGTATTGTAATAGATGCTCTGGTTTCGCATCTACGTTTGCGCCAACATCCAGCATCAAGAAACCCTGTCCGTCCTGAGTGGGCAGCGTAGGACTGAGAGCGGGACGATCCACTCCCGGCATTCGTCCAATAATGAACAGCCCCGCACTCATAAGAGCACCTGTATTTCCTGCAGAAATACAGCCATCAGCACGCCCTTCTTTGACTTCATTGGCCATAAGAACCATCGAGGCATTTTTCTTTCTCCGAACAGCCCGGACTGGTTCATCTTCTGAAGTAATCACTTCTGTCGTATGTATAATCGTAATATTTTTCTCATTATTTAAAAACGGCCGAATCTTCTCTTCATCCCCAATTAACGTGATGGTCAAATTCGGAATAGACTTCGCCGCCTGGACCGCTCCCTTAACAATTTCTTCGGGTGCATGGTCGCCGCCCATAGCATCTATAGCAAGTTTCATCTTCTATCAAGCTCCTTTATTGGTTCGAACGAAACATTTCAAATGAACCGGTAAACACTTCTTCATCCTCTACAAAACTATGAACTAGTACAATAGACCTGCCTTTCTCATCCTCTCCCTGAACCTCTGCATGGGCGATTACCCGTTCACCAAGATTAACTTGGCGGGTGAATTCAATCCTAGAACGGGCAGTCAGCGCAAGTTCATCGTTAATGACCGCTACTGCAAGTGAATTAGCCTGAGCAAATAAATGATGGCCCCGGGCGATATTATTTCGGGAAAAAACATGTTCTTGCTTTATATCCAAAATCGAAATAGCGCGCCGGTCCAGCTCCAAATCCACAACTTCGCCAATAACTTCTTCAATGGGAAGAGCCTTGACCGTCTCTTGCCACCCTAGTTCAGCAACTGACTTTATTCTTTCTCTCAGCTCAGGGATAGACAGCTCCGTTCGATCTAAACGAATCGTTTGAATACTAACGTCAAACTGTCTGGCAAGTTCTTCATCCGTAATAAAAGGAGTAGTTTGAATGGTTTCCTGAAGTTCCTGCTGTCTCGTTTTCTTTGATCTTTTCATTTTATTCCACCGTCCGTAACCTTACAAAAATCAAGCAATTTATGACTAGGTACTAATAGTAATATATAATACCTGTTTCATTTACGCAAGGAAGGAGCATACGGCTCCAGTGCTTAAGAAATCCCTGGTTCAATACTCAATAAAGGGAAACAAGTGTTCATAACAGCTCTTGCTCCTAATGGAAATCCAAAATTAGGCTGGCCATGCCCCATAGAAAACCCCTGGACCACCGGCACTGCACAGTTGTGGAAATAGTGAACAAATAAATCGTTCAGCTCACTATGATATTGCGCTTCATCCTGCTTATCCGTCGTAAACTCCCCCAAGGCTATCCCTGCTACACTGCTAAACTTGCCTGCGAGGCGGAGATGATTGAGCATGGCATCGATTCGATAGAGCGGTTCATCTACTTCTTCCATAAATAAAATATTTCCCGCTGTTTGAATTTCAAAAGGCGTGCCCAAAGAGTCTGTTAAGAGAGTTAAGTTCCCTCCAACAATTCTGCCGTTTGCTCGCCCGGGTTTTATGACCTGCAGTGAAGAAACAGCCGAGGTATAGACGATTTCCACCGGTGTAAATAATTGGCGAAAAGATATGATGTCAGTCTCTGTCCACTCGGAGGCAATCATCGGGCCGTGAAAAGTAATGAGACCGCTGTATTGGCGAATAGCGGTATGAAGGTAAGTAATATCGCTGTAGCCCCAAAAGATTTTAGGATGGCAGCGAATCAGTTCATAATTGACCTGCTCCGCTATTCTTGCCGTTCCATACCCGCCACGCGCGCAGAAGACAGCTTTAATTTGAGGATTCTGGAACATATAATGAAGATCCGATAACCGTTCTTCATCCGTTCCGGAGAGATAACCCTTTTTTAACCTGACCGTCTGTCCGAGACACACTTGCAAACCTAGTGACTTTAGATAACGCACCCCTTGCTGCAGCTGCTTCAAGTCAGGCGGACCAGCTGGTGCTATCACACCCACCACATCTCCAGGGCATAGATGGTTCGGTTTAAGCATCGTTCTCCACTCCTGTGACAACATAAATTTGAAGAAGAGCTTTTATAATCAGTTTTTGAAAAGCTCTCTCTCCTATCCTATGCGTCAAGCAGCAATGATTATTTAAACTAGTCTAGAACTTCCCCCGCAAGGTGTTCATCTGAATTAAGAATGTCATTAATCGCTTTATAGGCTTCCGTTTCCAAACTTTTATGGTGAATAATATCGGAAGCATCTCTTCTTGCCGTTTCTAGTGCCCTGTAATCATGGACCATGTCGCCAACTTTAAACTCCGGCAGGCCGCTTTGCTTTCTTCCAAAGAAATCCCCTGGCCCTCGTAATTTTAAGTCCTGTTCTGAAAGTTCAAAGCCATCAGTAGTTTCAGTCATGATTTTCATTCTTTCCTTACCTACGTCCCCTTTTGGATCGGCAAGTAAAATACAATAACTTTGCTCCGCTCCTCTTCCTACTCGTCCACGCAGCTGGTGGAGCTGAGACAGCCCGAACCTCTCGGCATCATAGATAACCATCAAAGTTGCATTTGGAACGTTAACGCCAACCTCTACAACGGTAGTCGATACTAGAACTTGCAAATCTCCGCCGGCAAACTGCTTCATTACTTCTTCTTTCTCATCATTATGCAGCCTGCCATGCATAAGCCCTACTGAAATGTCAGGTTCATAAATAGATGCCAGCTGACCGTGAAGATCCACAGCATTCTGAATGTCCAGCTGATCAGATTCCTCAATCAAAGGGCAGATTACATAGGCTTGGTGCCCTTTTCCTATCTCTTTTTGTATAAACGATAATACACGGTTCGTCATCTGTCCTTTCACCCAGTAAGTTTCTACTGGCTTACGGCCGGCAGGCATTTCATCAATGACCGATACGTCCATATCTCCAAACGCAGTGATGGCTAATGTTCTCGGAATAGGAGTAGCAGTCATAAATAATACGTCAGGATGTAATCCCTTGTCCCTCAATATACGACGTTGATTCACGCCAAACCGGTGCTGTTCATCGACAATAACGAATCCTAAATCGTGAAATACTACTTCTTCCTGGATTAAAGCATGCGTGCCTATTAAGATATCCACTTGACCTGTTCGAACGGATTCGAGAATTTCCCGTCTGCGCTTGCCTTTAATAGATCCGGTTAACAAGGCAATCTTCGCTCGGTCTTCAAACATCTCCGAAAGAGATTGATAATGCTGCTCTGCCAAAATTTCAGTTGGCACCATTAAAGACCCTTGATGTCCAGAAGTAATCGATGCATATAATCCAATAGCAGCTACGGCGGTTTTACCAGACCCTACGTCCCCTTGAAGCAGCCGATTCATACGATGCGGATTCTTTAAATCAGCCAGGATCTCCGCTAATGCTTTTTTCTGTGCGGAAGTCAGTTCAAAAGGAAAGGATTGGACAAACTCTGTCAATTGATTATTATCATAATCCTGCGCATTCCCTGTGGTAGCTTCTTTATGTTTTTTTCTTAGTAGCTGCATTTTCAGTTGAAACAATAGAAATTCTTCATAGATAAATCTTCGTTTGGCGTGCTTTAATAACACTCTGTTTTCTGGATAATGCATTTGTCTCAAGGCACTCTTCCTGTCAGGAAGTTTGTAGGACTCTCTTATAGCCTCGGGCAGAATTTCCTGCACGTGGTCCAGATAATTGTCCAGTGCCGCTTTAATAATTTTCCGAAGGGTTTTAAGTGTTACACTTTCTTTTAGAGAATAAACCGGCTGAATGGGTTCCTGAGATTTGGACTCGCCCTTTTTATATTGACTTACTGTAATTTGCAGCCTTTGCTGATCCCACTTCCCCGTGACGGTAACTGTGTCACCAGGCTGTAGTTGTTTCTTGGCAAAAGCACGGTTAAACATAACGGCTTTCACTGCAAATTGATCGACTTGCAGTGTCATCGTTAACCTGGATTTCTTTCTGCCAAAAAAGCTAAGGGAAGGCTCTGAAACAACCTCCCCTTCAATCGTAGCATGTTCATTATGAGCCAATTCTGTTAAAGGCTTAACTTCATAGGAGTCGTAACGATAAGGAAAATAGAAAAGCAGATCCTCGACCGTATAAAGTCCTAATTCGTGCAAATGAGTTTCCAGCTTCTCCCCTACCCCTTTTACTTCACTAATTGGCTGACTTAACAAAACCTTCACTCACTCTCTCTTTAATGATATTCCATAGACTTTAGCTTCTAGCTCTCTTCCTGTCGGTGTGGCAGCTAAACCTCCCTGTGCAGTTTCCCGGAATGCAGAAGGCATACGTTGACCAACTTTATACATTGCGTCGATTACTTCATCACAAGGAATCCGGCTTGTCACTCCCGCTAAAGCCATATCAGCCGCCACTACGGAGTTAGAAGCCCCGATTGCATTCCGTTTTACACAAGGAACTTCTACTAAACCAGCCACAGGATCACAAATTAAACCGAGCATATTCTTCAAGGTAATTGCCATGGCTTCTGCTGACTGCGCAGGACTTCCCCCCGCCATTTCAACGATGGCAGCTGCAGCCATACCTGCAGCTGAGCCCACTTCTGCCTGACAACCGCCTGCAGCTCCTGAAATGGAGGCATTGTTAGCTACGACAAATCCGAAAGCTCCGGATGTAAACAAGTAACGAACCATTTGTTCCCGGGTTGGGTTTAATTGATTTTTCACCGCGAATAAAGTACCTGGTACACATCCCGCACTTCCAGCAGTGGGAGTGGCGCAAATGGTACCCATAGCAGCATTAACTTCATTGGTTGCCACTGCTTTACTTACGGCATCCATCAAAAGATTTCCTGATAGTGGAGTATGATTTTTCATATAGTTTTGAATTAACACCGCATCTCCGCCGGTTAATCCACTGTGGGATTTTACCCCTTTCAGCCCGTCTTCAATCGCTTTTTCCATTACGTCGAGGTTTTTCTCCATCTGCCCCACCACTTGTTCTCTGGTAAGCTGCTTTACTTCCATCTCCTGGCGAATCATAACTTCCGATATTTGAATGCCTTCACTTTCAGCAAGTTCCACTAATTCTGCTACATTTCTAAACATCTGCCTGCCCCTTTCTCTTCTCTAATCTGAGATTTTAGCTACTTGTATAATATGATCTGCACGTTCAAGTTCATTTAAAACCGAATCTTCTACATTCTGATCTACTTCAATGACCATCAGCGCTTGTTCCCCTTGAGCTTTACGGGACATTTCCATGCGTCCAATGTTGATTTGATTTTTCGCCAATATAGCTGTCGACGAAGCAATCGCTCCGTAACGGTCATTATGGATAAGAAGAATCGCCGGATGGTTCCCGGACAGCCGGAGTTCAAAACCATTTAACTCGGTGATCTCCGCTTTTCCTCCGCCGATGGAAATTCCTACAAGCTCAAGTTCTCCATCATCATCGCCTATTTTTAAACGAGCCGTATTCGGGTGATCGGTGTGGGCGTCTTCTTCATGAAAACGAACTTTCATCCCCCCCGCTCTGGCTGTTTCCAGTGCCTTACCGATACGGGTATCATCTGTATCATAATCAAGTAATCCTCCTACAATCGCTACATCAGTGCCATGACCTTTATAAGTTTTGGCAAAAGAACCATATAAGTGGACATGAGCATATTTAGGCTCACGTCCGAATAAGTGCCTTGCAGCACGGCCGATTCTTGCCGCACCGGCTGTATGTGAACTGGAAGGACCAATCATAACCGGTCCAATAATATCAAAAACGGATCTATATTTCATCTTAACTTCACCATCCCTATAGTACTCTCTTCTATTTTAACGAGAAAACGCTTACCTATCTAGTCCAAAACCTCTTCTATCTTATCATAAAAAGACAGAAGGCAATTATAAAATTCGTTAAAAATTCTATGTATGATTGATTCTGTGAAGCTTTAAGGGTACAATCAATATTTGTGGGTTACTCGGTAACCGGGCGGGAGAGGGATAATTTCATAGAGGCGATTTATATGCTGCATAAGCATAATGCAGGCCCATCGAACTTGCAAAAGGAGATTATGGCAGGCATGATCGGTTATTTTACTACGGTTTACATTGTTGCCGTTAATAGTCAAATTCTCGAAAGTGCCGGGCTGCCATTACAAAGCGGAATGGTAGCTACGATTCTTGCAAGCTCTGTTGGCTGCTTGATTATGGCCTTATACGCAAAAGCACCGATGGTTCTTATTCCCGGCATGGGAGTCAATGCCTTATTTGCTTACTCAATTGTAGAAAGCGGAGGTCTAAAGTTTGACGAGGGACTCGCAGTAGTAGTTGTAGCTGCTATTCTATTTCTGATCACAGCCTTTACTCGATTAGGCAATTGGCTGAAACGAGCTATTCCTGATTCATTGAAACACGCAATTACGGTAGGACTTGGCTTATTCCTTACTCTTATTGGTCTTGAAAAAGGCGGATTAGTCGTAAGAGGTGACCATTCATTAATCGCATTGGGTAATCCTTCTTCTGCGATCGTCTTAACCAGTCTGTTGACGTTGTTTATAGCCATTTTTCTATTTGTGAGAAATGTACCCGGAAATTTCTTAATTAGTATGATTGCAGGAACTCTGATTGCTAAGTTTACCGGGATTCTCCACTCACCAGGGGCTTCGCTGGATTTCCAAGATCAAACGTGGATCATTCTCCCTTCCTTTGAACACATTGGAGAGTTTAGTTTTTGGATGGCGGTCTTCCCTCTGGCTATTGTGCTCATTTTTGAAAATATGGGGCTTATTCACGGCCAGCTCGATATGCTGAACCAGGAGGATAAATTTAAACGCTCCTATCAGGCCATAGCATTTTCAGCTTTATTCAGCGGATTCTTCGGCACTTCTCCCACCGTTTCTTCAGCAGAAAGCGCAGCGGTGATTGCTTCCGGAGGAAAGTCAGGAAAAGCTGCATTAACGATGGCCACGTTGTTTCTAGGTACGCTGTTTCTACTTCCGTGGATCAGCATGGTTCCCCCTACAGCAATCAGCCCGATCTTAATCATTGTCGGTTCTCTAATGGTACAGAACATTAAGTATATTCCATTTGGAAACCTATCAGAAACAATGCCTGCCTTCTTAATAATCGTCATGATCCCGTTTACGTATTCGATCGCAGATGGGATGGCTTTCGGTTTTATCGCTTATCCAATTGTGAAATTCGCCATTGGTAAGCAAAGAGAACTAACAGTGCCCGTTGTATGTATTGCCATGGTCTTTCTCGTTGAATTTATCCTGCGTTCGCTTGGACACTAATTCAATGTCAGGCAGACACGAAAGAAATCCCCCCTTCATGAATTAGGATGAAGGGGGGATTTCTTTCATTATGTATATCAACCAACTGAGATAATAACAATTATGCAGGCGATCACTTCTTTTTTTGTTGATCACGTATGGTTTTAGCCATTACTAGAATCAAAAAGAGAAACACAAGTCCGGCTCCTTCTAAAATATCCATGATCAGTCCCATACAAAAGGATCCCTCCATTTATTCCTTTTTATCCTTCCTTCATACATATGTAGACAACTACCTTCTTATGCTTTCTAAATGATAGAAGTGGATTGGCATTAGCAACAAAACTGCTCAGCGGCAAAACGATGAGGACAGGTTCTCCACCTGCCCTCTTTATTCAATGTACTTTTGCTGATAGTGACTGAAGGTTATCAACGGCCAAATGTAACGATAGCTCTCATAATGGATATAAAATACCCCGCCCATTCCTTGACCTTTCGGGTAATCTTCTAGCCAAGTTTTTCTTTGATTATTTTTCAATAAAAATTTAATGCCACGATGGATTGCTTCTGTTTCTTCCGTTGAAGCGGCGATTAACGCATCTAAAGCCCAGGAAGTATCAACCAGGGTGCTTTCGCCTAAAGGGACGTAAGAATGATTGGTATCACTTAAACAAGATTCTCCCCATCCGCCGTCTTCGTTCTGAATGGTTTCCAGCCACTTAACCGTTTTTTTAATCGTTTTCGAGTTTGGATTTTCACCCGTGGCCAGCAATCCTGTAACCGCCGCCCAGCTTCCATAAATATAGCAGATCCCCCAACGGCTGTACCATGAACCATCACTTTTCAGGGTTTTCTTCAGCCATTTCTTCCCCCTTCTAATAGACCGATGCTCTGAGTTTAAATTTGTATAATTTCCAAGAAACTCTAAAGTTCTGCCTGTTAAATCTGCGCAGGAAGGATCCTTTAAAATGAAATCTCCCCCCTGGACCGGCAGCCAGGATAGATAACTTTTATTCACTTCCCTTTCAAAGGATGGCCACCCTCCATCCTCGTTTTGCATAGTCAAAACCCACTGAACGCCTCTTTCCCACGTGCCTTTATAGGCTTTATGTTGAGAAATAAGATGAATCAATGCCCTTAAGCTTGCTGTTGTGTCATCTACATCAGGATTTATAGTATTGATATCGGAAAAGCCAAATCCGCCCGGGAAGGCGCGAGGGTTGTGAATGATCCAGTCACCATATTTATAGTGCTGTCTAGAAAACAAGTAACGACTGGCTTTTAAAATTACTTCTTCCTCTTCCTGGACACCGGCTTGCTGTAAAGCCCAACTGATCAGCGAGGTATTCCAAACATCCGCAGTCGTATATTGAATATGGACTTGTCTGTCATTTACGGTACTTTGCATGGCTTTCAGTCCATCCACAGCATTCTTTATTACCGGACTTTCCTTTCGGCTGCCAAGCGATAGAAGAGCAAAAATCATCAAGAAAGTGGAACTAAAGTAACTCAGCAGTGTACCGTCTGCTTCTGTTCGCTTTAACATGTACTGTTCCGCTTCATATAAGGATCTCTTTTCAAAGGTGCGATCATCTGTTTGTATAGAGCGTAAGAGTTTAGTAAAATAGTTCCCCCACTCTTTACTTTGTTCATCATTAAATAGCGTCTCGGTGCGATCATCCACTCTTATACCGGAGAGGTCAGGACTTCTATCTGTCTTCAATTGAAATTTTTTATTTCCTAATATAAGTATGGGTACGATATTAGCTCTGCCAAATACAGATATATCATAGATATTGACCGGAAATTGGATAGGGAGCAGCATAATCTCAATAGGAAATGGGAAAAATAAGGGCCAGGAGTATTGACCAGTAATGGTAAGCATAATCTTAGTAAACATGCCTGCTTTTTCTAGCCCTCCATGGGTCAAGATAAACTTCTTTGCTAAGATTAACTCTTTATCCTTATTACCGTAATAGCCCGAGTAGAGCAATCCATAATATGCTTCAATTGTCCTTGATAGATTGCCCTCTTTCTCATCGCGAAACAGTTTCCATGCACCATTTTCCTCTTGTTTGCTAATAATTCTTTCCGTAAGAGCGATGATAAGTTTCTCATCATCAATTTCCAGTGAACGTAATAAAATAATCATATAAGCATCCGTTAGAACTCCTGTATCGAACGTATAATTCCAAGATCCGTCAGAAGATTGTTCACGTTTAAGCCGCTCTATGAGAAGATTCATTTCATCTTGAACTGCTGATTTCATTCTCCAAGCCCCTCCCCCAGTTTCTGTTTATACATATTCAAAAAGAATAAGCACATTCCAAGAGAGGAGGGAACCGTTATTTTATATGATAGTACAGATCAGATAGTAATCAGCCATTTGACTTCAATTAAACAAGATTTGCTTATAAAACTTAAAAAGGAACCTCTAAAGAAACCTGAAGTTCCGAATGCAGAAGAAGAGGAAATACTTCAATCCATTCGGTCAGATACAGTAAAATTTAACATTAACAATGTAACCCGAACGCAAGCCTATTATGATTTCTACTATCTTCATCCTGAAATTAAATGGTCTCTGCTCGCGCACATGGTTTCGCGAAATGGCGGATGGAATATGACTGATTTAAAAGGGGAATTTCTTTCTAAGCTGCTTTCCGAGGGGGAACAGAAGGCTTTTTTTGCATTTTTAGAGAGGGGAAACTGGCTAATTTTCCAAGATGCATTTCCGCAATTACTTCTGTATAAAAAGAGTGTGGAGATGAATAGAAGCTTGTTTTACTTGCTGCCTCATTTAAATGTTTCCTCATTTATGGAAGTAATCTGGAAACATTTCTGGGAGAACGGCCACAGAGATTTATTAGCTTTTGCACAAATAATAAATGAACAGATGTATATAGAAGAACGGGTGATTCATCACCAGTCTTACCAGAATTCGGTTTTAAAGACGATAAATTTCAAGCTGCAAGATGTTTTAAACTTGAATCATCTGCTATTCCCTTATTCTCTAAAGGAGCAGTCGGAACCAGAAATCATTGGAGAAACGCTGCATCACTTTGCTTCCATTGAGGAGCGCATCGAATTCGGGAAACGTCTGTATGCTCTCCTGTTCTTTGATTACACAAGATTGCAGCATATAATAACTTGGGTCAATGATCACCCTCATACTGGTTCCCGAAAAGATTATATGCCACATCTATTTAACGACGTGAAAGAAACTCTTCCCGGGCAATTATATTTTCCTAGAACTAAAAACTGTATTTTAAGAAAGAATGCACCGCGCTTATACAGCCCTGCCTTGCTATCGGCCTGGAAAACCAGTCATCAAAAAATAGCTGAAAAAGGGGATTGGTTTAAAAATATCTCTGTGATGAATTACTTTAAGGACCCTTCGCAGCAGGATAAGGGTAAAATAACGGTGGATTATTGTGAATCCATTGAAAAGATGGAGCTAGCTTTATTTACAAGCAAATTGCTTTTTCACCGAAAAGAGTGATTAAAATTTATCATACAGAGAGTATTTTCCGTAAAATGGAGCATTAAAAAAGCACAACTCTATGAGCTGTGCTTTTTTGTTATTCAATCGCAAATATATAAGAATAGATAGGCTGACCGCCTTCATGAACTTCCACTTCCAAATCTTCAAAGTGTTCTTCCACAAATGTTTCAAGTTCTTCAACCTCACTAGTATTCACGTCCTCACCATAGAGAATGGTCAGGATTTCATCTTCATCTTCGTCTATCATCTGCTTAAGAAGCGACTTTGCTGCAGTAAGCTTGTCCGGATCAGTTGCAGAGATTTTACCTTCATCGATCCCCATGAAATGGCCGTTTTCAATAGTTAACCCTTCAATTTGTGTATCTCTCACTGCATAAGTAATCTGCCCAGTTTTCACATGGGATTGCAAGCCTGTCATTTCTTCTTTGTTCGTTTCTAAATCCACTTCAGGATTAAAGCCAAGTAAAGCACTCATCCCTTGAGGAATAGTCTTAGTAGGAATAACTGCTGCGTTTTCTTCAGCAATCTCCGCCGCTTGTTCGGCAGCCATAATAATGTTCTTATTATTTGGAAGAATAAGCACCTGCTTTGCATGAGCTTCTTTGATCGCCTCAGAAATATCCTGGGTGCTTGGATTCATCGTTTGTCCGCCTTGAATGACTACGGTTGCTCCAAGACTCTCAAACAATTTCTTTATGCCTTCACCCATGGCCACAGTCACAATACCATATTCAGCTTTTTCATCGGAAACCCGTACATTCTTTTTTTGATCTCCAACAATGGATGTATGCTGCTCTCGCATATTTTCAATTTTCATATTGATCAAGCTTCCAAACTGCTGACCCAGGTTTAAAGCTTCTCCAGGATGTTCAGCGTGGACATGTACCTTTACAATTTCTTCATCAGAAACAACAAGCAGGGAATCACCGATCTCACTTAATTGATTCCTGAACGTATCTTCATCATAAGGGACATCATTAAGCTTTTCTTGTTCAAACTTAACCATAAATTCAGTACAGTAACCAAATTCGATGTCTTCCGTGTTCATAAAGTCTTGTGCCAGTTTATGATGTTCGGCGTTTACCATATCATTCATGGTGACTGTCTCATCTTGAACAGGAAGCTCTTCACCCTTGAGGTTAGCAAGGAAACCTTCGTAGATAGTAAGCAGACCTTGTCCTCCGCTGTCCACTACACCTACTTCTTTTAATACTGGAAGTAATTCCGGCGTTCTTTTCAAAGATTCTCTAGCAGCAGCTGTAAGCCCCTCCATAAACGGAATAAAATCAGACTCTTGGTCAGCAAGCTGAACAGAAGCTTCTCCAGTATCCTTTGCTACAGTGAGTATCGTTCCTTCGACTGGCTTCATTACTGCTTTGTAAGCAGTCGTCACTCCCCCTTGCAATGCTTCTGCAAAATCCTGCGTCGTTAATTCTTCAGAGTCTTCAATTGCTCTGGAAAACCCGCGGAACAATTGGGAGAGAATGACTCCGGAATTTCCACGGGCCCCCATGAGCAGACCTTTAGCAAAGGCATTTGCTACAGCTCCTGCATGATTCTCTTGAACAGTTTTTACTTCTTCGGCTCCAGAAGTCATCGATAAATTCATATTTGTACCTGTGTCCCCGTCAGGAACAGGAAATACATTTAAGGCATCAATCATTTGTGAATTTCTGGATAAATGTTGAGCCCCTTGTAGAATCATCTCGGCTAATGTTTTGCCGTCTAAAGTTTGTAACGTCACGAATACTTCCTCCTTTGACTAACTTGCTTCCCTACTCACTGGTTACCCGTACACCCTGAATATAGATATTTACAGAACTGACGGATAATCCTATGGTTTTATTTAACGTATATTTAACTTGTGATTGGACATTATGGGCAACTTCAGAAATCTTTGTCCCATAACTGACGATAATGTACATATCTATGTGCAAATAGTCGTCCTCTTGGCGGACCACTACACCTTTTGAGAAATTTTCTTTACGAAGCATTTCACTCAACCCGTCACGAAGCTGATGCTTAGATGCCATCCCAACTATCCCGTAGCACTCTACGGCAGCACCTCCAGCAATAGTTGAAATTACTTCATTACTAATCGTAATATGACCATATTTAGTATTTAGATCGACGGACATAAACATCCTCCTTTAAAATCCTCATCTTCGTGCAATTATTATAACACAGAATATCCCTTGGCTATTCAGCCTGAAGGCCTTAAATTTGGATCGATTATCCACTAATATACTTTGTCTTAATTCGCTTGGTCTGTCAAGAGAAAATTCTTGATATATTTAAACTCTCAATATTGCATTGCCCCCTTCTATATGATACATTAAGTAAGTATTTCAAGATTTATGTATGTAACAGGAGGGATTCATATGGCACGCAGATGTGTTGTATCAGGACGCAGTACTTCTTCAGGAAATAACCGTTCTCACGCTATGAACGCTAATAAACGTCAATTTAAAGCTAATGTTCAGAAAGTACGCATTCTTGTGGACGGTAAACCGAAAAAGGTTTATGTTTCTGCCCGTGATTTAAAATCCGGTAAAGTCACACGCGTATAATTTCACTCAAAAAAAGCACCCTTGATCTGGGTGCTTTTTTTGTTATTCTTTTTTAAAAGTACCAATAACTGCCCGGACAATGCCCCCAAGAAATCGCGGGAGTTTAATCGTATAAAATTTCAAAAGAGCCCCCTCCTCCTAAATAAAAGCTGTTACCAACTTCCCTTGGTCCTCTATTAATTCAAGTCTTTGCTTCTTACTACTAAGAGTATGCCTGAACTAAAAGAAAAAGTACCAGGATCTTCAATCAACTGATTGGATATACATAGAGTCGAACCAAAAGGAACATAAGCTTTCTCCAGTGGATAATAAAAACCCTCTAACGTTAAATCTGTAACCTCCATTGTCATCGGCAAAAAAGAGACGTAAGGATATTCTTCATTTATTTCCAGCTTATGTGTCCCAGCCTCAGCTAATTCCATTTGATTCTGAACGTCAATAATTGAGGCTTTCTTCCCTTGCTTTAATAAGGGGTAAAGAAGCTGGATGTTAGCGAGCGTATGATCCATTCTTCCTCCCGTAACTCCGAATAATAGAATATGTTCAGGACTCCTTAAGAGTGCTTCCTGTACAGCAAGTTCTAGATCCGTTTCATCTTTCTCTTCAGAATATGTAAGAGTTTCAAAGGAACGTTCTTTAATTTTCTGATAAGATGAAGCACTCACTGAATCAAAATCTCCTATTGATATTGTGGGACGGATATTATTTTCAAGAAGTACTTCTGCCCCCTGATCGGCCCCAATCCACATCATACTTTCCTTGTTAAATCTATTCAGTTCAGGGATAAACGATTTTGGACCGCCGCCTACGATTGCAATATTTATCGGCACCTTTTATCTTCCTTTCTTTAGAAAGAAACCCAAAGGAAGTCACCCTCCTTTGGGTTTCAAGAACCTATTCAATAGAATTTCTTAACTGTTTAATTGCTTTTTGACGATCCTCTTGATTAAATACGGCGCTTCCCGCCACCAGTACATCTGCTCCAGCTTCGGTACATAGGGCTGCCGTTTCTTGTTTTATGCCTCCATCGACTTCAATTTCAAATGAGAGCCCCATTTGCTTTCTCCATTCTGAAATTTGAAGAATTTTAGGAACCATAGAAGAAATAAAGGATTGACCTCCAAATCCCGGGTTTACCGTCATGACCAGCACAAGGTCAATTTCCTCAAGGATCGGCTTGAGAAGCTCAGCTGGTGTCGCAGGGTTCACCACAACCCCAGCTTTTACGTCATGACTCTTAATCAGTTGAAGTGTCCGATGTAAATGCGGGCAAGCTTCCTGATGAACCGTTATAATGTCTGCACCCGCTTTAGCAAAGGCCTCAATATAACGGTCTGGCTCTTCAATCATCAAATGGACATCCAAGGGTAATTGAGTAAGGGGACGGATGGAATCAACGATCAAAGGTCCGATCGTAATATTAGGTACAAAATGACCATCCATAACGTCTACATGGATATAATCCGCACCGCCTTTTTCTACGTCTTTTATTTCTTCGCCTAATTTCGAAAAATCAGAGGCTAGTATGGAAGGAGCAATCTTAGTCATCATTAATACCTCGGCTTTCTATTCTGAATTTCTTCTAAAAAATGCAAATAATGTTCATACCGCTGCTTGGAAATAGTGCCTTCTTCTACTTCAGCTTTCACTGCACACTTGGGCTCTTTGTGGTGGAGACAGCCGCGAAATTTACAATCATCCTGCACACGGACAAATTCCGGAAAGCATTCCGTAAGTTCATCGACTTGTAATTCCCCAAATTCAAGAGAACTAAAACCGGGTGTATCAGCTACAAAACCACCAGAAATCTCATACAATTCCACATGCCGGGTCGTATGCTTGCCTCTCCCAAGACTTTCCGAAATCTCATCCGTATCAATAGCTAGCCTGGGATCAATAGAATTTAACAAGGATGATTTCCCTACCCCTGACTGACCAGCAATAACGGTTGTGCGGTCAGATAAATGGGATTGTACTTGATCAATGGACTGCAGATCATCCGTGGAGGATAGAATCACTGTATAACCAACTTCCTCATATATTTCCTGATATTCCTTCATGGCAGCGACCCGCTGCTCACTTAATTGATCTACTTTTGAAATAACAATCAATGGCTCAATTCGTTTTGCTTCGACTAAGACTAAGAAGCGATCTAACAATAGAGCATTGAAGTCCGGCTCTTTGGCAGAAGTTACGATTAATGCCTGGTCTACATTCGCAATAGGCGGTCTTATAAATTCGTTTCTACGTTTTTCAATCGCAAGTATATAGCCTTCTTCTTTATTTTCTGCCTTGAACTCTACTAAATCACCTACCAGCGGGGCCACTTTCTTCTTCCGAAAGTTCCCTCTTGCTCTGCACTGGTAGAGCTCTCCATCATAAAGTACATAATAAAATCCACTGAGTGCTTTTATAATCTTCCCTATTGCCATATGGTCACCTTCTTAATACGGTACACTGCCTTCTTCAATGACTTCATCACCTCTTTGAACTTTATAGGAAGCTTTTGAATCTGGGGCAACCGTTACCTCAAATTTTATAGTTTTATCTTTCGTGATCGTATCTTCTTTAAAAACATCGGAAATATCATGTTCCATATCATCTACGTAAATCAATACTTTTTGTTCTTTGTTTTCTTTCGGATCTTTTTTATTTCCAGGTTCATCAGGTTTATCTTCAGGCTTAGCTTCCTCTTGTTTATATGGAACATCTACAGAAACCGTCTTTGTTTTTGGCGGTTCTTCTTTTTTCCCTAGCGAGACTGTGAGTTTTACCGTTGACCCTTGATCCAATTGGGTAGAGGGTTCTGGACTCTGGGAAATGACAACTCCCTGGGCAATTTCATCCGAGTATGTTTCCGTTACCTCTGCCTTTAAATTATTATTTTCTAAGTACTTTTTGGCTGCCTGCTCCGACTTTCCTTCAAGCGGGCGGAGCGGGACTTTAGGAGGTCCTAAACTAACTCGAAAGATCACACGGGTATCTTCAGGCACAACTTCCTCTCCTGGCTGAGGCTGAATCTGTTCTATAATCTGACCTTCGGGCTGATCAGAATTTTCTTCTATTGGAAAAACCGATTCATAACCGTTGTCTTCTAATTCCTTGTTAATCCTTTCGAAATCATCGCCGGTATAATCTTCAAATTCTACCTTCTCTTTACCCTTACTAGAATAAACGGTGACTTGTGAGGTTTCCTTAATCGTCCTCCCAGGCTCAGGATCAGTTTTTACTACATATCCGTCCTGAACAGTATCGGAATACACCGTTTCCCGTTTCACACTTAAATTTAGATCACTTAGTTTGCTGTAGGCTTCTTCGTACTCCAAGCCTTTTACATCAATCATCTCTACATCAGCGGGCTGTAAAAGTCCTGGTATGAAGAAAAGAGCAGTCGCACCAGCAATGAGCAAGACAAGAACTGCTGATAATATCCACGGCCACTTTTTTTTCTTTTTCTTCGTCTGAATTTCTTTCTCGTGAGCTTCTTCTTTCCTTGTCGGGCTCTGATTAGCGGAATGGACAATTGTATCTTCCTGAGGGCTGCTTCCAAAAGTTTCTTCGGTTATAACTGGAATGGCCTTCGTCTTATCATCGTCTTCATCGGGAATGGTAAAAGCAGGTTCGTTCACTCGCTCTGAGTCCAGTGCTGTTTCCAGATCTTCTTCCATTTCCAACACGGAGCTGTAACGATGGAAGGGGTCTTTTGCCGTTGCTTTTAAGACTATATTTTCCACACTTTGCGGCAGGTCAGAAATCCACCTTTTTAGAGAAGGGGTCTCATGCTGCAAATGTTTAAGAGCGATTGAAACGGGTGATTCACCGGAGAACGGCAGCCTCCCCGTTAGCAATTCAAATAACACAATACCCAGAGAGTAGATATCAGACTTTTTCGTGGCCATCCCGCCTCTTGCCTGTTCGGGAGACAAATAGTGGACGGAGCCTAGCACAGAATTGGTTTGAGTAAGCGCTGTCGCACTAAGAGCCATTGCTATCCCAAAATCAGTGACTTTCACATGTCCGTAATGATCGATTAATATATTCTGAGGCTTAATATCCCGGTGAACAATATCATTGTCATGAGCATGAGAGATTGCGGATGTTATTTGCAGAGTAATATCAATCGCTTCAGCTACATCGATGGGGCTATGGTGCTGTATGTATTGTTTGATTGTCATTCCATCGACATATTCCATTACCATGAAATAAATATCATCTTCTTCCCCCACATCAAAAATATTCACGATATTAGGGTGAGAAAGAGAGGTTGCAGAATGAGCTTCGCGGTGAAATCTTGCGATAAATTCCTCATCGTTACCATATTCAAGGCGTAAAACCTTAATGGCAACTTCACGATCAAGAATAATATCATGGCCCAAATAAACATTAGCCATTCCTCCGCCGCCGATCATCTCCTGAATTTTGTAACGTTCATTAAGGAGACGGTTACTTAGCATTCATCCGCACCTTCCTTCTCCTCTGTACCTGAATAATGAACGACTACTAACGTAATATTATCTTCTCCACCACGTTCATTTGCCTGATCAATAAGTTTCTGGCAGAAAACCGTCCAATCCCCTTCGTACTCCTTTAATTCAGTTAGTTCTTCCTCGTTAACTTTATTAGTAAGACCATCTGAACATAGAAGCAGACGGTCATCCTGCTCAAAACTAAACGTTTTAATGTCTGCCTGAATGGCATTTTCCGTTCCTAAAGCTTTCAACAGTACATTCTTCCTTGGATGGTGTTCTGCTTGTTCAGCTGTGATCTGTCCGGACCGAACAAGCTCATTGACGAGTGAATGATCCTCTGTCACTTGCTTAAACCCATAAGAATTAGCAAGATAACAACGGCTGTCTCCTATATGAGCAATCGTAGCAAAGTATTTCGTGCAAATCGCTGCCACAATCGTTGTTCCCATTCCCTGACATTCTTCATGTGTTTCTGCATAGGAATGAATCTCTTTATTGACTTCCTGAATCGCTTGAGCCAACCATGCTTCTGACTGTTCAGGAGTATTTAATAAAGAGGCGTCGTGCCATTTATTATGTAATTTAGAGGCTGCTATTTGGCTAGCAACATCTCCTGCACGGTGTCCTCCCATACCATCTGCAACCACTGCAAGCGTCTGACCGGCTTCATTGGTAACAACCCCGCCTGCATCTTCGTTATGATTCCTAACTTTACCCTGGTCTGTTAAAAAGCAACTCTTCATGGTTTCACCTCGTTTCTTCGGTACGCTTGTTCGCGCAAATCTACCCAGGAGAAAGATTGATCTTTTAAGTCCTTCCCCTGGAACATATGCCCTTCATCACATACTTTAACTACAGTTTTTGCATCACAGAAGCTTTTTTATTCACTTGCCGTTTTCACTAGTCTAGTCAAAAAGAAGCCATCTGTATCCCATTGATGCGGGAATAGCTGTATTCCATACTCATTTAACCCCTGGGATTTCTGTAACGGTTCAGGAAGCTCCTCAGAAAAGGAAGGGTCTACCTTGAAATCTGGATGATGAGTCAGGAAATACTTAACTGCTTCCTCATTTTCATGACGGTCTACCGTGCAAGTACTATATACCATCTTCCCTCCTGGTTTCAGCAATGCGCTCACTTCATGAAGCAGTTCATCCTGAATGCTGCGCAAGGAAAAGATATCTTCTTCTTTTTTATGATACTTGATATCTGGTTTACCTCGTAACACACCGAGCCCCGAACAAGGAGCATCAAGCAAAATGCGATCAAAGGATGCTTCAGGATGCTTATCCTGTAAATGCCTGGAGTCAGCTTGTTGTGCCGTTATAGAGGATAACTGAAGCTGGGCTGCTTTTTCTTTTACAAGTTTAGCCTTCTTACTGTGTAAATCATAAGCCATGACACGACCCTGATCGTTCATTTTCTCCGCGATATGTGTCGTTTTCCCTCCCGGGGCACTGCATGCGTCAAGCACTGTATAGTCAGGCTTAAGATCCATCATTTCTGCTGCCAGCATCGAGCTTTGATCTTGAATACTCAACTTTCCCTCCAGGAATAGCGGATGATGAAGAATTTGACCTTCTGTTATGATCACACCTTGAGAAGAAAGAACGCTTGATTTGACTTGATAGCCATCACTTTCTAATTGGTCAATCGCGTCTTCTCTCGAAATTCTCAACGGCTGTACGCGAACCGACATAGGGAGATGATGCATATTGGCTTCACACATCTTGGTGGTTGTTTCCATTCCATACTGCTTCGCCCATCGTTCCACCAGCCACTTCGGATGACTTGTCTGGATGGAAAGTCTTTCTAGAGGGTCAGAAATTTCGGAAGGATTATGCACTCCATTTCGCTGAACATTCCTAAGCACACCATTTGTTAATGATGCCACTCCTTTATGTCCGCGTTTTTTAGAAATTTCTACTGCTTCATGGATAACAGCATGATCGGGAACACGCTCTAGAAACCTCATTTGATAGACAGACATATATAATAACCACTTCAGCCATGGTTTCATCTTCTTCTGCTTAGCAATATACGGTTCAATATAGTAATGAATTAAATCTCTCTTTTGAAGAGTTCCATAGACAATTTCGGTTAAAAGCGCCCCATCTTTACGCGATAGGTTATTTTTTTTGATTTCCTGATCAAGGAGGACATGACTATATCCTCCCTGCTCCCCTATGCGAGTAAGCAAATGGAGTGCCGTTTCCCTTAATACAAACTTAGTCATGGTCTTCCCCCAGTCGTTCTCCTAATTCCAGCGATTGTCCGGCTCCGTTAATAAAGGATTGACCATTCATTCGTTTTTTTCCTGATGGCTGAAGTTCAACGATTTTCACTGCTTTTCCTTCGCCCGTCTGCACAAGAAAACCATCTTCCTCTATGCTTACAATCGTGCCAGGGGTTTTATGAAAAGTACCATCTGCTTTCTCTGCCCACCACACTTTAAGAGGCTTGCCCCGCCAATAAGTGAAAGCAACTGGCCAGGGATGAAGACCTCGAATGTGATTATAGATAACTTGCTGGTCTTTATTCCAATCAATTAACTCTTGTTCACGCTTAATATTAGAAGCAAAACTTACCTTTGATTCTTCTTGCTTCTCTCCGCTAAGCTTGCCTGATAGCAGCTGAGGGAGGGTGTGAGATAATAATTCCGCCCCTGCTGCCGAAAGTTTATTATGTAAGCTGCCGACGTGATCCTCATCCGTTATCGGAACGACTGTTCTGGCCAGCATATCTCCGGCATCCAGTTTTTTGACCATATACATGATCGTCACACCTGTTTCCTCTTTCCCCTGCAGAAGAGCATAGTGAATAGGAGCGCCGCCGCGCAGTTCCGGCAAAAGGGATGCATGAATATTAATACAACCAAAGGGAGGCTCCTGCAACAATGCTTCTGGCAGTATTTGACCGAATGCTGCGGTAACAATGAGGTCGGGATGATAGTTGAGAACTTCTTCATACTCATCTTTAATCTTCTCTGGTTGGAAAACAGGAATGTCGTACTTTACTGCTGCTTCCTTAACTGGAGGAGGAGTAAGCACTTTTTTTCTGCCTTTAGGCCGGTCCGGCTGAGTAACGGCCAAGACGACTTCATAATTCTCTTCCATTAGCTGCTCTAAGATAGGAACTGCAAAATCCGGGGTTCCCATAAATACGATTCTTGTCATGATGAAGTGACTCCTTTCTACATCAGCTGATAGGGCTGAAAATCAACCGTTATCTGCAATCCATTTTCCTGTTTCATTTCTTCTTCATAATAGTGGAGAATCCTTTGAACTAATTTCCGCTGCTCTGGTTCCTTCTTGTATTTTACCATGCATTGATAGCGATATCTATTATTGATCCTGGTAAGCGCTGAAGGAGTGGGTCCTAATACATAAGACTGCTCAGAAAGATTCTGTTTCATAAATTGGACGATCTTCTGAGTAACTTCTTGGACTTTTAACTGATTAGGATGGGAAATGGTGAATAACGTTAAGAAATAATAAGGAGGATAATTAAATGCTTTACGCAATTTCATTTCCTCGTTAAAGAAAGCCTCGAAGTCATAAGTACTCGCGAGCTCAATGCTGTAATGTTCTGGCGTATAGG
Organism: Halobacillus rhizosphaerae; assembly: GCF_046719735.1. Lineage (NCBI taxonomy): Bacteria > Bacillati > Bacillota > Bacilli > Caryophanales > Bacillaceae > Halobacillus > Halobacillus rhizosphaerae. Next base: position 133,589 of record NZ_JAUTWQ010000002.1, read on the forward strand.
TCTGGACAATGACCTCTCCTGGCTTTTCATGACGCCCGGCACGACCGCTTACTTGGGTAATCAGCTGAAAAGTCTTTTCAGCAGCTCGGAAATCAGGCAGATTTAATAATGAGTCTGCTGCCAGTACCCCAACTAGGGTTACATTCCCGAAATCCAGCCCTTTGGCAATCATTTGCGTGCCAAGCAGGATATCAGCTTGCTTATTTCCAAATTGGTTTAAGATTCGTTCGTGCGCACCTTTTCTTCTTGTAGTATCTACATCCATTCTTAATACTCGGGCATCAGGGATTAATTGCTCCAACACTTCTTCTACCTTCTGAGTCCCTGTTCCAAAATAGCGAATGGTTTCACTTTCACATTCAGGGCATTTTTGCGGTACCGCTTCTTCATACGAGCAATAGTGGCACTTTAACCGCTCCTGCCTTCGATGGTAGGTGAGAGCAATATCACAATGTGGGCATTCCATTACATGCCCGCAGTCCCTGCACATGACAAATGTAGAAAACCCTCGTCTATTTAAGAACAAAACCGCTTGCTCCCCTTTTGCCAATCTGTCCTCTAATTTCTCTTTCAGAACCAAAGAAAACATCGAACGATTCCCAGAGTGAAGTTCTTCCCTCATATCAACTAATTCAACGTCCGGCATCTTTGCATTATTCATTCGCTTTTTCAATGACAGCAGCTGGTAATTGCCTTTAATGGCTCTTGCATAAGTTTCCAGGGCAGGCGTGGCACTGCCGAGAACTACCGGGCATTGGTGATTCTTTGCGCGTTCAATAGCCACATCACGTGCATGATAGCGGGTGCGATCTTCTTGTTTATAGCTGGTCTCATGCTCTTCATCGATAATAATTAAGCCAAGCTTTGTAAAAGGTGCAAAAATAGCTGAACGGGCTCCAACTACTACCTGAACTTCTTTGCGTTGGATTTTTCTCCATTCATCATACTTTTCACCAGCGGACAAAGCACTGTGGAGAACGGCCACTTTAGAACCAAACCGACCTTTGAAACGTTCCACCATCTGAGGGGTTAAAGCAATTTCCGGAACAAGCATAATGGCTTCTTTTCCTTCATTTAATACTTGCTGAATGGACTGCAAATAGACTTCGGTCTTCCCGCTTCCGGTTACCCCATGCAAAAGAAAAACATCATGACTGCGCTTCTGAATCGTATTTAATATCGGTTCGATTGCTGCCGCTTGTTCTTCAGTAAGTGCAAATGGCTTCGTTCTTTCGAAGTGATGATTTTCATAAGGATCCCGAAAGATCTCCTGCTGGAATTCTTTTAGTACCCCGCGGTCAATTAATGGCTTTAAAGAGGCGGAGGTTGTAGACAGGGTCTCAAGCAGCTGCTTTTTAGGAATCGGCTCTTTATGCTCCGTGAAATATTCAACTATCCTTCTCTGCTTTACAGCTTGTTTAGATAGGTCTTCCAAGGTTTCAATTAACGTAAACTCATCTACTCCTGGTTCAATCACACGGGTCACTTTTTTAGTTTCCCTGCTCTTCACTTCATAATGAACATCCACTTCCCCATCCTGGATATGTTTTCTTAGTTGATGGATGGATACGTTCGATTTCTCAAATTCTTCATATTCCATGACTGCACGGCCATCAAACACCTGCTCTAACTCAGAATCAAGCGGTTCATCCGTCATTTTCCAAATTTCTTTACGGTATTTGGCCTTCATGATTTGCGGAAGCATTACTTGTAAACAAGAGATGTAATAACTGAGCGTTTGATGAGACAGCCATTTCCCTAGCTGTAATAGTTCTTCTGTCAGGGCAGGCGTAACATCTAAGCAATCGGAAATATTCTTTACTTTAGAAAAAGAACTCTCGTCGGTCAGTCCCACCACATACCCCATGATTTTTCTGGGACCAAAGGGAACAATCACCCGGATCCCCGGCTGAACAACCCCTTGAAATTTCTCGGGAATTTTATAGTCAAAGGGGCGATCAGTATTTTGTGAAGCAACATCTACAATTACTCTGGCAAAGTTCAATCCTCTTCACCTGCAAGTTCTTTGACCGCTTCCCTCAGAATCTGTTTAGCGAGTTCATCCTTAGAAGTCAATGGCATCGTAGTTTCGCGGCCGCGCTTTGTAAGGAATAGAGAAGAGTTCGTATCATGTCCAAAACCAGTTCCTGCTTCCGACACATTATTAATGACGATGGCATCAAGATTCTTCTTTTCAAGCTTTTGCCTTCCGTACTGTTCCACATCATTCGTCTCAGCTGCAAAACCTATCAAGTACTGATGTTCCTTCCTTCTGCCTAATTCTGCGAGGATATCTCTCGTTCTCTCCATTTCAACTGTATAGTCACCGTCTTGTTTTTTCATTTTCTTTTCGAAAGTTTTCTTAGGACGATAATCAGCTACGGCAGCTGCTTTGATTACAATATCACTGGAATGATAATGTTCTAACACCTGATCATACATCTCTTCTGCTGTGGTAATATCTATTCGGCGTATCCCTTTTGGGGTAGTTAAATTTACAGGCCCTGTAACTAGAGTGACATCAGCTCCTAGTGATAAAGCTTGTCGCGCAAGGGCAAACCCCATTTTACCTGAAGATGGATTCGTGAAGTAGCGTACAGGATCAATTTTCTCCTGAGTCGGACCTGCGGTAATTAAGACTTTCTTACCATCAAGTACCTTATTCTGCATTTCTTCCTCAAGCAGTTTCACAATACTCTCAGGCTCTTCCAGCCGTCCTTTGCCAACATATCCGCAGGCAAGATAGCCTTCTCCGGGTTCAATGAAATTGAAGCCCCACTGATCCAGCTTTTGCATATTACTTAGCACGGCTGGATGACTGTACATATGAACATTCATTGCAGGGGCAATATAAACAGGGGCTTCCGTTGCAAGCAGAGTCGTCGAAAGCATATCATCCGCTAATCCGTTAGCAAGCTTTCCTATAAGATTGGCTGTAGCAGGGGCTAACACAAATAAATCGGCCCAATCCGCAACGTCAATGTGCTGAATTTGAGTAGAATCCTTTTCGTCAAATGTATCTGTATAGACAGGCTGCCGTGAGAGAGCTTGAAATGTTGTTGGCGCTATAAACTGCTGGGCGCTGTCTGTCATAATGACTTTAACTTCTGCTCCGGCCTGAACCAGCTTACTAGTAAGGGCAGCAGCTTTATATGCGGCAATCCCTCCCGAGACTCCTAAAACCAATCTCTTTCCTTTTAACATTGTACCCTTCTCCTTTACCCTCACATTTGATAAATAAGAGCCGCGCTTGTTTACCTTTTAAGCGCGGCTCTTCCGGAATATTATTTAGAAGCTCAGATGATTATAAAGTTTCGGTTCGTGACTGAATTTCATCAGAATACGTATATCCTAACTTACCATCACGAATCTCTTCTAGAGCCACTCCCACTTGCTGGTGAGAAGTTGGATTATCAATCATAGGCGCACTGCCCTGCTTCAATTCTCTAGCTCTTCGTGCAGACAGTGTCACCAAAGTGTACTTAGATTTAATCTTTTTCTGCAATGAATCAATACTTGGTTCGAGCATCATAATTAATCAACCTCCAATGCTTTTTTAAATTGGTGAGACACACGCTCACGCTTACAATGTTCACTTACCACGATGGATTGAACCTTACTCACAGCATGATCAATTTCATCGTTAACTACCACATAATCATAAGCATCCATCATGTCTATCTCTTCTTTGGCAGCATGTAAACGATTCTTCACTTTATCTGCCGTTTCTGTTCCTCTGTTCACTATTCGATCCTTAAGTTCCTCAAGAGACGGAGGAATTAGAAAGATAAAGACTCCTTGCGGAAAATTCTCCCTAACTTGAAGAGCCCCTTGTACTTCTATTTCTAAAAATACGTCTTTCCCTTCATCAATCGTCTTCTCCACATACTCTCTAGGTGTACCGTAATAGTTCCCAACATATTCTGCATGTTCAATCAGCTGTCCTTCGCTGATCAGTGTCTCAAATTCCTCACGGGACTTAAAAAAATAATCCTGCCCATCCACTTCTCCCTCACGCGGTTCTCTCGTGGTCATGGAAATGGAATAGCGCAAATCTGTAGATTGATCAAACAATGCTTTTCTAACCGTTCCTTTTCCTACTCCGGAAGGTCCGGAAAGAATAAATAAAATCCCCTTTTCATCTATCACTTCAGAAGACCTCCCTAACTCTCATCTGACATTTCATCACTGCTGATCACACGCTGGCCAACTGTTTCAGGCTGTACAGCAGAAAGGACCACATGATCACTATCAGTTATAATAACGGCGCGTGTGCGACGTCCGTATGTAGCGTCTACTAATTTATTATTATCACGAGCGACCGTAATAATACGTTTAATGGGTGCAGACTCCGGAGAAACTATGGAAATAATCCGGTTCGCAGATACAACATTACCAAATCCAATATTAATTAATCTTAAACTCAAAGCGTGACTCCTCCTTTAACAAACACGATTATCTTTTCCCAATTCTATTATATGAAAAAAACAAGAGAAATCACAATTGTTATTCTACATTTTGCACTTGTTCCTTCAATTTTTCTATTTCACTCTTTAAGGAAACTACTCCTTCAGTTATTTGCTTATCATTTGATTTTGAGCCGATCGTGTTCACTTCACGGTGCATCTCCTGCACAATGAAGTCTAGTCTCCGGCCGATAGATTCTTGTATGGTTAATGTATTTAAGAATTGCTGAAGGTGAGAGTTTAACCGGGTTAATTCCTCAGTGACGTCGCCTTTGTCGGCTAACAATCCCACTTCCTGAAGGACTCTTGATTCATCAGGGTTCATCTCTTCACGAGTATAAGCTTCGATTCTTGAACGAATTCTTTCCTTATACTCTTCCACGACAAATGGCCGCCGCTCCTCTAGTTTGTGAAGGATCTCATGAATTGTTTCACAGCGCGAACTGAGATCTTTCCTTAATCTTTCCCCTTCTTCGCTTCTCATTACAATTACTCGATTTAAAGATTCTTGCACGGCCGCAAGTAATGAGGTTTGTAATCCATCTATATCGCCCTCTTTTTCCTGAACAGAAAACACATGCTCTAACTTGGTAACCATATCAATTGTGATTTCTCCCGTCAACTGGTACCGCTTCTTTACATCCTGTAAATGGCTGATATACTGGTCGACGATTGCCCAGTCAATTTCAAGTTTCCTTGTAAGTAACCCTTGACCTTCAATAGTAACAAACAGATCAATGCGGCCACGGGCAAGAGACTCTTTAATCTGACTTTTCATCTTCTCTTCTAGAAATAAAAGCGCCCGGGGGAGTTTAGTAGAAATATCTAAAAAACGATGATTAACACTGCGGATTTCTACGTTTAACCGGACTCCTTCCATATCAAGCGATTTTCTTCCGTATCCTGTCATACTCTTTACCATACCAATCACTTCCAAGCTGCTAAAATCTTTATGCTACTATGTTCATTTTATCAAATGATGATGAGGAAAAGCGAGCATTGTAAAGAATCTCATCCATATATTTAGAGATTCACCGGAAATCCGTGCTATACTACAACATTAGAGAGGTGAAATGCCATGTCATTTGACGGAATTGTTACTCGGGCGATTACCCATGAATTAAATGAAAAACTAACGTCCGGGCGAGTCATGAAAATTTATCAGCCAACGGATACCGAACTGGTATTCACAGTAAGAAAACACAGAGAAAAACAAACGTTGCTATTATCTTCGCATCCATCCTATGCACGAATACACTTAACAGAGGATCAATACCATAACCCGAAAGAGCCGCCAATGTTATGCATGCTTCTTCGAAAGCATTTAATCGGAGGGTTTATCGAAAGTATTGAACAAGTGAGCATGGAACGGATAGTTAAATTGAAGGTCCGTTCAAGAAATGAAATTGGCGACGAGACCACTAAAACACTAATGATAGAAATTATGGGAAAACATTCCAATATCATCTTAGTCGACGAGGAAGAAGGACACATCCTGGATAGCATTAAGCATCTGCCTCCTTCCCAGAATCGCCACCGGACCGTAATGCCTGGACAGCCCTATATATTGCCTCCGGAACAAGGGAAAATCAGTCCGGTCGATCTAAAACCTGAAGATCTTGTTAAAAAGCTCGATTTTAATGCAGGTAAAATGGATAAACAGCTGCTGTCTATCATTATGGGTTTCTCTCCCATGCTGACAAAAGAAATTGCCAATCAGGCACATCTTGGAGGGGCAGAAGCTTACAAAAATGCTTATGAGAAGGTAAGAGAAAGAATTCTGAATTATGATTTCGAACCTCAGGTTTACCGGGATCGAAAAGAACAATTTTATGTACTGCCTTTGCTTGCCTTTGGCAGCCGTGCTGAAACATTTGAATCTGTCAGTGCGATGCTTGATGCTTTCTACTCAGGAAAAGCAGAACGCGACAGAGTGAAACAGCAAGCAGGAGACCTCTATCGATTCTTAAAGAATGAGCGGGATAAAAATATACGAAAAATAAAGAAACACGAGCTAACATTGAAGAAATCCGAAGCCGCTGAGGATTATCAGCGTACTGGAGAATTGCTTACCGCACACATGCATCTCGTCAAATCAGGCGACTCAGAAGTTACCGTTGCCGATTATTATGACCCGGATCAGTCGGAACGCAAAATTGAATTAAACCCAAATAAAACACCTAGCGAAAATGCCCAAAGTTATTTTCAAACGTACCAGAAACTAAAAAAATCAAAACAAGTTGTCCAGAAAGAGATCAAAAAAGCTGAAAACGAAATTGCTTATCTGGAACGGCTTATTCAACAAGTTGAATCTGCAAGAGAACAGGACATTGATGAAATTCGGGAAGAATTAAGAGAAGAAGGATATATGAAGAAGAAATCAAGTTCTTCTAAAAAGAAAAAGAAACCAACGAAGCCAGAGCCAGATGCTTATGAAGCTTCAGATGGCACATTAATCTACGTGGGGCGTAACAACAAACAAAACGATTACCTGACCAACCGTCTGGCGAATAAGTCCGATGTATGGCTTCACGCTAAAGATATCCCTGGTTCTCATGTGGTTATTAAACAGGAAGCGCCTAGTGAAGACACTCTTTACGAAGCTGCACAGCTTGCTGCTAATTTTAGTAAATCCAGTCTCTCGTCATCCGTGCCCATCGACTATACTCAGGTGAGGCACGTCAGAAAACCATCAGGAGGTAAACCTGGATACGTTATTTACGATCATCAGCAGACGTTATTCATAACTCCTGATCCCGCTTACGTTCGTAAGCTTAAACAAAAAACCTAATTCTGATACTTGAAGCCACTATGGAATCCATAGTGGCTTCTTTTTTAATTTCTGCCTCATTCTTTCCCCCGAAGAATTCAATTGTTGAATAAAAAGAATTGAATTCTTCTCCTCACCCAGTTATGTGGAGGGATCACCCTGATATTTCAGAATGGATGATCTATATATTTGAGGCTATTATTTCGAAGTCAAGGCTTTACGTATACCAGCTAATAGAAGGTCAATAGGTAAGGGTAA